>NZ_JBHXLO010000008.1:0-316838 GCF_042721395.1 Lentzea sp. NPDC058450
ACACCCGGTCCCATTCCGAACCCGGTAGTTAAGCCCTTCTGCGCCGATGGTACTGCACTGGTTACGGTGTGGGAGAGTAGGTCGCCGCCGAACTTTACTTCCCTGAAGGGGCTTGTGATCGCGGGGCACAATTACAGTGCATCGCTCACAGGCCCCTTTCAGCGTGTCCAAGTAAGTAGGAGGATTTGGTGTCCAGGTTCGGGGATCGTCCCGGCGACCGTCAGCGTGGCCAGGGAGACCGACCGCGCCATTCCGACAGTGGCCGTACGTCAGGCGATCGAAAGTTCAGCAGCAACTCCCAGCGTGGTGAAGGCTCCGGCGACCGCAGCAACAGCGGCGACCGTCGAGACAACCGCGCCGGCTCAGGCGACCGCGGCGGTTACCGCGGTCAGGGTTCCAGCGACCGTGGTGGCTACCGCAAGGACGACTCCGGTGATCGCGGTGGCTACCGCGGCGACCGTTCGAGCGACCGCGGCGCCTCTCGCGGCCAGGGGTCGAGCGACCGCGGCGGCTACCGCAGCGATCGGCCGGCCTACCGCAAGGACGACTCGGGCGACCGTGGCGGCTACCGGGGCCAGGGCTCCAGCGACCGCGGTGGCTACCGCAAGGACGACTCCGGTGACCGTGGCGGTTACCGCGGCGACCGTCCCGGCTTCCGCAAGGACGACTCGGGCGAGCGCGGCGGCTTCCGCAAGGACGACCGCTCCGGTGATCGCGGCGGATTCCGCGGCGAGCGTTCCGGCGACCGTCCCGGCTTCCGCAAGAGCGACTCGGGTGACCGTCCCGGTTACCGCAAGAGCGAGTCCGGCGACCGTGGTGGCTACCGCAAGGACGATCGCGGTGGTGACCGTGGTGGGTACCGCGGGCAGGGTTCCAGCGACCGCGGTGGGTTCCGGCGCGATGACGAGCGTGGCGGCGAGCGCGGTGGATACCGCGGCCAGGGCTCGGGCGACCGTCCCGGCTACCGCAAGAGCGAGTCGAGCGACCGCGGTGGGTACCGCGGTGACCGTTCGAACGACCGCGGCGGCTTCCGCCGGGACGACGAGCGCGGTGGGCACCGGGGCCAGGGTTCCGGTGACCGCGGCGGGTACCGCAAGAACGACTCCGGCGACCGGGGCGGCTACCGGAAGAACGACTCGGGTGACCGGGGCGGTTTCCGGCGCGACGACGACCGCGGTGGCTACCGCAAGGACGAGGCCGCGCGGGACGACGTCCGGTCCGACGAGCGTTCGGCCAGTGACGACAAGCGCGACGAGCGCAGCCGTGAGCGGGCCGCGCGGTTCCAGGAGCGCATCGCCGAGCAGGACGCCGCCGCCAAGGACGCCGTCGAGGACGGTGCCGAGGCCGAGGTGACCGAGCAGGGCGAGCGCGCCGGCTACCGGCTCGGGGACGGCGCCGCCGCCACCCGCGCCGCCGGCCGTGAGGCCGCCAAGGCCGACACCGCCGCCGAGGACGCGGGCGACGACGAGACCGAGGACGACGAGACCGAGAAGGTCGCCGACGTCGAGGCCGCCACCCAGGACGACGAGGGCGACGACGACGCTGACGAGAGCGGCGAGGCCGAAGAGGTTCGCGACGAGGCGCCCGCGCCCCGTGGCGGACGGCCCGAGCTGCCCGAGGAAGCCGACCTGTCGCTGCTCGACCCCGAGATCAAGCTCGAGCTGCGCAGCCTCCCCAAGGGCCTCGCGGAGCTCGTCGGCAAGCACCTGGCCGCGGCCGGGCTGCTGATCGACGAGGAGCCCGAGCTCGCCCTGGAGCACGCCCGGTACGCGCGCAGCAAGGCGGCGCGGGTCGGTGTCGTGCGCGAGGCCGCCGGACTGACGGCGTACTTCGCGGACGAGTGGTCCGAGGCGCTCAGCGAGCTGCGGGCCGCCCGCCGGATGATGCCCGGACCGGGCCACCTGGCGATCATGGCCGACTGCGAGCGGGCCCTCGGCCGGCCGGAGCGGGCCATCGACCTCGCCAAGGACCCGGCGGCCAAGGAGCTCAGCCAGGAGGACGAGATCGAGCTGCGGATCGTCGCGGCCGGTGCTCGCCGGGACATGGGTCAGCTGGACGCGGCCGTGGTCGCGTTGCAGGGGCCGGACCTCGACCCGGGGCAGCGCACGCCCTACTCCGCGCGGCTCTTCTACGCTTACGCCGACAACCTGGCCGCGGCCGGGCGTACCGAGGAAGCCGTCAAGTGGTTCCTCAACGCCGCCGAGGCTGACGACGAAGGGGAGACGGACGCCGCCGAGCGCGCGTTCGAGCTGACCCAGGAGGAGACGCCGGAACAGTGAGCGAGACGTTGGTCGACAGGTACGACGCGTTGCTGATCGATCTCGACGGCACCGTCTACCGCGGAAACGAGGCCGTGCCGGGAGCCGCCGAAGCGATTGCGGCGGCCAGGAGCAAGGGCGTCGGCATCCGCTACGTCACCAACAACGCCTCCCGCTCACCACAGGCGGTCGCGGATCACCTCGTCGAGCTCGGGTTCGAGACGAACGTCGACGAGGTGAGCACCTCCTCCCAGGCGGGCGCGGCCATGCTGGCCGACCGCCTGCCGAAGCGCTCCACCGTGCTCGTGCTCGGCACCAAGGCCCTCCAGGCCGAGGTGCTGAAGCGCGGGCTCGTCCCGACCGACACCGCCGAGGGCGCGGTGGCGGTCCTGCAGGGCCTCTCGATGGACCTCGGCTGGCGCGAGCTGGCCGAGGCCACCGTGGCCATCCGGGGCGGCGCGCTGTGGGTGGCGTGCAACGTCGACGCCACCCTGCCCACCGAACGCGGCCTCCTCCCCGGCAACGGCAGCCTCGTCGCCGCCCTGAGGGCCGCGACCGACCAGGAACCGCTGGTCGCCGGCAAGCCCGCCACGCCACTGCTCCAGCAGGCGGCCAAGGACCTCGGCGCGCACCGCCCGCTCGTCATCGGCGACCGCCTCGACACCGACGTCCTGGGCGCCGTCAACGCCGGCATGGACTCACTGCTCGTGCTCACGGGTGTATCGACCGAACAAGAGGCGCAAGCGCTTCCGGATGAGCAAAAGCCCACGTATGTCGGCGCGGACCTGTCGGTACTGCATCGGCTACCGTAAGACCGTGAGCTACCCCCTGCCCGGACCGCCGCCGAACCCGGCCGACGCCATCGAAGGCGCGCTGGAGCGGCTCGACGGGCTTGAGAACGTTCCCCTGGAAGAGCACGTGGGCCGGTTCGACGCGGTGCACGCGACGCTCACCGACGCACTGTCGAGCATCGACAAGGTGTGATGCACAGTGCCTCGCAGGGTGCGGCTCGACGCCGAACTCGTGCGCAGGGGGCTCGCCAGGTCCCGTGAGCACGCCAGCCAACTCGTCGCGGACGGGCGCGTGAAGGTGCGCGGCACCGTCGCGACCAAGCCCGCGACCGCCGTGGAGACCTCCGACGCGGTCGTCGTCAAGGACATCGCCAACGACCCCAACTGGGCGTCGCGGGGAGCGCACAAGCTCATCGGCGCGCTCGACGGGTTCCACATCGACCCGACCGGAAAGCGCTGTCTCGACGCGGGAGCATCCACTGGCGGTTTCACCGACGTGCTGCTGCGCAAGGGCGCACGGCAGGTCGTCGCGGCCGACGTCGGCAGGGGTCTGCTCGACTGGAAGCTGCAGACCGACGACCGGGTCGTGGTGAAGGACAAGACCAACGTCCGCACCCTCACGCCCGAGGACATCGGCGGCAATGTTGAACTCGTGGTGGCCGATCTTTCGTTTATCTCGTTGAGGCTTGTGCTTCCCGCACTGGCCGCGTGCCTCGACGAGGAAGGCGATCTGCTGCCGATGGTCAAGCCGCAGTTCGAGGTCGGCAAGGAACGCCTCGGCTCCGGTGGCGTCGTGCGCGAGCCCGAGCTCCGCGTCGACGCCGTGCTCGACGTGACCAGGGCGGCAGCCGAACTCGGCCTGGCCGTGCACGGGGTCGTCGCGAGCCCGCTGCCCGGCCCGTCCGGCAACGTCGAATACTTCCTCTGGCTCCGCAAGGGAGAACCGGTCCCCGCGGACGAGATGGTGCGCACCGCCGTCGAAGAAGGGCCCCAATGAGGGAAGTCCTGCTGGTCGTCCACACCGGTCACCAGAGCAACATCGATCTCGCCCGTCAGGTCGCCGGCCGCCTCGCGGTCGGAGGCGTCACGACGAGGGTGCTCGACGACGAGGCACGAGACCTCGGCCCGTCGTGCTGCACCAAGGTCGTGCCCGCCGACGACCACGCCGCCGAGGGCACCGAGCTCGTGCTGGTGCTGGGCGGTGACGGCACGCTGCTGCGCGGCGCCGAACTGGCCCGTCCCGCGCGCGTGCCGGTGCTCGGCGTGAACCTCGGCCGCGTCGGGTTCCTCGCCGAGGCCGACTCGGACGCGTTGCACGAGGCCGTCGGGCACGTGCTGGAACGCGACTACTTCGTGGAAGAGCGCATGACGCTCGACCTGATCGCCAAGGTCGGCGGCGAGGTCGTCGTGAAGACCTGGGCGCTCAACGAGATCAGCGTCGAGAAGCTGATCCGCGAACGCATCCTCGAGGTCGTCGTCGAGGTCGACGGACGGCCGGTGTCGGCGTTCGGCTGCGACGGCGTGCTGTGCGCGACGCCCACGGGCTCCACCGCCTACGCGTTCTCCGCGGGCGGACCGGTCGTGTGGCCGGACGTGCAGGCGATCCTGGTCGTGCCGAGCAACGCGCACGCGTTGTTCGCCAGACCGCTGGTCGTCTCGCCGAAGTCGCACGTGGCGTTCGAGATCGAGGCGACCGGGCACCCGGCGGCGCTGTCCGCGGACGGGCGGCGCACGTTCGAGCTGCCCGCGGGCGCGCGGATCGAGATCGTGGAGGGCGCGATACCGCTGAAGGTCGTGCGGCTGCGCCAGGCACCGTTCACGGACCGGCTGGTCGAGAAGTTCGACCTGCCGGTGAAGGGCTGGCGGGGACCATCGGCAGGCTGATCGCGCCGCTCGGTGCGTCGGCACTCGCTCGTTATGGTGCCCGCGAGGAAATGTCGGAGTCGACAAGTAAGGTTCGCCCTGTGCTGGCCGAGATGCGCATCAATGGCCTTGGCGTGATCGACGAGGCCACCCTTGAACTGGATCCCGGATTCACCGTCGTCACCGGTGAGACGGGTGCGGGCAAGACCATGGTCGTGACCGGGTTGCACCTGCTGGGCGGTGGCCGAGCAGAGGCTTCGCGGGTGCGTACCGGGGCCGACAAAGCGGTGGTCGAAGGCCGCTTCCAGGCTCCGGCGGGCAGCCCTGCCGCGAAGGTGGCGGAGGAGGTCGGCGGCGAGGCCGACGAGGACGGGTCGCTGATCGCGATCCGCACCGTGGGTTCCGACGGCCGCTCGCGCGCGCACGTCGGTGGCCGTTCCGTGCCGGTCGGAGTCCTGTCCGAACTGGCCGAGCAGCTCATCGCCGTGCACGGGCAGAACGACCAGCTGCGGCTCATGCGGCCGACCGAGCAACGCGGTGTGCTCGACAGGTTCGCGAGCGACGACGTGGGCGAGCCGCTGCGCGCGTACCAGTCGGTCCGCGAGGAGTGGCTGCGCGTCTCGACCGAGCTGCGCGAACGCACCGAACGCTCCCGCGAGCTCGCTCGCGAGGCCGACCTGCTGCGGCACGGGCTGACCGAGATCGACGCGGTCGACCCCAAGCCCGGCGAAGAGGCCGAACTGCACGACGAGGCGCGTCGCCTCGCCGACGCCGACCAGCTCCGCGAAGCCGCCCAGGGCGCGCAGTTCGCGGTGTCCGGCTCGCTCGAGGGCGACCCGGACAACCCCGGCGCGCTCGGGTTGATCTCCGAGGCCGCCCGCCGGCTGTCGGCGTCCGAGGACCCGAAGCTGCGCGAGATGGAACCCCGTCTCGTCGAGGCCGCCACGCTGCTCGCCGACGTCGGTGCCGAGATCTCCGGCTACCTCGACCACCTGGAGGCCGACCCCGGCCGCCTGGAGGCCGTGCTGCAACGGCAGGCCGAGCTGAAGGCGCTGACCCGCAAGTACGCGGCGGACGTCGACGGCGTGATCGCCTGGGCCGCCGACGCCCGCGCCCGGCTCGACGGGCTCGACACGTCGGAGGAGGCGCTGACCGCGCTGGCCACCCGGCGCGACGAGCTGGCCGTCGAACTGGCCGGCCTGGCCGAACGGGTCACCGCCGCGCGCACCGAGGCCGCGCTGGAGCTCGGCAAGGCCGTCAGCGAGGAGCTCGATGGGCTCGCCATGCCGCACGCCACGGTCGAGCTGGCCGTCCGGCCCCGGCACGCCGAGGCCGGTGACGCGCAGGCGTTGACCGTCGGCCGCTCGATCCTGCACGCGGGCTCGTCCGGCGTGGACGACGTGGAGCTGCGGCTGATCTCGCACCCCGGCGCGCCCGCGCTGCCGGTGCACAAGGGCGCGTCCGGCGGTGAGCTCTCGCGCGTCATGCTCGCGCTCGAGGTCGTGCTGTCGCACTCCGACCCGGTGCCCACGCTGGTGTTCGACGAGGTCGACGCCGGTGTCGGTGGCCGAGCGGCGGTCGAGGTCGGGCGCAGGCTCGCCCGGCTGGCCCGCTCGCACCAGGTCATCGTCGTGACGCACCTGCCGCAGGTCGCCGCGTTCGCCGACCGGCACCTCGTCGTGGACAAGTCCGCGGACGGCACGTTCACGCGGTCCGCCGTGCGCAAGCTCGACGAGACGCAACGGGTCGTCGAGCTGGCCCGCATGCTCGCCGGCATGGACTCGACCGACACCGGTCGCGCGCACGCCGAGGAGCTGCTGGCCGCGGCCAAGGCCGACAAGTCGTCGGCGCCGGTCGTGCGCAGGCGCAAGAAGAAGGGCTGACAGCGCTCACGTTCGGCATGATGGGCAGGGTGACCGGATCTGTGACGACGCGCCGCGTGTTCGGGGCGGTGCTGGTGTGCGTCGCGGCCGGGCTCGCGGTGGTGGCCACGTTCCTGAACGCCTACTCGGTGCAGTTCGTGGTCAACCGCCGCACGCTGCGCTTCGAGGCGACGACGTGGGCCGTGGAACGCGACGACTTCCGCGAGTTCCTGCTGCTCAAACCCCTGGAGTACGGGGAACCGGTGGTGGGGGCCGCGGTCGTGATGCTGGTGTCCGCCGTGCTCGCGTTCCGGGTGCCCGCGATGCGCGTCGGCACGCTGCTCGGCGCCGGTCTGCTGGTCGGGGCCGCCTGGTCCGCCGTCGTGCGGGTGCAGGGCCTGATCGAGGAGCTCGGCTCGCTCGACTCGCCCGTGCCCATCGAGGTCGAGCAGGGCGACGGCGTCACGATGCTGATCATCGCCGCGGGCCTCGCCGCCGTCGCGGCCGTGCTGCACCAGGAACTGCCGCGTCCCGAACCCCGGCCGGACACCGGTGACGGCGCGGTCATCCACCAGGCCGACGACGCGGACGACACGGACACCCCGCCGTACGGGTATCCGGTGATTGTGGAGCCGAAGAGTGATTGATCGACGCAAGCTCGCCCCGGTGCTGCTCGGGCTGGCGGCCCTGCTGGCTGCGGTCAGCTCGCTCCAGCCGACCTACAGCATGGTCTACAAGGGTTTCGGGCCGCTCGATCTCAAGATCGTCACCTCGTTGTGGACGACCAACTCGGAGCCGCCGGACGGTCCTCCCGACCAGCCCGCCCTCTTCGCCGCCGGGTGGCCGGTCGTCTGGTCGCTGGTGATCATCGTGGTCGCCGTCGTACTGCTGGTGCGCGACCGGACCGCGTTCGCCGGACGGCCGCTCGCCGCCGGCGGTGCCGGGTTCCTCGCCGGTGTCGTGTTCCTCTACGTCACCGAGCTGCGGTCGATGGAGCGGATCATCCGGTCCCAGGTCCCGCCCCAGACCGACGCGCGGGAGAGCCAGGAGCTCGTCTACCACTCCGCGCTGTACCTGCTGGTCGTGGCAGCGGTCATCGCGGTCGTCGGTGCGGCACTCGCGCAGCGACGGCACCCCGAACCCGCGGAGACCGAAGAAGAAGACGACGAGAACGAGGACGGAGTGGTCGTGCACCAGCTCGGCAACGACGACGACACACCGCCGTTCGGGCTCGCCATCCCGCACGACGAACCCCAGCAGGAGACCCGGTGATCGGCAGACCCACGGCGATCGCGCTGATCGCGGCCGGAGTGGTGCTCACCGCGACGGCGCTCGTGCTGCCCTGGTACTCCACGGGGTACGCCGGGGGCGTCGAGGTCGTCGTCCGCGCGTGGGGCACCGAGATCCTCAACAAGCCCGGAGACTGGCCCGCGGGTGAGCTGTCGCCCTGGTACGGCGTCCCCGTCGCGGTCACGCTCGCGTTGCTCGTCGCGGGCGTCTGGGTCACCCGCGCGGCACTGGCCGGCGCGGCCGGACAGCTCGGCGCGGCCGGGATCATCGGCGCACTGGTGGTGTCCGAACGCGGCCACGCGCTCGAGCAGCAGGCCGACTTCGCGGTCGGGTTCGGACTGGTGTTCCTCGCCGTCGGAACGCTGGTCGCGCTCGCCGGAGCCGTTGCGCTGCAACGGGAGGCGGCATGAGGAAGATCGTCGGAACCGCGTTGTTCGTGCTCGCCGCGGCCGCCGCCGTCGGCGCCACGCTGCTGCCGTTCTCGGAGCTGCTGATCAGGCTCGCGCCCGGCCAGCCGCAGACCTCGTACGTCACCACGGGGTGGAGCACGCAGTTCGGTGGCACGAAGGACGAGCACGGCCCGTTGTTCGCCGTCCCGGTCGTGCTCGCGGCCGCCGCGGTGCTCGCGGGCATCAGGTGGCGAAAAGTCGCTTATGCCGGAGCGGCGGCCCTCGCGGGCGTCACCGGAATGTTGTTCGTGTATTTGCTGAACGCGATCAGCTTTCACAAGGAAGGCAACATCGCCATCGACCCGGCGCTGGAAGCCGGGTTCGGCAACGGCATTTGGGTCCTCATCGCCGCGGTGGTTCTGGCGTTTGGTGCCGTAGTAGTTCACCCCGACGACTGAGCCGCCTGGAATTGCCCGGCGTGCCTCACCTGTCGCGTGGGCACCGTGAGTCACTATCGGCCCATGAAGCTTTCCGGGCTGCTGAGCCGCACCAACCACGAACTTCCCGGTGTCACGGGCGTCGCGCGGGTTGATCGGCGCGCGAGCGACCTGGTCCGGCGCGTCAGTGCCGGTGACATCGCGGTGATGGACCTCGTCGACCTCGACCGGCGCACCGTGGAAGCGCTCGTCACGGCCGAGGTCGTCGGCGTCGTGAACGCCTCGCCGTCCATTTCGGGGCGTTTTCCCAACCTCGGCCCGGAACTGCTGATCGAGGCCGGCATTCCGCTGATCGACAACGTCGGCGCGGTCGCGCTGCGGGAGATCAAGGAAGGCACGAAGATCCGGCTGCACGAAGGTGTCGTGTACGCCGGGGAACGCGAGCTCGCCAAGGGGATCGAGCAGAACGCCGAAAGCATCGCCGACGCGATGATCGAGGCGAAGGCCGGCATGTCGGCTCAGCTGGAGGCGTTCTCCGCCAACACCATCGAGTTCCTGCGCCGCGAACGCGCGCTCGTGCTCGACGGCGTCGGCGTGCCCGAGGTGTACGTGCCGATGCGCGACCGGCAGGTGCTCGTCGTCGCGGGCGGCCCGTCGCACGCCGAGGAGCTCCGCAAGCTGCGCAAGTACATCCGCGAGTACCGGCCGGTGCTGATCGGTGTCGACACCGGCGCGGACACCCTGCACGACGCCGGGCTCAAGCCGGACATCATCGTCGGCGACCCCGACGGCATCGGCACCGCGTCGTTGCGCGCGGCCGCCGAGGTGGTCGTGCCCGCGCAGACCGACGGCCACGCGCCGGGCCTGCAGCGGATCCAGGACCTCGGCATCGGCGCGGTGACGTTCCCCGCGTCCGGCAACGCGGAGGACCTCGCGTTGCTGCTCGCCGAAGCACACGGCGCGTCCCTGGTCGTCACGGTGGGCCTCCGCGCGACGCTGCGCGAGTTCCTCGACCGGGGCCACTCCGGTTCCAACCCCTCCACGTTCCTCACCAGGCTCAAGCTCGGCAGCAAGCTCGTCGACGGGGAGGCCGTCGCGACCCTGCACCGCAGCCGGGTCTCGCTGGGCGTGATCGTCCTGCTGGTGACCGCAGCGGTCGTCGCCATGGTGGCGGCACTCGCGGTGTCCGGCGTCGGTCACGTCTACGTCGACATCGTGGTCGACGGCTGGCAATCCGTCGTCAACTGGTTCAAGGGGTTCTTCTCGTGATCACGCTGCGCTACCACATAGTCTCGATCACCGCCGTGTTCCTCGCGCTGGCGGTCGGCGTCGTGCTGGGGTCGACCGCGATCAGCGGACGGTTGCTGTCCGGGCTGAGCGACGAGAAGAACTCGTTGGCACAGCAGGTGAACGACCTGCAGAACGACCGCAACGCGTTGAACGCCAAGCTGACCGAGGCGGACAAGTTCGCCTCGTCCGTCGGCCCGCTCGCGGTCAAGGACCGGCTCACCGACCGCACGGTCGTCATCGTCACCACGGCCGATGCGCGCCCGTCCGACCGTGACGCGCTCACGAGCCTGCTGAAGTCCGCGGGCGCCACCGTCACCGGCGAGATCCAGCTGACCGACGCGGTCACCGACCCGTCTCGCGGGGACCAGCTGCGCGACCTCGTGGCCCGGTTGCAGCCCGCCGGGTCGCAGCTGCCCACAGCCGCCGACCCCGGCACCCGCGCGGGTGGCCTGTTCGGCACGTTGCTGCTGCTCAACTCCTCGACCAACCAGCCGCAGGCCACGGCCGACGAGATGGCGTCCGCGCTGTCCGGCCTGACCAACGCGGGGTTCGTCAAGGCGACCTCGGGCGTGAAGCCGGCGCAGCTCGCGATCGTGCTGACCGGTGGTGCCGCGATCGGTGACTCCGCCGCGGACCGCGCGTCGACCGTCGCCCGGTTCGCGACCCAGCTCGACCGGACCGGCGCGGGCGTGGTGCTGGCCGGGGCCAACGGGTCCGCGAACGGCACGGGCGCGATCGGCGTGGTCCGCGCGGACACCGCCGCCACCTCGATCCTGTCCACGGTCGACAACTCCGACACCCCGGCGGGCCAGGTCGTCGTGGTGATGGCGTTGCGCGAACAGCTGGAGGGCCGCTCCGGCCGTTACGGCGTGGCGGGCAACGCGGAGGCGTCCTCGCCCGGCACGGCGGGCTAGTGCTCGGTCGTCCACTCGCCGGGCAGCGTCCGTTGGAGCTGCTCCAATGCGTGCGGGGTGCGGGCGCGGGCCCACAGCCACTCGCCCTCGTCCTCGCGGACGACCAGGTCGTCGGAGACGAACCAGCGGGTGCCGGGACTGTGCAGCGGTAGCAGGGCGAAACCGGCTTCGAGCAGGGAGATGTCCGACTCGGACATCTCCCTGTCGGCTGTCTGGGCCCCGTCGCGGAACAGCGACTCGGACAGCACCAGCTCCACGCACGCCAGGGAGAAGCGGGGCAGCCAGGAGTCCCAGTGCTCCTCCGCCTTGTGCACGAGGTCGAGCTTGACCACCACGCGCGGGTCGTCGGCGTCGAGCGCGACACCCCACGACGCGACCGACTGGTTCTCGTCGCGGAACACCAGCACGTCGCCGTCGAGGCGCAGCTCGGCCGGGGTGAGCAGCCAGTCCTGGTTGCTCGTCAGGTCGGGGCGCTTGCCGAACAACGCGTAGGCGTCGCGCACGGCGTCGGGCAGCCGCACGCCGAGACGGTCCTCGGCGGCGTTCAGGTCGGCGTGGTTCCAGCCGTCGCTCGCCTCGATCGGCTCGGCCCACTCGGCCGCGAATCCCTCGACGAAACGCCACGCCGCCGAGCGGTCGTGCAGTGCCAGTGCCGCGTTCCCCACCACGTCGAAGGTCACGTGACAACTTTTCCTGATGCCGGGCCGTGCCGTGGGAGGTTCGGCAAAACCCCTCGCTGCGCCGATCGGGTGATGTGATCTGCCGGGTCGTGGTGCGCTGAGTGACGGACGGCGTGTTAGCGTTATGGCCCGTGGATAGGGGGATTTCGGCCCCCACGATTTTCACGGGAGCCCCGTTGGTGCAGCAGGCACGTACGACCAAGCACGTCTTCGTCACGGGAGGCGTCGCGTCTTCCCTGGGCAAGGGGCTCACGGCCTCCAGCCTCGGTCAGTTGCTCACCTCGCGCGGCCTGCGGGTGACGATGCAGAAGCTCGACCCGTACCTCAACGTGGACCCCGGCACGATGAACCCGTTCCAGCACGGCGAGGTCTTCGTGACCGACGACGGCGCGGAGACGGACCTCGACATCGGCCACTACGAGCGGTTCCTCGCGCGAGACCTGAGCGGCGAAGCCAACGTGACCACCGGCCAGGTGTACTCCGAGGTGATCGCCAAGGAACGGCGCGGTGAGTACCTGGGCGACACGGTCCAGGTGATCCCGCACATCACCGACGAGATCAAGCGCCGCATCCGGATGATGGCGGAGCCGGACGCCGACGGCGTGACGCCGGACGTCGTCATCACCGAGGTCGGCGGCACGGTCGGTGACATCGAGTCGCTGCCGTTCCTCGAGGCGGCCCGCCAGGTCCGCCACGACGTCGGCCGCGACAACGTCTTCTTCCTGCACGTCAGCCTGATTCCGTACCTGGCGCCGTCGGGTGAGCTGAAGACCAAGCCGACGCAGCACTCCGTCGCCGCGTTGCGCAACATCGGCATCCAGCCGGACGCGATCGTGTGCCGCGCGGACCGGGAGATCCCGGACGCGCTCAAGCGCAAGATCGGCCTGATGTGCGACGTCGACACCGACGCCGTCGTCGCCGCGGTGGACGCGCCGTCGATCTACGACATCCCGAAGGTGCTGCACTCCGAGGGCCTCGACGCCTACGTCGTGCGCCGCCTCGGGCTGCCGTTCCGCGACGTCGACTGGACGGTGTGGGGCGACCTGCTGGAGCGGGTGCACAACCCGTCCGAGACGGTGAAGATCGCGCTGGTCGGCAAGTACGTCGACCTGCCGGACGCCTACCTGTCGGTGACCGAGGCGCTGCGTGCGGGCGGGTTCGCGCACCACGCCAAGGTCGAGATCAAGTGGGTGCCGTCGGACGAGTGCCAGACGCCGGAAGGCGCCGCACGGGCGTTGTCCGGCATGGACGCGGTGCTGGTCCCCGGCGGGTTCGGGGTGCGCGGCATCGAGGGCAAGCTCGGTGCGTTGAAGTACACCCGCACGCGCGGTGTGCCGACGCTGGGCCTGTGCCTCGGCCTGCAGTGCATGGTGATCGAGGCCGCGCGGAACCTCGCGGGCATCGAGGACGCCAACTCGGCGGAGTTCGAGGAGGGCGGCACGCCCGTCATCTCGACCATGGCCGACCAGCAGGACGTCGTCTCCGGTCAGCGCGACATGGGCGGCACGATGCGCCTGGGCGCGTACGTCGCGAAGCTCACGCCCGGTTCGGTGGTCGCTTCGGCGTACGGCTCGACCGAGGTGTCCGAGCGGCACCGGCACCGCTACGAGGTCAACAACGCGTACCGGGGCAAGCTCGCCGACGCCGGCCTGGTGTTCTCCGGCACGTCGCCGGACGGGCGCCTGGTCGAGTTCGTGGAGCTGCCGTCCGACGTGCACCCGTTCTACGCGGGCACGCAGGCGCACCCGGAGCTGAAGTCGCGTCCGACGAAGCCGCACCCGTTGTTCGCGGCGTTCGTGAAGGCCGCGATCGACTACCGGGTGGCCGACCGCCTCCCTTTGACCGCGGGCGCGTCCAAGTGAGGCACGACTTCCGGACGGTCTCCAGCGCGGACGTGCACGTCGGTCGGGTTGTCGCGTTGCGCGTCGACGACGTGGAGATGCCCGGTGGTGGCACGGCCAAGCGCGAGGTCGTCGAGCACATGGGCGCCGTGGCGGTCGTGGCCGTCGACTCCGACGGTCAGGTCGTGCTGATCCACCAGTACCGGCACCCGTTGGGCCGCCACCTGTGGGAGCTGCCGGCCGGGCTGCTCGACCACGACGGCGAGGAGCCGGTCATCGGTGCCCGTCGGGAGCTGGCGGAGGAGGTCGGGCTCGACGCCGCGCGCTGGGACGTGCTGGTCGACTCCGCCGCGTCGCCGGGGTTCACCGACGAGGTCGTGCGCGTCTACCTGGCGCGGGAGCTGACCGAGGTGCCGCGCGAGGTGCAGGGCGAGGAGGAGGCGGACCTGGAGATCCACCGCTTCCCGATCGACGAGGCCGTGCGGATGGTGCTGGCGGGGGAGATCGTGAACTCCTCGGCCGTCGCCGGGCTGCTCGCGGCCCGTGAGGTGCTGGCGGGACGGGCCGAGCCGCGTCCGGCCGACGCACCGTTCCGCGACCGGCCGACCCGGTTCGCCGCGCGCAAGAAGTAAGTTGGGTTCATGCAGACGCTGACGGGTTCCTTCACACGGATGAGGGGACCCCTCGGCGTGCTCGCGGCCGGTGCGGCCGGGGCTGCGTTGCTGATGTTCGTGGACCCGAACCAGCCGGGGAACCTGCTCCCCAAGTGCCCGTTCAACTGGCTGACGGGCCTGAACTGCCCCGCGTGTGGCGTCACGCGCATGCTGCACGCGTTGCTGCACGGCGATGTCGTCAGCGCGTTCCACTTCAACGCCGTGATGCTCGCGTTCGGTGTGCCGCTGGTCTTGTGGCTGTTCGCGCGCTGGAGCCGTGCCAAGTGGACGGGAGAACGGCGACCCGTGCCTCGGGTGGTCGGTGTCGCCGTCATCGTCGTTGCGGTCGTGTGGGGCGTGGGACGCAATCTCGCCGGTGTTTAGGAGTCCCGGAGCCTGCGGCCTTCGGAGTCCTCGCCGCCGTTGACCAGGATGATGATCGCGTCGACCAGTGACCAGATGCCGCAGCCGCCGCAGGTCAGCAGCTGGGCGACGGCGATGCCGGTGTGGCCGGTGTAGAAGCGGCCGATGCCCAGGTTGCCCAGGAACAGCTGCAACAGGCCCGCGACGATCTTCGACTTGTCCGACAGCGGGATGCCCGTGTACGGGTCGATGCCGTACGGCGCGCCGGGGGCCGGGTAGCCCATGGGCGGCGGCGGGGGCACCGCGTACTGCTGCTGCGGGCCCGTCGGCGGCGGGTAGTACGCCTGCGTGGGCGGAGGCATGTAGCCGGGCGGCGGCGGCACGGCGGTGAACGGCACCGAGTTCGGCGCGAGGAACGGCGGGTGGGGCTGCGGCAGGTCGCGGAACAGCTCCGCGAGCTCGACGTAGGACTGCGCGCCGGACGCGCGGTTCACGCGTTCCTGGTACTCGCCGATGTCGAGCCGCGCCATCGCGAAGTGGTCGTTGAGGGCGGTGATCGCCTCTTCGCGCTGTTGGTTGCCGATGCGCTGCTGCTCTGGCCCGAATGCTTCTGACACAGCCCCGCACGTTATCCGATGCAGCGTGCCGATATCGGGAATACGCTGCGACGATGCTGGTCGGTGTCCCAAAGGAGATCAAGAACCACGAGTACCGCGTGGCCATCACGCCCGCCGGTGTGGTCGAGCTCGTGCGTCGCGGGCACTCCGTCGTGATCGAACGGGACGCCGGCGCGGGCTCGTCGTTCCCCGACCACGAGTACGTGGCGGCGGGAGCGAGGATCGCCGTCACCGCCGACGAGGTGTGGGGCCTCGCGGACCTGGTGCTGAAGGTCAAGGAGCCGATCGAGCCCGAGTACCACCGGATGCGCCGCGACCAGGTGCTGTTCACCTACCTGCACCTGGCGGCGTCGCCCGAGTGCACCTCGGCGATCGCCGCTTCGGGCATTACAGCCATCGCGTACGAGACCGTGCAGCTCGCGGACGGGTCGTTGCCGTTGCTGGCGCCGATGAGCGAGATCGCCGGGCGGATGGCGGCCCAGGTCGGCGCGCACTGCCTGGAACGCGCGCAAGGTGGGCGCGGGGTGCTGCTGGGCGGTGCGCCCGGGGTGGCCGCGGGCAAGGTCGCGGTGATCGGCGCCGGGGTGGCGGGGATGAACGCGGCGACGATGGCGGTCGGGATGCAGGCCGAGGTCGTGGTGCTGGACAACAACGTCAACCGGTTGCGGCAGATCGACTTCGTGTACCGCGGGCATCTGCAGACGATCGCGTCCAACGCGTACGAGGTCGAGAAGGCCTGTCGGTGGGCGGATCTCGTCGTGGGTGCCGTGCTGGTGCCGGGGGCGCGGGCGCCGAAGCTCGTGAGCAACCAGCTGGTGTCGACGATGCGTCCGGGCAGCGTGTTGGTGGACATCGCCGTCGATCAGGGCGGGTGTTTTGAGGACACGCGGCCCACCACACACGATGCGCCTACCTACCGTGTCCACGACTCCGTGTTCTACTGCGTCGCGAACATGCCCGGTGCCGTGCCGAACACGTCGACGTACGCGCTCACGAACGTGACGCTGCCGTACGTCATCGCGTTGGCGGACAAGGGTTTCGAAACAGCCGTCGCCGGCGATCCGGCGCTGGCCAAGGGTGTCAACGCATGGGACGGGAAGATCGTGTTGGAAGGGCTGGCGTGATCGCTCAGCTGGTGGCGACCTATCTGGACCACCTCGCCGTGGAACGCGGCACCGCTCGCAACACGCTCGATTCGTACACTCGCGACCTTCGCCGCTACACCGAGCACCTGGACTCCCTTGGTGTCACGGAACTGGGCGCTGTGACCGAGATGCAGGTGAGTGAGTTTCTCGCCGTGTTGCGGGAAAGCGGGCTTGCGGCTTCTTCTGCCGCGCGGACGTTGGTCGCTGTGCGCGGTTTGCACCGCTTTGCGCATCGTGAAGGCGTTGTGCCCCATGACGTCGCACGGGCCGTGCATCCGCCTTCGCCGCCCAAGCGGTTGCCGAAAGCCTTACCTGTGAATGAGGTTCTCACCCTCCTCGAAACTGTGGGAAACCTCAGGGACAAAGCGTTGCTGGAGCTGCTGTACTCGACAGGAGCCCGAATTTCCGAGGTGGTGGGGCTCGACGTCGACGACATCGACGCGTCCGAGCGCACCGTGCTGCTCGACGGGAAGGGAGGCAAGCAGAGGCTGGTTCCGGTGGGGCGTCCGGCGTTGGCGGCGGTGGACGCGTACCTGGTTCGCGCGCGCCCCGCGCTGGCGGCGAAGGGGCGTGGCACACCGGCTTTGTTCCTGAACGCACGCGGCGGAAGGCTGTCGCGGCAGAGCGCGTGGACGGTGTTGAAGACCGCCGCGGAGGAGGCGGGAATCAGTTCCGCGGTGTCTCCGCACACGTTGCGACATTCGTTCGCCACCCATCTGCTCGAAGGGGGTGCTGACGTTCGGGTGGTGCAAGAACTCCTCGGGCACGCATCCGTTACGACCACTCAGGTGTACACACTGGTAACCGTTACGACTTTGAGGGAGGTCTACGCAACTGCACACCCTCGGGCCACTGGAACATGAGGCTTCCACGGGTACGGTGGGCAGGTGCCGAACTTGGACGAGCCGTCCCCACAGGCCATTGATCTAGCCGCTGTGCTCCACGCGCTGAGTGACCCGACAAGGCTCGCGGTCGTGCGCCAGATCCAGTCGAGCGGCGAACGGCTGTGCGGGGCCTTCGAGGTTGACGTGGCGAAGTCGACTCTCTCCCAGCACCTGCGCGTGCTGCGCGAGGCGGGCATCACGCGAACACGCTGCCGGGGCAACCAGCGGTGGGTCTCCCTGCGTCGCGATGACCTGGATCTGCTGTTCCCGGGACTGCTGGACGTCGTGCTCTCCGCCGTCGACAGGCGAACACGAACGGATGTCGCGGTCTAACTCAGTCTTGACAAACACCGGCGAGGCGCGTTGCCGCTCGCACGGGTGCGGCCTAGGCTGCGCCCGGAGAGACGACTACGACCAGTGAGGGAACGCCAGCCATGTCGACACCGGAGCACGCTTTCGCGCCCCGTGCCGACCTGAACCTGGCCCCGCACGCCGCGCCGGTGGACGACGTCGCCACCGAGCAGGTCGACGGCATCGGCCCGACCGGCAGACCACGCCGCGTGATCCCCGATCCGCCGGCGTTGCTGCACCACGGCCCGGCGAAGATCCTGGCGGTCTGCAACCAGAAGGGCGGCGTCGGCAAGACGACGACGACCATCAACCTGGGCGCGGCGCTGGCCGAGTACGGGCGCCGCGTGCTGCTCGTCGACTTCGACCCCCAGGGCGCGCTGTCGGTCGGCCTCGGCGTGCACCCGCACCAGCTCGAAACCACGATCTACAACGTCATCATGGAGAACGACACCGCCGTTCCCGACGTGATCCGCAAGACCATGGTCGACGACATGGACCTGCTGCCGAGCAACATCGACCTGTCGGCGGCCGAGATCCAGCTGGTGTCGGAGGTGGGCCGCGAGCACACGCTCGTGCGCACCCTCCGTCCCGTCATCGACCACTACGACTACGTGCTGGTCGACTGCCAGCCCTCGCTGGGCCTGCTCACGGTGAACGCCCTCGCGGCCGCGGACGGTGTGCTGATCCCGCTGGAGTGCGAGTTCTTCTCGCTGCGCGGGGTGGCGCTGCTCATCGACACCATCGAGAAGGTCAAGGAACGCTTGAACCCGAAGCTCAACATCACCGGCATCCTCGCCACGATGTACGACCCGCGCACCCTGCACTCGCGCGAGGTCATGGCCCGCGTCGTGGAGGCGTTCGGCGACATCGTGTTCGACTCGGTCATCAACCGCACCGTGCGCTTCCCCGAGACCACGGTGGCCGGCGAACCGATCACCCGCTGGGCCCCGCGTTCGTCCGGCGCCAACGCCTACCGCGCGCTGGCCCGCGAGGTGATCGCCCGGTGAACCGTCGCCCGTCACTGCCAGGGGCGGCGGAGCTCTTCAGGCTGACCGCTGCCGCGCCCGTGCCCGCCGACTCCCCGGTCTCGCCGGTGTCCTCGGTGGCGTCGGCGGAGGACGCCCCGCAGCAACGCCGAGGCTCCGGCCGCACCAAGCACACCACCAAGATCACGGTCTACGTCTCCGACGAGGAGCTCCTCGCCCTCGAACAGGCCCGCCTGACGCTGCGCGCCGCGCACGGCCTGGGCGTCGACCGGGGCCGCGTGGTCCGCGAGGCGATCGCGATCGTGCTGGACGACCTCGAGTCGCACGGTGACGAGTCGTTGCTGGTACGCAGGTTGCGCGAGCGGTGACCGAGGAAGCCCCTGCCGAGGTCACCGAGGTCGCTGAGGTTCCCGCTCCGGACGACGGCAAGTTCAAGGTCAGGCTCACGAACTTCGAGGGCCCCTTCGACCTGCTCCTGCAGCTGATCTCGCAGCACACCCTCGACGTCACCGAAGTGGCCCTGCACCAGGTGACCGACGACTTCATCGCCCACATCCGGGGCATGGGCGACCAGTGGGACCTGGACGAGACCACGGAGTTCCTGGTCATCGCCGCCACCCTGCTGGACCTCAAGGCGGCGCGCCTGCTCCCCACCGGCGACGTGGAGGACGAGGACGACCTGGCCCTCCTGGAGGCCCGCGACCTCCTCTTCGCCCGCCTCCTCCAGTACCGCGCCTACAAGCAGGTGGCAGCACTCTTCGCCGAGCTCGAACAGGGCGCCTACCGCCGCTACCCGCGCTCGGTGTCCCTGGAACCCCGCTTCGAGGGCCTGCTGCCCGAGGTGATGCTGGGCGTCACCCCGGACAAGTTCGCCCTGATCGCGGCGGCGTCCTTCCGACCGAAGCAGAAGCGCACCCTCTCCACGGACCACATCCACCAGCACCGGGTCTCGATCCGCGAGACGGCGGACGAGCTCCGCGCCCTCCTCATCGAGAAGGGCACGGCCTCGTTCACGGAGATCGTCGCCGACTGCACCGAGACCATGCAGGTCGTGGCGAGGTTCCTGGCACTGCTGGAGCTGTACCGGGAGAAGTCACTGGCCTTCGAACAGGAAGACCCCCTGGGCCCGCTGCAGGTGACCTGGGTGGGCGGCACGATCGAACAGGCGCAGGCACAGGTGCACGCCGGCGACGAGGATGAGGACTACGGCGGATGAGCGACCCACTGGTGGGACCGGACGCGGCAGAGATCGACCGCCCGGGCCCGGCCTTCGACGGCGCCGAGCCGGCAGGCGAACCCGAGACCGCGGAGCCCGAGACCGCTGTGGAAGCCGGGAACGCGCCGAGCGAGACGGCTCCGCCCCCCGGCTCCAGTCTATCGACCGGCACCGACGAAAACGGCACGTCAGAGGTCGAGCCTGTGGACAACGCGGCAGCCACGCCGGCCGCCGCTCTTGCTGGCGCCGCCCTCGGCGACCCCGCGCCGGACGCCGCCCTTGCGGACGCCGCCCTCGACGACGCCGCACCGGCCGCCGTCGTGCTGGAGGAGTCCGGCGCCGCACCTGAGGTGACCGCCGCGCCGGAAACGGACGAGCAGCCCGCGGACGCCGCCCTCGACGACGCCGCCCCCGCGGCGGTCGTGCTGGCCGAGCCCGCCGCGGAACCCCAGCCCGCCAAGAAGGCCCGCGCCGCCAAGGCCAAAGCCAAGCCCGCCGAGCCTGCGCCCACCCCCGAACCGGCCCCGGAGCCCGCCGCTGACCCTGCCGGCGAGCCCGAGCCGGAGCCCGACTCCGCCGACTCCGGGGACGCCGCCGCCCTCGAGGCGCAGCTGCTCGCCGTCGCCCCCGAAGAGGCCATCGAGGACAGCGGCCTGCCCGACCTCACCGACGACGCCACCTTCGAGGCCGCGCTCGAGTCGGTGCTGCTCGTGGTGGACAGCCCGATCGCCGAGGACCAGCTCAGCAGTGCCCTCGAACAGCCGGTTAAGCGAATCAAGCAGGCACTCCGTACACTTTCCCACCGGTACACCGAGTCCGGCAGCGGCATTGATCTGCGTCGGGCGGGGGACGGCTGGCGGTTCTACACGCGGGACCGGTTCGCCCCGTTCGTGGAGAAGCTGTTGCTCGACGGCCAGCGCGCGAAACTCACCCGCGCTGCCCTGGAGACGCTCGCGGTGATCGCCTACCGGCAGCCTGTGACGCGGGCGCGGATCGCGGCGGTTCGCGGCGTCAACGTGGACGGTGTGATCCGGACCCTTGTCGCGAGGGGGCTCATCGAGGAGACGGGCACCGACAGCGACACTGGTGGGATCCTGTACCGCACGACCGAACTGTTCCTGGAGCGGTTGGGGCTGTCGTCACTGCGCGACCTGCCGCCGATTGCTCCGCTCCTGCCCGAAGTGGATGCGATCGACGATGTCTGAGAACGAGGGCGTGCGCCTGCAGAAGGTGCTCGCGCAGGCGGGGATCGCCTCGCGCCGTGCTTCGGAGGAGCTGATCGACCAGGGGCGGGTGCAGGTCGACGGCAAGGTCGTCAAGGAGCAGGGGCGGCGCATCGACCCCGAGACGGCCGTCGTGCACGTCGACGGGGTGCGGGTGCAGATCCGCGAGGACGTCGTGACGATCGCGCTCAACAAGCCGTTCGGGATGTTGTCCACGATGGAGGACGACCTCGGGCGGCCGTGCGTCGGCGATCTGGTGCGCAACCGCAAGGAGCGGCTGTTCCACGTCGGCCGGCTGGACGCCGAGACCGAGGGGCTGTTGCTGCTCACGAACGACGGTGAGCTCGCGCACCGGCTGATGCACCCCAGCTACAACGTCAAGAAGACGTACCTCGCCGAGGTGCCGGGGCCGGTCGAGAAGGGCCTCAACAAGAAGCTCAAGGCGGGCATCGAGCTGGAGGACGGGCCGGTCAAGGTCGACTCCTTCAAGCTCATCAGCGCGGTGCCGGGCAAGGCGCTGGTCGAGATCGTGCTGCACGAGGGCCGCAAGCACATCGTCCGCCGCCTGATGGAGACGGCCGGGTACCCGGTGCAGTCGCTCGTGCGCGTCGCGGTCGGTGACGTGTCGCTCGGCAACCAGCGTCCCGGCTCGATGCGGGTGCTGAACCGCCAGGAGGTCGGCGGGCTGTACAAGCTCGTCGGCATGTGACCGAGTACTGAACCGCTCGCCCCTCCGGCCCCCAGAGCCGGAGGGGCGACCTGCGGTGAACCCCCGTTCACCTTGCGACGAGAACGCTACGGCGACGACGTTGTAAGGGGTCGGAAGTGCGCAGTGAACATCAACGTGTAGACAATCGGTCTCTGGGGGAGATCGAGATGCCACGTACTGAAAGCCCGCTGGCCAGTGAGGACACCGAACTCGGCCGGTTCGCGGCGGACCTGAGGAAACTGCGCGAGAAGGCGGGCACACCGTCCTATCGCGAGCTCGCTTCACGCGCGCATTACTCGGCGGCGACGCTCTCGGACGCCGCCGGCGGCAAGAAGCTGCCGAGTCTCGCCGTCACGCTCGCCTACGCGAAGGCCTGCGGGGGCGACGAGACGGAGTGGGAACAGCGGTGGCGTGCCATCGCCGCCCCGCCGGAACCGACCGCGGAGCCCCCGTACGTCGGCCTCAAGGCGTTCCAGCAGGAAGACGCGGCGAGGTTCCACGGCCGCGAGAAGCTCACCGCGAAGCTCACGGAACTCACGCACGCCCGCCCGTTCGTCGGGGTCTTCGGCGCGAGCGGCTCCGGCAAGTCGTCGCTCATCCGGGCGGGCCTGCTGCCGAACCTCGGCCAAGCGCTGATCTTCACCCCCGGCCCGCGACCGAAGGACGAGTGCGCGGTCCGGCTGGCCCAGCTCACCGGCCACTCCGCCGTCGTCCTGCGCGCCGAGCTCGAAGACCCGCGAGCGCTCGACCTCATCATCAGGCAGCACGACGAGCACCTTGTCCTGGTCATCGACCAGTTCGAGGAGGTCTTCACGCTGGCGAGCCCCGAGCAACGCGACTGGTTCGTGCAGGCCCTCACCCAGGCCCCGCACGTGGTCATCGGCGTCCGCGCCGACTTCTACGGCCACGTCGGCCGCCACCCCGAACTCGTCGAGGCTCTCGAAGGCGCCCAGGTCCTGGTCGGACCGCTGACCACCGACGAGCTCCGCCGCGCCATCGTCGAACCCGCCCAGCACGTCGGCGCCACCGTCGAGTCCGCCCTGGTCACGAGGCTGGTGGCGGACGTCGCGGGCCAGGCCGCCGCCCTCCCGCTCGTCCAGCACGCACTCGTCGAGACGTGGCACCGCCGCCGGGGGATGACGCTCTCGCTCGTCGGCTACGAGGAAGCGGGCGGCGTGGAACACGCCATCGCCCGCACGGCGGAGGCCGTCTACGGGCACCTGAGCGAAGAACAGCAGCGCACGACCAGGAAGACGTTCCTGCGCCTGATCGCGTTGGGCGAAGGCACCGAGGACACCAAGCGCCGCGCGAACCGCGAGGACCTCGACGCCGACGTGCTCGAACGTCTCGCCACCGCCCGCCTGGTCACGCTCACCGAGCAGCACGCCGAACTCACCCACGAGGCGCTCATCCGCTCCTGGCCGAGGCTGCGCGACTGGATCGCCGAGGACCGCGAGACCCTGCGCGTGCACCACCGCCTCACCGAGGCCGCCAGGAACTGGGACGGCGACCGCGACGTCCTCTACCAGGGCGCCCGACTCGCCCAGGCCACCGAGCTCGACCCCGGCGACCTGACCGAGCAGGAGACGGCGTTCCTCGAACAGAGCCAGGCAGAAGGCCGCCGCAGAACCAGACGGGCCCGCGCGACCACCGCGGTCCTCGCGGTCCTGGTGCTGCTCCTCGCCGGCACGGTCGTGTTCGCGAATCGCAAGGCGGACGAGGCCGCCGACCAGCGCGACCTCGCGATCGCCGGCAACGCCGCCACCGAGGCGCGCTGGCTCGCCCGGCTGCCGATGGACAACGGACGTGCCGCGCGCCTCGCCCTCGCCGTGCACCGGGTGGCGCCCACCGACTCGAGCCGCGACCTGCTCCTCGGCGCCGACGCCGCCCTCCACCAGAAGCAGTTCCGGCCGGGCAACCGCCAGATCGCCGCGAAGGCCAACGGCGGCAGGTACTTCCTGGCCGAGGGCGAGGGCGAGGACTCGGTGCTCTGGGACGTCGAGACGGACAGGTTCGTCGGCTCCCTGCCGACCGTCCCGGTCGTGATCAGCGACGACGACCGCCGCGCGGTGGTGCCCGAGACCCGGTCCCGGTTCGGCCTCTACGACATCGCGCCCACCGGCGAGGTGGAGCGGCTCGCCGACCTCCCGGCGCACGCCGACTCCTCGGTCGCCACGAGGAACGGCGTCGACGTCATCGCCGGGATGGAGTACGAGGACGACGACGCGGCACCGCGGGTCTGGGTGCACGACGGGTCCGGTCACGTCGAGGAGATCGAGCTGCCCGGCGAGGGAGAGGTCCACTCCCTGCGGTTCTCCCCGAACGGCGAGGTGCTCGCGGTGGAACGACGGGACGGCGCGGGCGTCGAGCTCTGGAGGTTCGACGGCTCGGAGCTCCACCGCGCGGGCGGCTTCGCCTCCCCGCTCGCCCTGGCGGGACCGCGGTTCAGCCCGGACGGCCGCCTGCTGTTGATGGCCACCCCGACCAGCGCGACGACGACCGTGTGGGACGTCTCCGATCCGGCGAACCCGGTGCGCTGGGCGGAGCTTCGGGACCAGCTCGCCCACAACCAGGTGCCGATGACCAAGTTCTCGCCGGACGGCCGTCAGGTCGTGCTCGGCACGGCGCAGACGGTGAACGTCTGGGACATCGGGCGGCGTGACGCCCCGCGCAGGCTCGCGGCCTTCGACAACTTCACCACCGACGTGAAGACGGTCTTCTCGTGGCAGCAGGGGTTCGCGGCGATGACGACGGACAACGTCATCTGGCAGCTGCGCCTCGACCCCGAACAGGTCGCGAAGGAACTCTGCCTCGGTGGCGCCGAACTGTCCGACAAGGAGTGGGAGCAGTACTTCCCGGGCATCGACCGCAAGCCCGTGTGCTGAGTTCGTGAGCCGTGGGTGGCGCGATGCGCGGGCCACCCACGGCCACCTCCGGCGCCGGTTCGGGGCGCGAGCACCGGGTCTTCCCCGCTCAAAGGTGTCTGCCCAGCACGTTAGGGCGAACGGGTTGTTCACGGTCATGTGTTGGCCGCTGAACAAAGTTCTCTGAACAATGACGGGATGCCGAGACGGGAACGCCCTCTCGACGAGGGCGAGAGCGGTCTCCTGCGGTTCGCGGCGGATCTGCGCCGGCTGCGGGAACGCGCGGGAAGCCCCACCTACCGGGAACTGTCCCGGCGGGCGCACTACTCGGCGGCGGCGTTGTCGGAGGCGGCGGGCGGGCGCAAGCTGCCGAGCCTCGCCGTGACGAAGGCGTACGCGAAGGCCTGCGACGCCGACCCGGAGGAGTGGGCACGGCGGTGGCGCGCCGTGGTCGAGTCGGAACCCCACGCGGCCAACGACAGTCCGTACGTCGGGCTCGCGATGTTCCAGCCCGGCGACGCACCGAAGTTCTTCGGGCGTGAGCGGCTGACGGCCGAGCTGCTCGTCACGAAGAACCGCTTCACCGGGGTGTTCGGCCCGTCCGGGGTGGGGAAGTCGTCGTTGCTGCGCGCCGGTCTGATCGCCCGCACCCGCGACCCCGTCCTGCTCTTCACGCCCGGCGCCAACCCCGTCGAGGAGTGCGCGCTCGCCCTGGCGAGGCTCACCGGCCGGGAGGCCGCCGACCTCGCCGACGAGCTCGCGGATCCGGTGCGGCTCACCGAGGAGCACCCGCACCTCGTGGTCGTGGACCAGTTCGAGGAGCTCTTCACGCTGTGCCGCGACGAGGAC
The DNA here is from genome assembly GCF_042721395.1 of Lentzea sp. NPDC058450. NCBI lineage: Bacteria > Bacillati > Actinomycetota > Actinomycetes > Pseudonocardiales > Pseudonocardiaceae > Lentzea > Lentzea sp. NPDC058450. The sequence continues at coordinate 25,476 of NZ_JBHXLO010000008.1, forward strand.
CACCGCCAGTGGCTCATCACCGCGCTCCTGCACTGCACCAAGGTCGTCATCGGGGTGCGCGCCGACTTCTACGGCCACTGCGCGCGGTACCCCGACCTCGTCGAGGCGCTCGAAGGCGCGCACCTCCTGCTCGGCCCGATGACCCCGGACGAGCTCAGGCTCGCCATCACCGAACCCGCCGCGGCCGTCGGCGCCAAGGTCGAGACCGCCCTGCTGGCACGGCTCATGGCCGACGCGGTGGGCCAGGCCGCCGTGCTCCCGCTGCTGTCGCACGCCCTCGCGCAGACCTGGCAGCACCGGCGCGGCATGACGCTCACCCTCGCGGGCTACGAGGAGGTCGGCGGCCTCGACCACGCCGTCGCCCGCACCGCGCAGGAGGTCTTCGACACCCTTTCCCCGCAGGGACGGCACCAGGCCAAACGAATCCTGCTGCGGCTCGTCACGGCGGAGGACACCAAACGCCGCGCACAGCACGACGAACTCGAAGCAGACGACGACGTGCTCCTCGCCCTCGCGGCGGCGAGGCTCGTCGTGATCGACCGCGACGGCGTGGAGCTCGCGCACGAGGCGTTGATCCGCGGCTGGCCCGAGTTCCAGGGCTGGGTGGAGCAGGAACGCGAGAACATCAAGGCACAGCGCGAGATCACGCACGCCACGCGCACCTGGGAGTCCCTCGACCGGGACGCGGGAGCGTTGCTGCGCGGCCGTCGCCTCGCGAACGTCCCGGACGGACTGTCCCTCAACGCCAGGGAGCGCGCCTTCCTCGCCGCGAGCAGAGCGGCGGAGGAAGAGGTCTCGCTGAGCACGCGAAGACGCACCCGCCGGCACCGCCAGCTGCTCGCCGCCCTCGCCGCGCTCGTGGTCGTCGCCGCCAGTTCCACGGCGTTCGCCTTGCAGGCCAACAGAACCGCCGACGAGCAACGCGCCACCGCCGTCGTGCTGAGAGCGGTGGGGGAGGCGAACTCCCTGAGGTCCACCAACCCCGCACTGGCCCAGCAGGTCGCCCTCGCCGCGTACCGGCTCGTGCCGTTGCCCCAGGCGCGCAACGGACTCCGGCAGGAGGACGTGCCGTCCCAGGTGCTCAGGGAGGCCCAGTCCGACGTCACCGCGCTCGTCGTCGGCCCCACCCAGCAGCAGGTCGTGACCGGGCACCGCGACGGCACGGTCGTGCTGACGACGTTGAACGACCTGCCGTCCCCGCGGACCTCCCTCGACGCGACCCGGCACACCGGCGCCGTGACCGCGCTCGCGATGGACCCGGCGGGAGGGTTCGTGGCTAGCGTCGGCGAGGACGGCGCTGTCCACGTCGTCGACGTGTCACTGGGCAGGCCGCGCGAGCTGACCGTGCTGCCCGTCCGCGCCAAGGCGATCGCCTGGCAGGGCACGACCCTCGTCACGACCGACGACGACGGCGCGCTGAGCTTCTGGACCGACCTGCGCCTCGGGCGCGCCCGCCTCGTCACCACGGCCCAGCTCGGCCTCGGCCCGCTCGCGGGGCTGTCGTTCCGCCCCGACGGCCACGTCCTCGCCGCCGTCACCACCGGCCGCGCCGTGCACCTGGTCGACGTCACGGACCCGCGTGACGTGAAGCTCCTGTCGCTGACCAGGGAGTTCGCCGGCGGCGCCCAGTTCGCGGGCCACAACGACCTGATCACCACGGCGAGCGCGGCCGTGCACCTCTGGGACACGACCGACCCGCGCAACCCGGTGCGCCGCGCCGAGATCCCGTCCGGCGGCGGCGAGGTCACCGCGGCCTGGCTCGGCGCGGGCAGGGCCGCGGTCGCCACCGACGACGGCCTCGTGCGGCTCTGGGTGGTCGACGGCGGCGAACCGGTGGAGCAGGCCCTGCTGCGCGGCCACGCCGGACCGGTCACCGCGGTCGGCCTGACCCCACGCGGTGACGAGGTGGTGACGGGGGGTGCGGACCGGGCCGTGCGGCTGTGGAACGCCGACCCGCGCGACCCCGCCGCCCGCATCTGCGAGCAGGCCTACCCCCGGATGACCAGGGCGGAATGGGACAGGTTCTTCCCCGGACTCGACTTCACGCCACCCTGTCCGGACTGAACCCCCAGCACCGGGCAGGTGGAACGATCACGAAGCGCACGCCGGGGTGGTGAGCGATTAGCGGCCCGTTAGACGGCGGACGAACCTCTGGTGGACAATCCGGCCAGGAGGCGGCATGCCACGAGGGGAACGACCGCTGGGTCCGGAGGACACCGCGTTGCTGCGGTTCGCCGGTGACCTGCGCAGACTGCGTGACCAGGCGGGCAAACCGAGCTATCGCGAACTGGCCAGGCGAGCGAACTACTCGCCGACCGCGCTGTCCGACGCGGCCGGTGGGCGGAAGCTGCCCTCGCTCGCCCTGACGCTCGCGTTCGTGCGCGCCTGCGAGGCCGATCCCGCGCCGTGGACCCGCCGTTGGCGTGAGCTCGCCGCCGAGCACACCCAGCCGTTGCAGCCGAACGCTCCGTACCCCGGCCTCGAGCCGTTCACCGAGCACGACGAGAAGCGGTTCTTCGGCCGTGAGTGCCTCGTGGAACAGGTCGTCGAGTCGGTCAAGCTCAAGCCCCTCACCGTCGTGCTCGGCGTCTCCGGGTCGGGCCGCACCTCACTGCTGCGCGCGGGCCTGCTGCCGGCGCTCGACGACGCCGTCCTGGTCACGCCCGGCGCCGACCCGCTGCACGACCTCGCCGAGGCGCTCGCGGAGGTCTTCGAACACACCACGGCCGACGGACTCGCCGCCGAGTTCCGCGCCGACCCCGACCACCTGCGGCTGCGGCTGCGCCAGCACCGCCCCGAGCTCGTCCTGCTGGTCGACGACGCCGAACGGGCGCTCGACGCCGAGGACTTCCTCAAGGCCGTCACCGGCTGCCCCCACGTCGTGCTCGCGATCCGCGCCGACCACCAGCACCGCTGGCGGGCGAAGAACCTCGACGCGACCGAGATCGTCATCGAGCCCATGAGCGCGGACCAGCTGCGCCGGGCCATCACCGAACCCGCCGCCAAGATCGGTGCCACCGTCGAGACCGCGGTCATCGCGCATCTCGTGGCCGACGCCGCGAACCAGCACGCGCTGCCGCTCGTGCAGCAGGCGCTGGTCGAGACGTGGCGGCGCAAGCGCGGCATGACGCTGCCGTTCGCGGGCTTCGAGGAGTCCGGCGGCATCGAGCACGTCGTCGCGCAGGCCGCCGAGTCGTTCTACGAGGGCCTCGCCGAAGACGACCGGCAGGCGGTCCGTCAGCTCCTGCTGAGACTGGTCTCGGTGCAGCGCAACGGACTCGCGCAACGCGGCGACCGCAGACGCGACCTGGACGGTGACACCGGTCTTGGCAGCCTCCTGGAGCTCCTCGCGAAGGCCCGGCTGGTCACCCTCACCGAGGACGGCGCCGAGCTCGCCCACGACGCCGCGCTGCGCTGGCACCGCCTCGCCGGCTGGATCGACGAGGACCGCGAGAACCTCAGGACGCACCAGCAGCTCGTCACAGCCATCGAGCTGTGGGAGGCGAGCGACCGCGACCCGCTGGCGCTCTACCGGGGCGTGCGGCTGCGCAAGGCCAAGGATCTCGGCGAGTTCCTGACCGTGCGGGAACGCCGGTTCGTCGACATGAGCACCAAACGCGAGAACCGCCGCTCGACGGCGTTGATCGCGGTGATGGCCGTGCTGCTCGCCCTCGTGCCCGGCACGGTCGTCTACGCGCTCGCGAACGAACGCAAGATCACCGAGATGAACGCGACCGCGCTCGGAGGCAAGGCGTTGTCGCAGTCGGAGGCGCTGCTGGAGCAACGCCGCCCGTACGCGGACAAGTACGCGCTCGTCGGCTACGAGGTCAGCCCGTCGCCCGAGGCCGAGAAGGTGCTGCGGCTCGCGAACGCCGTCGCGCGCGGCATCCCGTTCACCGGCACGCCCAAGGACGACGCGGACGTGCTGGTCGGCCCGCGCGGCGACATGGCCGCCGTGACCGACCAGGACGGCACCGACCGGATGTGGTCGATCGACGAGGACAAGGCGACGCCGGGCAAGCGGTTCGCCGAACGCCACCGGGTCGTGAAGCTCGCCGAACGCCGGGCCGTCACCCGCGACTTCAACGGCGACGAGCACCTGTGGGCCGTCAACGACGCGGGCGACATCAGCTACCTCACCGCGCTGCCCCGGCGGTTCCGCACGCTCGACCTCAGCCCGGACGGCTCGCGGCTCGTCGGCAAGGTCGGCGAGGCCGTCGAGATCGGGCTGCCGACCCCGGACGAGTCCGAGCACGCCGAGCTCTACGACCTGAGCGACCCGCGCAGCCCTCGCAAGCTGCCGATGCCGGTGCGCAACCCGGAGACCGTGGCGCTCAGCCAGGACGGCCGCGAGCTCGCGACCGGCACGTGGGACCCGGCCGGTGGCGTGACGACGATCGAGTTCTGGCGCATCGGCGGCACCGTCGAGTCCGCCGGACCGGCGCTGTCGCAGCACGTCTACGTCCGCGGCATCACCTACAGCGGGGACGGGCGCTGGCTCGCCGTCGAGCACTCGGCGCCGGAGTCGGTCGTCGAGGTGTGGCAACGGGTGCCGAGCGGCACGCCCGTGCTGCGCGCACGGCTCGACACGGCGTTGCGCGCGGGTGCACGTGTGTCGTTCTCCGACGACGGCCGGGTGGCGGTCGTGCGGGACAACGTCTTCGAGGTCCAGCAGCTCTACACGAACGACCGTCCGGCGGACCGGCTCGTGTACGTCGTCGGGCACGGCAACTCGATGCGCGCGGTGTACCGGCCGCAGAACCGCGACTTCCTGGTGCGCAGCGGCGGTCAAGATCCAGAACTGCTGCCGTACGACCTCGACACGACCCGGATCATCGACCGGATGTGCCACGCCAAGGACGGCGCCCGGCTCACGGACTCCGAATGGGTGAAGAGCTTCGGCGAAGTGGAGCGCGTGGAAGTCTGCTGAACCGCCGCCTGTGCGGGAAACAACGCGCAGTTGCATGTGCACGCATTGTGAACTGGAGATCCACTCTCTAGGGTGACCGAGTGCGTGCGTTCACAAGGGGACTCATCGGCATAGCCGGGTTCCTCGCGCTCTGGGAACTTCTCGGGCGCTCCCCCCTCATCCCCGCTCACGCGCTCCCGCCACCGTCCGCAGTGATCGGTGAGCTCGTGACGCAGTTGACTTCTCCCGAATTCATCAGTCATGTCGTGGCAACGGTTTTGGCGGTGCTGATCGCGATCGGGATCGCCATCGCCATCGCGGTGCCGAGTGGACTCGTGCTCGGCAGCGTCCCCGCCGTGCGGCACGCGACCCGTGCCGTGATCGAGTTCCTCCGCCCGATCCCTTCTGTGGCACTGATTCCGCTCGCTCTCGTGGTGCTGGGCTTCGGCCCGGAAACGAAGATCACGCTCGCGGTCTACGCCGCGCTGTGGCCGATCTTGTTCAACACCATTTACGCGCTCGACGAACTGGACCCCCTGCTCGTTGAGACGTCACGGGTTTTCGGCACCGGACGCGTGGGCGTGCTGTTCCGGGTCGCGCTGCCGAGCGCGTTGCCGTTCGTCCTGACCGGAATCAGGCTCGCCGCGACCACCGCTCTGATCGTCATGGTCAGCGTGGAACTCATGGCAGGCGCTCAGATCGGACTCGGCTACTTCATCATGGAGGCCCGCAGCGGACCGGGCCGGATGGACCAGGTGCTGGTCGGCACCGTGGTCGCGGGCGCCCTCGGCGTCCTGCTGAACAGCGGTCTGGAGCGCATCCGCCGGCGTTGGGTGGCCTGGTGAACAAGTTCCTTCAACGGTGGACCGTGTTCGCCGGCCTGATCGTCGTGTGGCAGGCCTTCGGCATGTGGGCCGACGACCCGTTCTTCCCGCCGCCGTCCGAGATCGTGACGGCCGCGTGGGAGTGGTGGGTCCTCGAACCCGAGAACGTCACCGAGCACATCCTCCCGTCCATCGGCAGACTGCTGTCGGGCTGGGCGATCGCGTCGGTCATCGGCGTCGCGCTCGGGCTGCTGCTCGGCCGGTCGGACCGGGCGATGGAGTACGCGGGCCCGTTGCTCGTGTTCCTGCGCTCGATCCCGCCGCCCGCGCTGGTGCCGGTGTTCCTGCTGCTGTTCAAGGCGGGCACGTCGATGCAGCTCGCCACGATCATCTTCGGCGTCATCTGGCCGGTGCTGCTCAACAGCGTCGACGGGGCCCGTTCCGTCGACGTGACCAAAGTGGACACTTCGGCCGTCTTCCGGATCCCGCGCTACCAGTGGGTTCTCGGAGTCGTGCTGCCCGCGGCCTCCCCGAAGATCTTCGCGGGACTGCGGGTGTCGTTGTCGCTCTCCCTGGTGCTGATGGTCATCTCCGAGCTCGTGGGCACGGACAACGGCATCGGTTCGCAACTCATGGTGGCGCAGCGCGAGTTCGACTACACGCGCATGTGGGCCGGGATCGTCTTGCTGGGCGTCCTCGGCTACGGACTCAACACCGCGTTGCTCGCGGTGGAACGCAGGGCTTTGGCATGGCAACCGAGGAGCAGGGATGAGCAACATGCTTGAGGTGGCCGACCTAGGCCACACCTACGGCGACTACGAGGCCATCGGCGGCCTCACCTTCACCGTGCGGGCCGGCGAGCTGGTGTGCGTGGTCGGACCTTCCGGCTGCGGCAAGTCCACGCTGCTGCGCACGATCTCGGGACTCATCAAGCCGTCCCGCGGCGACGTGACCCTGAACGGCTCCCACCTCGCGGTGGTGTTCCAGGACTACCAGCGCTCCCTGTTCCCGTGGCTCACGGTGCAGGGCAACGTCGAGTTCCCGCTGCGGTCCCTGCCCCGCGCCGAGCGCCGCAAGCGCGCGGCCGAGGCACTGGACTGGGTGGGACTGTCCGCCGCGGCCAAGAAGCGCCCGTGGCAGCTTTCCGGTGGCATGCAACAGCGTGTGGCGATCGCGCGCGCTCTGGCCTACCGCCCGGCGTTGCTGTTGATGGACGAGCCGTTCGCCTCCGTGGACGCGCAGACCCGCTTCGAGCTGGAGGACCTGTTGCTGCGCGTGCGCCGTGAACACGACACGACCGTCCTCGTCGTCACGCACGACATCGACGAGTCCGTGTACCTCGGCGACCGCATCCTGGTCCTGTCCACCTCGCCCGCGCGGCTGGTGGCGAACCTGGAGGTGCCGCTGCCGGCGGACCGCGACCAGGTCACCACGCGCACCGACGAGAAGTTCGTGGAGCTCCGGTCGAAGGTGGCCCGGCTGCTGAACGTGGGCGGCAAGCCCGCGATGGACGTCGACAAGTGGGCGGCGGCGGAGCGCGAGTCGCTGAGCGAGACCGTCTCGTCCTGACAGAAGCCTGAAAGCTTTACCAGTTCGGAAAACACTGAGGGCCCCGACCGTCGCGGTCGGGGCCCTCAGTGTTGTTCTCAGCGCCGGCGGGAGGTTGTCAGCGCTGTTGTGGGGAGGCGGACGCACAAGCCCGGGGGCAGGGCTCTGAGCGTCCGTTCGAGGTCCCCTGGTGTGGCTCTTTACAGGTGCAGGTCGAAGTCGTTGCCGTTACCGATGCCGCCGTCGAGCAGGTCGATGTCGCCGAGCTTCACGTCGCCGATGACCTGGCCGAGGTCGGTGTGCACGTCGCCGACCTGAGCGACGTCCTGGACGATGTTGCCGGTGACGTCACCGGTCAGGTCGCCGGTGAGGTTGTCGGTCACGTCGAGGACGTCCTTGACGTCGACGTCGGTGGCGCCGATGACGTCCTTGACCAGCACGTCGGAGTCCACGACGTCCTTCACGAGCACGTCGGCGTCGAGGTCGCCGACCACGTGGGACACGTCGGTGACGTTCTTGACGTCCACGACGTCGGTGACCTTGGAGACGACGTCGTTGCCGGCCACGACGTCGGTGATGCCGCCGAGGCCGTCGAGGTCCGTGACCAGCGCGGTGACGCCGGAGACGCCGGCGACGTCGGTGATGTGCGTGACGCCCTCGATGTTGCCCGTGATGAGCTTGAGGCTGTCGACGGCGGTGAGGTCACCGGCCTCGACCAGGACCTTGTCGATGGCGTCGATCTTCACGACGGACGCGCTGTCGAGCACCAGCGGCAGGATCTCCTGCACGTCGACGGGGGAGATGTCACCCAGGCCGGCCGCCTCCAGGGCGCCTTCCGGGTCGAGCTGGAACGCCTCACGAGCGTCCAGGTCGCCGAGCAGGTTGAGAGTGAAGTCGTGCAGCGTCTGGGTGCTCATGGAAACTCAAGCTCCTGTGTAGATCGATCGGGGGATGTCGTGATGAACCGTATGGATGAACGACATCCCCCTGCATCGGGAGTTGGCCCCAAACCGTGACCCTGCGATGTCCCTAGGGGATCTGTCTCACCCGTTAGGGGAGCGGGGATTTCACCCCACAGGGTCGATTTTTCACCCTCATGGACCTACGTAGTTCTCCGCGAAGGTCGCGCGGTAGGCGGGGGACTCGGCCAGGTGCTCCAGTCTCGCCTGCGCCAACCGTCCGAAGAACGGCGAGCTGACATCGGTGTGGATCATGTTCACCATCCACTGCGAGAACTCCTGGGCCCGCCAGACGCGGTGGAGGCAGTCCTCGGAGTAGGTCTTCAGCCCGGTCTCGGATCCGGTGGCGTAGAAGTCGATAAGTGCACGTCCGAACGTTGCGGCGTCGTTCATGGCGAGGTTCATGCCCTTGGCGCCGACCGGGGTGATGATGTGTGCTGCGTCACCCAGCAGGTACAGCCGGCCGTACGACATCGGCTCCACCACGTGGCTGCGCATGTCCAGCACGCGCTTCTCGATGATCTTTCCCTCGTTCAGCGCCCAGGTCGAGTTGTGCAGTGCGAAGCGTTTGTGGAGCGCTTCCCAGACCTGTTCGTCGGACCAATCCGAAGCTTTAGTTCCAACCGGCACCTGAAGGTAGAAGCGGGACACCGTGGGCGACCGCAACATGTGGCCGGCGAATCCATCCTCGTGCAATGCGTAAATGATGGCTTTAGTCGACGGAGGGGCCTCCGCGAGAATGGCGAGCCACTCGATGCCGTGTTGGTGGGTAAATTCTGAGAGCGCTCCCACAGGAATGGACGGCCGGCTCACCCCGTGGAAGCCGTCGCACCCCGCCACGAAGTCGCTCGTGATGGTTTCGCGGGTGCCGTCCGCGCTGGTGAAGGCCACCGTCGGGGTGGACGAGGTCAGATCGGCCAACTCCACGTCGCTGACCTCGAACCGGATGTCACCCCCTCGGGCCAGAAATCCCCCGATGAGGTCCTTGACCACTTCCTGCTGGGGGTAGACGTAGTGTTCGCGCCCCCCATACAGGTCGCTGTAGGACACCTGGAAGGACTGGCCGTTGACGCGGAATTCACACGTTCCGTGACGGTCTGCTTCCATCAGCAAACGATCTGCCAGACCGAGTGACTCCAACATGGTCACGGAGCGGTGCTCCAGGACTCCCGCGCGTGGCCGGGTTTCCACATGGGTGCGACTAGCCTTTTCGAGCACAACGCAGTCGATACCTGACTGCTGGATCAGGTTTGCCAAGGTCAGACCGGCCGGCCCTGCACCGACAACGGTCACGGGACGCTTCACTTGGGGTTCTCCTAGCCCTAGACCAGCTGTGCTTAGATGCTCACCGCAGGTAGTGGACTGGAACCTGCTCGTGTCGGTCAACTGGGGTCTTTTGGAGCAGCATCATTACTCTGAGTGGTTGACCGGCGCGGCTCATCCCCCCGCAATGACGACACCGCTCCGACAGGAGAGTGCTCCCGATGACTCGAAGAGTCCGCCGCATCACCATCCGTGGCATCGCCCTCGCCACGCTGCTCGCCACAGTGGCGAGCTGTGGTGCTCTGGGCGGCAAGGAACAGGCGCCCGCGTCCGACGCGAACAGCGGCGGTCCGGTCGAGAAGGCCAAGATCACCCTCGGTGTTCTGCCGATTCTCGACGTGGCGTCCGTTCACGTAGCGATCAAGCAGGGATTCTTCAAGGCCGAAGGCCTCGAGGTCGACCTGAAGGTCATCCAGGGTGGCGCCGCGGCCATCCCCGGGCTGGTCAGCAAGGAGCTGGACTTCACGTTCGGCAACTGGGTCTCGTTCTTCGCGGCCCAGGCGAAGGACACCGCCAAGTCGGTCGACGGAATCAAGCTCATCTCCGACGGCTACCAGGCGAAACCCGACATGTTCCTGATCTTGGCGAACGGGGACTCGGCCATCAAGAGTCCTGCCGACCTCGCCGGCAAGACCATCGCGATCAACACGTTCAAGAACATCGCGGAGCTCACCGCGAAGGCCACGCTCGAGGCCGCGAACGTGGACGTGAGCACGGTCAAGTTCAAGGAGATGCCGTTCCCGGACATGCAGGCGGCGGTCCAGAACAAGACCGTTGACGCGGCCTTCATGGTCGAGCCGTTCATCACCCGCGCGCAGCGCGCCGCCGGTCAGATCAAGGTGCTGGACGCGGCGTCCGGCCCGACCGACAACATCCCGATCGCGGGCTACGCCACCACCGGTGCCTTCGCGAAGGAGAACCCCAAGACCGTCGCCGCCTTCCAGCGCGCGATGGCCAAGGGCCAGGCCGCCGCGACCGACCGTCCCACGGTCGAGCCGCTGCTCGTCGAGTACGCCAAGGTCGACAAGGAAACCGCAGGTCTCGTCCACTTCGGCGCGTTCCCGACGACGCTCGACGCGACGCGGCTCCAGCGGGTCGTCCAGCTGATGCAGCGGTACCAGATGCTGGACAAGGAGCTCGACGTCAAGCCGATGCTCATCCAGCCCTCCGGTAGTTGACGAACAGCGCGGGTGACTGTGATCAGGCCGTGATCACGGTCACCCGCGCTGCCGTTTCCTCCAGATGAATTATCGGCGGAGGGCCGTTTAGCCGCGCTGGTCAAAGTTGTTGATTCTCGAACCAACGTTTTGTCGTCCGAACGGCGGTATGAGAACAGCGCGTTTTACTCCAAGATCCACCAGGTTTGCTGCTATTAAACGGGGCGGGGAGTGTTGACGGTGCGCGGTCGTGAGGACCAGCGAGGCATCGACCGGTTTCGCCTACGCAACTGGCGGCTGCGGAGCAAGCTCGCAGTGGTGTTGCTAGTTCCGGCCCTGAGCACCGCGACTCTCGCGGGCCTGAGGCTGAACACCCAGCTCGACGACGTCGAACTCTTCGGCAGCGTCCAGCGCGAACTCGCCGTGAGCCACCAGGCTGCGAAGGTGGAGAACGCTCTACAGGTCGAACGTGACTGGGCAGTGCAGTGTGTGGCCGCGGGCAGGCAGAACGCGTGCCCCGAGCACGCCGCCCGGACGGGCCTCACCGATGTTGAACTCGGCAAGTACCGAGACTCGGGCGCGACGGCTTCGGCCTTGAGCGCGCCCCTTCAGGACACGTTCACGAAGTCGCTCCAGTCCCTCGACGGACTGGCGAGCTTGCGCGTGACGTTGCTGAGCACGAAGTACCCCGACGTCGCGGTGATCAGTGCGTACAACCAGATCATCGCGTCGTTGACCACGGTGCACCGCGCCGCGATCTCCAGTCTCAGCGAGCCGGAGATCGTTCCGCTGGTGTCCGCGGCGCAGGCCCTCTACAGCGCGCAGGAGCAGCTGGGCCAGCAGAACGCGATCCTGACGTCCACCGCGCTGCGCCGGAGCTTCGCACCCGGTGCCGCCGACGAGCTGCGTGCCGCGCAGTCCCGTCTGGACGCCGCGTTCGGCGAGTTCAACGACGCGGCGTCGGCGGAGAACAGGCAGAAGTTCCAGGACATCGTGTCCGGTTCGTCCGTGGACGGTCGCAACCGGCTCGTGCGCCTGGCGCTGGCGCAGGACTTCGAACGCGAAGCGGTGACCATCACCGACGCCGAGGTGCTGAAGATCGGCCAGGACACCGCGAACCTCGTTCGCGAGGTCGCGGCCGACCTGGAGGGCCAGGCGGACGCGACGACCGTGCGGTTGCAGTCGACCGCGCGCTCGGACGCGTGGCGAGACGCGGCCCTGGTCGCCATCTCGCTGCTGATCGCGTTCGGTCTCATGGCGATGGTCGCGCAGTCCATGCTGCGGCCGCTGCGCGTTCTTCGGCGCAGCGCCCTCGACGTGGCGCGCAACCAGCTGCCCGAGGCCATCAAGCGAATCCGGTCGCACCGCGAGCCGGAACGCGCCGCCGAAGAGGCGATCGTCCCCGTGCCGATCAACACGACCGAAGAGGTCGGGCAGGTCGCGCGGGCGTTCGACCTCGTGCAACGCGAAGCGGTCCGCCTCGCCGTCGAGCAGGTGGCACTGCGCGCGAACGTCAACGACATGTTCATCAACCTGTCGCGGCGCTCGCAGGCGTTGGTGGAACGTCAGATCAGCGTGATCGACCGGCTGGAGCAGGACGAGCAGGACCCCGACCACCTCGCGTCGCTGTTCGAGCTCGACCACCTCGCGACGCAGATGCGCCGCAACAGCGAGAACCTGCTGGTGCTCTCGGGCACCACGGTCAACCGCCGCGTCACCCGCCCGGTCGCCATCGCCGAGGTCCTCGGCGCCGCGGTGTCCGAGGTCGAGAAGTACGCACGCGTGCAGATCGCGCCGACGCCGGAGCTCATGGTGCAGGGCCGCGTGGTCAACGACCTCGCGCACCTCGTCGCCGAGCTGCTGGACAACGCGACCGCGTTCTCCAAGCCCAGCACCAAGGTCACGGTGCGGACGATAGAGACCCGCAAGGGCGAAGTCGCGATCCGCATCCACGACCGCGGTGTCGGCATGCAGGAGCACGAGGTCGTCGAGTTCAACGCGAAGCTCGCCGAGCCGCCGGAGGTCGACGTCTCGGTGGCCCGCGAGATGGGCCTGTACGTGGTCGGTCAGCTCGCCAAGCGCCACGAGATCCGCGTGACGCTGGCGAACAACGACGACATAGAGGGTGGCGTCACCGCGCAGGTGATCCTGCCGATCTCGTTGCTGCACAAGGGACCCGCACCGGCACTGCCGTTGCCGGCCGCCCCGCAGCAGGCCGCGATCGAGTCCACCAGCGCGGGCGAGGCGTTGTCCGGCGTTCCGAAGTGGACTCCGGAGCAGCCCGCTCTGATGCCGTCGCCCGCCTCGGCGGACGACAACTCGGGCCGGCACCGCATCGAGCAGACGTCCGCGGACGGCCTGTTCACGGCGCGGATCGAGGCGACCGAGGACGCCGCGGAGGAGGGCTACACCTACGAGCCCCCGTCGCAGCCCCCGGCCCAGCGCTCCGCCGACCCGGCCACGGAGATCTTCCCCGCCATCGTCGACGAGCCGCTGATCTCGCACGACGACCTGTCGAGGTGGTTCCAGACCCCCTCGGCGCCGGAACCCTCCACAAGGGACGTACCGTCAGCGGAGCCGGTGCGCGCCCAGCACGACGAGGACGACGCGGAGCCCTCCACCGTGAACGGCCTGCCCAAGCGGCAGCGTTCGGCGGAGACCGCGAAGATCGAGGCACCAACGGCGGTGCCGCGTGCGGTCGCCGACTACGCGGACTCCGACTGGGGAGCCGCGGACGAAGGCTGGAAGGCAGCGGGCGCGCTCGACAAGAACGCACCCGCCACGACGACGGAGAACGGTCTGCCCAAGCGCGTCCCCCAGGCGCGGCTGGTCCCCGGATCGCTGCCGAAGCCGTCGTCTCCCGCACCGCAGCTCGCCACCGCAGCCGCCATCCCCGGCCGTTCGGCCGACAGGCTGCGCGCACGGTTCGCCACGTATCAGAAGGGCGTCCAGATGGGCCGTGAGTCGCTCTTCGACTCCGCCGTCGGAGGCATCCCCGTGATCGCAGAAAGGGAACGCCAGTGACCACCGCGACTGAGGAACTGGACAACTTCAGCTGGCTGGTCGAGGACTTCGTCAGCAGGGTTGCCGGTGTCGCACACGCGATCGTCGTCTCCGCGGACGGCCTGTTGCTCGCGACGTCGGAACGGCTTCCGCACGACCGCGCCGAGCAGCTCGCCGCCGTCTCGTCGGGTCTCGTCTCGCTGAACCTCGGCGCGGCCCGCTGTTTCGAGGCGGGTGAGGTCAAACAGACCGTCGTGGAGATGGAACGCGGCTATCTTTTCCTGATGTCCATCAGCGACGGGTCGTGCCTCGCCGTGCTCGCCGCGCCCAACTGCGACATCGGGCTCATCGGTTACGCGATGACCCGCCTGGTGGAGCGGGTCGGCCTCCAGCTCACGCCGGAGATCCGCGCCCAGCTGCACGTGTCCATGCGAGCCTGAGTTCGAGTAGAGAGAAGTTCCCATGAGCAACGGTGCTCCGGGTCGTCCGGGGTCACCTGGGGCCGACCTGAACGTGGTGTCGTCGAAGATCGTCGTCGCGGGCGGGTTCGGCGTCGGCAAGACGACGTTCGTCGGGTCGGTCTCCGAGATCACCCCGTTGACGACCGAGGCCGTGATGACCCAGGCATCGGTCGGCGTCGACGACCTGTCCCACGTGCCGGACAAGGTGACCACCACGGTGGCCATGGACTTCGGCCGCGTGTCGCTGGACAAGGACCTGATCCTGTACCTGTTCGGCACGCCCGGTCAGCACCGGTTCTGGTTCATGTGGGACGACCTGGTCCGCGGCGCGATCGGCGCCGTGGTCATGGTCGACACCCGGCGCATCGACGAGGCGTTCGCACCCATCGACTTCTTCGAGGACCGCGACCTGCCGTACGTGATCGCGGTGAACTGCTTCGACGGCCTCATGCACCACCGGGCCGAGGAGATCAGGGACGCCCTGACCATCTCCGCGTCGGTGCCGATCATCCCGTGCGACGCGCGGAACCGGCAGTCGACGAAGCAGATCCTCATCGCGTTGGTGGAACACGCGCTGCGCCAGCCGTCGTTCGCCTAGGACCGCACTCCCGCGGAAAGAAAGGCCGGTGTCCAGGGGACACCGGCCTTTTGGCGTTGTGCCGTAACCCTTCCGGCGAGTCCGGCGATGACTTTGCGGAGTCACCGAACTCGGGAGGGAGCGAGTCAGGTGGGCAACCGCTTGAGCACAGCCGTGAAGAGCCCGTGGTTTCTGCTGGCCGGTGTGATCGTTGCCGCGCTGTCTCTCGTCGTGGCGATCACTGGTCCCGCGTCCGAGGTCAGCAAGAGCCGGACCGAGGTGACGAGCCTCGTCGCCGAACCCGTCAACCAGGACACCGTGACCGAGTTCGCCCTGCCCCTCGACACACCCCTCGACCAGTTGCCGCAGACCGACGTCGGCAACTTCTGCGACACCGGGATGATCGAGTGGCTGCGCCGGTTCGGCACGGAAGTGCCGCCCTACCACCGGATCTCCATCCGCAGCGCGGCGGAGGACGGCGCGATGCTGGTGGTCGACAACCTGCGCGCGGTGGACGTCAACCGCTACGAACCCCAGCCCGTCATGCACTTCCAGTGCCCCGACGCGGGCAACGCCGACACGGCGATCCTGGAGCTCCGGCTCGACCGTGACCGCACGGCACTGGAACTCGTCAACGGCTCGTCTGACAACACCCGCCCGTTCGCGTTCAACCTGGAACCCGGCGAGCAGGGCAACCTCGAACTCTGGCTGCTGAACGACGACACCTATTCGTACTCGGGTCGCATCGTCGCCGACGTGACGACGGGAACGGCCAAGAAGACGGTGTCCCTTCCGCTGAACGGGGAGGACCCCGCGAAGTTCGACCGCATCGGCCTCGGCAGGTACGGACGGCTGATCGTGTCGCCCGGGCAGACGAAGGACGGCTTCCGATGCGAGCTCTACCCGGCCGGGTACAGCAGGTGGAGGCCGCGGGAAGGGGACGAGATCGAGGACACGTTCGACTGCTCGCTGGAGAAGGTGCGGTCGGTGCTCGCCGAGATCGGTCGCGGCCCGTGAGCCGGCGTTGCGCCGACCGGTCCATCAGAACCAGTCGCGTGTGAACAGTTATTCGCCCGTTCGGCGGCGGCCTGTTCGGGGTGGACCGGTGCCCCGCAACCCGGTGGTAGGGCGCGTTTTCCCTTGCCACGCGCGGGATCGGAGCGTCCCGGCCGGACCTCACCTACGAACGCCCTTGATCGTGTCAGTGCCGCTTCACACTTGACTCTTCTTGTGCGCCAACACCTCGGCGATACAGTCGGTGGGCAATCACCCTGCATTGCGAGGAGATTCCTGTGTCCCTGCGGAAAACAATCGGTGTGGCGGCCAGCGTGGCCGCCCTCTCGGTCGGCCTCATCGGTACGGCTGAGGCCGCGCCCCGCACGCTGTACTACAACTCCGCCGGCGCCGCCGAGTTCGTCTCGGCCGTCGACGCGGGTGCGAACGTGTGGAACACGCAGCTCCCGAACACCGTCAAGCTGGTGAAGCGGAACAGCGGTTCCGTGAACATCACCATCGTCGCGGACAACGGCTGGCCCCGTGCCCAGACGACCAGCCTCGGCAACGGCCGCGTGTGGATGGGCCGCCAGGCCGTCAACGAGGGCCACAACACGGTCCGGATCGCCGCGCACGAGCTCGGCCACATCCTGGGCCTGCCGGACCGCCGGACCGGGCTGTGCACCGACCTGATGTCCGGTGCGAGTGCCGGCACGTCGTGCACGAACGCCAACCCGAACTCCGCGGAGAAGGCTCAGGTCGTGCGGAACTTCGGCGGGTCCGTCACGGTCCAGGCCGAGACGTTCCACGACGCCGCCTAAGGCGTGAGTGAGCGGTCGTGGTCTCCCTGACGGCCACGACCGCTCAGCGCGTCACCACCAGGTCCACGCCCAACGCGCGCAGCTCGTCCGGGTCGCCCGGCCCGCCGATCACGTGCACCCCGGAAGCGCGCAGCAGCGGCACCAGCAACGCCAGTCCCTGCCGCGCCAGGCGTTCCGACGGCGGCCTGGCCAGCCGGACGCCCCACACCTGGTTGCGGTCCACAGTGGACAACCCGGTGAACCCGCCGCCGAACTCGTGCAGCAGCACGTGCACGCCCATGTCGTGCAGCACCTCGAGGTTCTCCTCGCCGTCCGGCATCGCCCGGACGTCCAGCGCCAGGAACAACGACGACGCCGGCAGCGCGCAGGCCCGCAGGGTCGACCGCACGTGCGCGGTGAGGTCCTGGTCGCGCGACTGGTCGCGGGACAGCCTGATCAGCACCGGCTCGCCGCGCGAGCACCCGTCCTGCAGCACCATCTGCCCCACCCGCGAAGCCAGTCCCAGCGCATCGGCGTAAGCCGCCACCTCGTCGTGCCCGGTGGCGCCCCACCGCAGCGAGGCCTCCACGAAGGCCAGGTCTCCCGAGACCCACGACACCGGCGAGTACTCCACGGTGATCTCGCCGTTCTCGAAGGCGCCGGGCATGGCCGCGATCCGCGCGTACCGGGTACGACCGGCGACGTCGGCCTCGTGGTCGTAGAGCCCCCACTGCCGCTTGCCGCCGGCCTCGGCTCTGCGCAACGTCGAGTGCGCGCGCCGCAGCACCGCCGTCGGGTCGGCGCCGAAGCCGGACGTGTGCACGAACCCGATCGACGTCGACACCGCGACACCCGCGCCCTGCAGGTACACCGGCTCGGACAGTTCCTCGTCGATCATCGCCGCCAGCGCCGCGACGTCGGGGGAGCCGTGGATCAGCACCACGAACTCGTCGCCGCCGACCCGCGCCACCACGGCGTCCGGCAGCACCACCCGCAACCGCCGCGCGACCTCGATCAGCACGGAGTCCCCGGCCACGTACCCGAGGCCGTCGTTGACGATCGTGAGGCTGTCGACGTCCAGGTACCCCAGCGTGTACGGCTCGCCGGTCGCGAGCGCGGACTCCAGCTTGTCGGTGAACGACGCCCGGTTCGGCAGCCCGGTCAGCAGGTCCGTCAACGACTGGTGCCGCAACCACTCCTGCAGCATCCGCTGCTCGGTGACGTCCTCGATCAACGCGACGTGGAACTTCGGCAGCCCGTCGGACCCGCGCAGCACCGACAGGACGACGTTGGCCCACACCGTGTCGCCGTTCTCCCGCGCGAGCTCCCACTCGCGCCGGTCGGTGTCCACAGAGGACTCGGCCATGCGCAGGCACGCGGCGGCCAGCGCGGCCGCGTCGGTCTCGGAGAACAGCTCCTTGGGCATCTCCTCGTACCCGAGGATCGCCGCCAGCGCCTCGTTCGCCTCCACGACCGAGCCGTGCAGGTCGAAGATCGCGATGCCCACCGCCGTGGTCGCGAAGACCTGGGCGAACCGGGCCTCGCTGTCGTGCAGGTCGCGCTGCGCGTCCTCGACGGCCTTCAGCAGCGAGTCCCTGACCTTCTCCTGCTCGGCGAACAACTGGTCGCGCGTCGCCCGCACGTACCCGGACGCGAGCGCGCCGAGCACCTCGGGCGGGAACTCCGGCCCGAGCACCTCCAGCGTGCGGCGCAACGAGTCGGGGCCGGTGAAACGCTTGCGCACCAACCATTCCCCGATTGCGATCGCCGCCTGCCCGGCACGCAGCCGGGCGGCGTGTTCGTCGAGGTGCTGCGTCAGCTTCCGCCGGGACATCGGCGAGTACGCGCTCTCGATCAGAACAGCCGCCCAGTGCTGTGCGAGGGGCGAAGAGGCCATCAGGGCTTGCGACCCACCGCGGCGTAGAGGTTCGCCTTCGACGGTTCGTCGCCGATGTCCTCGGGGGACTCGGGCCGCCATTCGGGCGTGAACACGATGCCGGGTTCGATGATCTCGGTGCCCGCCAACATGTTCCCGACCTGCTCCTTGGTGCGGGGCGTGATCGGCTCCGCGGTCTTCGCGAAGATCTCCGCGCCGGCCGCCATGGCCGCCGGCATGCTGTCCGCGGTGAAGTGCGACAGCGCGAGGTACGAGCCCGGGGGCAGCGATTCCACGTAACGGGACAATACGCCCCAGGGGTCGTCCGAGTCAGGGATGAACTGGAGGACACCGACGACCAGCAGCCCGATCGGCTGAGTGAAGTCGAGGTGTTCCCTTGCCTGCGCAACGACTTTCTCCGGCTCGCGCAGGTCGGCGAGCAACGCCGTCACGTTCGGCTCGTCCGACAGCATCAGCTCGGCGTGCGTGATCGCGACCGGTTCGAAGTCGACGTAGACGACCTTCGAGTCGGCGGCGACCTCGTGCGCCACCTCGTGCACGTTGCCGACCGTCGGAATGCCCGAGCCGAGGTCGAGGAACTGCCTGATCCCGAGCCCGGCCAGTTCCAGAACGGCCCTGCGCAGATAGGAACGGTTCAGCCGGGCCATCGCCCGCACGGGCAGAACCCTGATCAGGGCCTCCGCGGTCGTGCGGTCCGCCTCGAAGTTGTGCCCGCCGCCGAGCAGGTAGTCGTAGATCCGGGCGGAACTCGGAACGTCGACGTTGACACCGTCCGGTACCCAGCTGACTCGATCGACCACAGCAGCACACCTCTCGCGATGCGAATTCTGAGCGTCGACAACCCTACTGGCGGCAGGTGTGGGCCGAATGAGGGAATTAGGCCTTCACACGAATGGCTAGGCCCTGTCCTGCGAGTTCGTCAGGTGAGAGACGCGGGCGAGAGTCCCGGAGGCGGTGCCGCCGCGACGGCCTCATACCGGGCGTATTCGGGTGTCGCGGCGGTATCGCCTCCGGGGCCCTCGGCCGCCGCTCTCGCCCGGCGAGACTTGCGGGACAGGGCCTGGTCAGAGGATGAACCAATCGGTGCAACCGCTGGCGAACCGGAACTTCACCGGCCCTCGCGGCGCGACCCCCATCACGAAAGTCCCCAGTTCGTCCACGTCGGCCGTCTCGTGGTCGCCGCTCGGCGTCACGAGCGTGATCGGTCCGGACGCCGGCATCAGCTGCCCGGTCACCCCGGCCGCCGACACCTCGACCTGCAACATCACGCCGTCCGCGTCGAACACCAGCTGCCGCGCCGTGGCCGTGGAGCGCGCACGGGCGAACAACGTGTCGTCGAGAACGGAGTCGTACGACGTGATGAGCAACAGCTCCTCGTCGATGTTCCGCCAGGTGAAGGCGGCCTTCGCGGCCTCCACGAACTCCGGCGGAACTTCCTCGGAAGGTGTGCTCAACGCGTCGCGCAAGGCGTCGAGCAGTACTTCGTCACTGTCCCAGTCGTGCCGCACCCAGCACACCTCCTCTCTTCACCGGAGACCCCAGGAACGCTGAGATCGCGGGGGTCTTCCGCAGTTTCTCCAGGCAACGTATCCGCGTCGGGCCGATGCTGCCGACCGGCATCGCGAGCTCCTCGCTCACGACCTGGTAGCTCGGCGGCGGGTCGGTCATCAGCTTCGTCAGCAACCGCTTGCACTGGTCCGTGAGCTCCGCGAACCCGTCTCGCAACGCCTGCCGCCGCTCGACCGCCAGCAGGTCGGCCTCCACGTCCGCGTCCACCTGCTCCGACTCCAGCGCGTCCGATTCGGACAGTGGGTCGTACAGGTGCGTCCGCTGCTGCACGCGCAGCACGCGCAGGCACTCGTTGCGGGTGGTCGTCATGATCCAGCCGGGCAGCGCCTCCGGCTCGCGGAGCCGTCCGATCTGCTCCACGAGCCGCAGCCACAGCGTCTGGTTCACGTCGGCCGCATCCGACGGGCGCAGCCGGTGCCTGTAGATCACCGACACCACCAGCGGCGTGTAACGGTCCACGATCTCGTTCCACGCCGACTGGTCGCCCTCGGCCGCCGCGCTCACGAGCGCGGCGATCGGGGATGCAGAGGTCACGTCGACTCCTTGCGGTCACAACTGGCGGAGGCCGAGGTTGCCTCGCAGATACAACTATTTGACGAAAATTCCGTAGCCGGGGTGGAAGACCGGCCCGGTGAGCAGCTTGTCACGTGCCTGACGTGCGTCGATGCCCTCGGACACCATCGTGGCGGCGATCCGGCCGGTGACCAGCGGAGCGGCGAACGACGTGCCGTACCAGTACGCCCACAGCGCGAACGGCGTAGCGGAGGCCTCACCGGGCAGCTGCCACTCGCCCTTGAGGTAGGTCGAGGCGCGGTTGCCGACCGCGCACGCGTCGACCCAGTGGCCCCAGTTCGAGTAGAACGCCGGGGCGAGCGAGCCGTCGCGTTCCTGCTGGGCGGCGGCGACGGCGGTGACCCCGCACAGCGCGGCGGGCCAGCTCGGCCGTTGCGTGCCCTGGTTGCCGGCGGAGGCGACCACGACGACGTCCTCGGGCAGCGCCTCGATGGTGCGCCGGAACGGTTCGGACGCCACGTCGTCCTCGGTGAAGCAGCCGAGGGACAGGTTCAGCAGGTTGATCTTCTTGCGGCCCAGCTCGGTGATCTTGCGGCAGATCCGCTCCTCGTCACCGAACCCGTTGGGGTCGAGGCCGACCTCCGGGTCGAACGTGACGCCGGGGGCCGCGTTCTGGATCACGCCCGCGACGAACGTGCCGTGCCCGCCCTGCAACGCGAAGTTGTCGCCGCTCGCGTAGGCGGGGTCGACGTCGTCGGCCTCCTTGGCGTAGCGGCCGTCGAACCAGTCGGAGTGCTCGCTGCTCGCGCCCTGCGAGATGCCGGTGTCGATGATGCCGACCCGGACGTCCTTGAGGCGCTCGTCGAACTTCGGCGCCACGACCGGGTCCGTCGGATATGGACGGTCGCCCGGGTTGCCCATCACCAGACCGCCGTGCCCGACGATCACGTGGTGCGGCTGCACGAGCGGCACGCGCGCGTTCGGCCAGTTCCGCTGGTCGCGCAACAGGCGAACAATGCGCGGAATGTCCTCGGCGTTGTTCGGCAACGTCAATCGCGCCAATCCGGCGAATCCTTCGCCGGGCCGCGCGTCGATGTTGTTTTCGCGCAGCTTTTCGATCACGCGTTGTTGGTCCTCGGCTCCGACGAGCAACTGCCCCGGCCGATAAAGGAATTCACGCCCGCGTTCGGCGTGGAAGCTGATGTTCTTGTCCTCGGCGATGAGCTGCAGGAAAGCTCTTTGGTAAAGCTCCGCGCTTTCTGGCGTTTTCGACACCACGGCCTCACTAAAGCAGCGTTGACGGGCACCCCGACCGAGCTTGATCAAGCTACCACAGCGGATAAAGTGTTGCCGTGACCGACTTTTCCGCCGAGGACGCGCTGGAGGCCAGGCAGCGCAACCCGCGCGCCGCCGTGGAGATGGCGCGCGCGGTGCTCCGCGCGACGGAAGACCGCTCGGAATCCTCGATCGCCGAACGCGCGATCGGCCTCGCGCTGCGCGAGATGCACGACTTCCCCGGCGCGGCCCGGCACCTCCGCCGCTCGATCCGCATCGCCTCCGAGGCCTCGTTGCCCCGGCTGGCCGCGCTGGCGCAGATGAGCCTCGCGTGGGTGCTCGCCTACACGGGCAAGCAGAAGGCCGCGCTGACGTTGCTGGACGACGCGATGCCGGAGCTGTCCGGAGCGGACTCGGTGGCGGCCCTGATGCAACGCGGTGTCGTCTTCCACTACCTGACCCGCTACGACGACGCGCAACGCGACTACACCGCCGCCATCGCCGGTGCCCGGCGCGTGGGCGACCAACTCGTCGAAGCACGCGCCCTCAACAACCGCGGGCTCGTGCGCGCGTACGTCGGCAACATGCGCGAGGCGTCGGCCGACTTCTCGCTCGCGGCCTCCCTGCTGGGCGAGTTGGGGCAGGAGCTCGGCGTCGCCGACGTCAACTGGAACGCGGGCATCATGGCCACCCGCGGTGGTGACGTGCCGGCCGCGCTGTCCCTGTTCGACAAGGCCGAGGAGGTCCACCGCCGCCTCGACGTCATGCGCCCGGTGCTGCTGGTGAACCGCCTGGAGCTGCTCGTCTCCGTGCCGCTGCTGGACGAGGCGCGGGCCGCCGCCGACCGCGCGATCGTCGAGCTGAAGGCGTTGAAGAACCCCCTGGGCGTGTCGGAGGCGCTGTACTTCCGCGCCCGCATCGCCCTGCTGGACGACGACCCGGACGCGGCCAACTCGTTCGCCGCCGAGGCCCGCCGCCGGTTCCGCCGCGAGCAACGGCTGCTGTGGGCGGCCGGCGCGCGGTACCTGGAGCTGCACGCGGCCGTGCTGCGCGGCGACCGCTCCCGGCCGTTGCGGCTCGCCCTGTCGCGGGTGGCCTCCGAGCTGGACGCGATGGACTGGCGGTTGCCCGCGCTGGAGGCCCGCATCGACGCCGGGCTGGTCGCCGCCGACCTCGGCCACCGCGCCCGTGCCGTCTCGGAGCTGTCGGTCGCCGCCGCCGCTCGCCGTCGTGGCCCGGCCGGTCTGCGCGTCCGCGGCTGGTACGCGGAAGCGTTGCGGCGCAAGCTCTCCGGCGACGTCCGGGGCACCTCGTCGGCGCTGCGCCGGGGTATCGGGCTGCTCGACGAGTACCGGGTGTCGCTGGGCGCGGCCGAGTTGCGTGCGTCGGCCGGTGTGCAGGGCCAGGCGCTGGCGGCCGAGGGGCTGGCGCTGGCGATGGCGTCCGGCAGCGCGTCCCGCGTGCTGTCGTGGACCGAGACCTGGCGGGCCGGGGCGTTGCGGATGAAGTCGGTGTCGCCGCCGGACGACCCGCGCCTGGAGGACGCCCTCGCGTCGCTGCGCGCGGTCTCCGCCGACGTCGAGTCCGCCGTGCTGGCCGGGAAACCCGCCGGGTCGTTGCGCGCCAAGCTGGTCCGCGCCGAGCAACGCGTCCGCGACCTCACCCGCCAGACCTCCGGCGAGGTCGCCGTCTTCAAGCCCCCGTCGGTCGCGTCGCTCGCGGCGGCCCTGGGGTCGTCGGCCCTGATCGAGTTCGTGGAGCACGACGGCTCGTTGCTCGCGGTCGTGCTGGCGGACGGCCGCGCCACGCTGCACCCGCTGGGCCCGGTCGACGGCGTGGTGCGCGAGATCCGCCTGCTCCGCTTCGCCCTGCACCGCCTGGTGACCCTGCCGCCGCAGCTGCCGAACCTCGCCGTGGCGCGTTCCTCGGCCTCGCACGCGGCCGCGTTGCTGGCGCGGCGCCTGCTCGACCCGCTGGCCGGGCGCATCGACGGCAGACCGCTGGTGGTCGTCCCGACCGGCGCCCTGAACGGCCTCCCGTGGGCCGTGCTGAACCGCCAGGTGACCGTCGCCCCGTCCGCCTCCGTCTGGCTGCGCGCCTGCTCGGTCCCGGACGCCGCGGGCGAGGCCGTGCTCGCCGCCGGGCCGCGGATGGCCGCCGCCCCCACCGAGATCAAGGCCATCAGCGCGCACGTCCCCGGCCGCGTGCTCGTCGACGCCGAGGCCACCGTGAGCGCCGTCGCGTCCTCAATGGACGGTGCCGCGCTGGCCCACATCGCCGCGCACGGCTCGTTCCGCGTGGACAACCCCCTGTTCTCGGCGCTGGAACTAGCCGACGGCCCGCTGACCGTCTACGACATCGAACGCCTGCGCCGCCCACCGACCCGCGTCGTGCTGTCGGCGTGCGACACGGGCCAGTCGGCCGTGCGTCCCGGCGACGAGCTGATGGGCTTCACGGCGGCCCTGCTGGGCCTGGGCACCCGCACGTTGATCGCGCCGGTGGTCCCGGTGCCGACCGACGGCACCGCGCCCGTCATGGTGGAGCTGCACCAGAAACTCGCCGCCGGCATGGCCCCGGCCGAGGCCCTGGCCGCCGTGCAACGGGCGGCGGTCGACGACGCCGCCTACGCCGCGGCCGTGGGGTTCGTCTGTTTCGGCGCGGGGTGATGGAGGGCTTCCAACGTCCATCTCTTCGGTTGGACTTGGCCCCAAACGGTGCTGCGGCGAGCGGAACCGGCCCTACTTTCCTGACATGCCAGTACGAGCCTCCACGGTGCGCGGCCGCGAGTTCGCCGCGCTCGTCCGCGCGGCGGTCGATTCGACAGGGATGTCGCACCGCGCCGTAGCCGAAGTGTTGGGGTGGGATCCGCAGAAGCTCTCGGACCTGCTCACGGGGAAGGGTGGGGTCACCGAGCTCGACTTCGCCCGGTTGCTCGGCCTCTGCCGGGTGAAAGAAGAAGAGTTCGATCACCTCATGACCCTGTTCAAGATGTCCAGGGAGAAGGGGTGGTGGCAGCACTACCAGGGTGTGCTGCCGATCAAGATGCGCACGCTCGTCGAGCACGAGGCGGTCGTGAGCGAGCTGTACAGCTGGCACCTGACGCTGGTGCCGGGCCTGTTGCAGACCCCCGACTACATGCGGCCGCTGTACGAGGTGTGGCCGAAGATCGAAGCCAAGGACATCGCCCTGCGGGTCGAGGCCCGTGTCGCCCGGCAGCAGATCCTGGACGGCACGCGGAAGTTCTTCTTCTACGTGCACGAGCAGGCGTTGATGCTGCCCGTGGGCGGTGAAGCGGTGTGGCGCGACCAGATGCACCACCTGCTGCGGATGTCGGTGCGGCCGAACATCACCGTCCTGGTCGTCCCCACGCTGATCGGCGCGCACGCCGGAGTCATGGGCGAGTTCAGCCTGATGAAGTTCAAGAAGATCCCGTCCATCGTTTACACGGACACGATGAACTCGGGCATCTTCATGGAGGACAAGGCGTCCGTCGACCTCTACACGGACATCCTGAAGTCCCTGGCTGGCGTGGCCTTGGATGCGGAACAATCGAGGAGGTTGATCACCGGCATCGTGTCCTGAGGAGGCCACCGTGTGGCGCAAGAGCAGCTACAGCCCCGACGGCAACAACTGCGTGGAGATCGGCGCGGGGATCGGCGTCAGGGACAGCAAGGCTCCTGCGGCGCACATCCCGCTGTCCGCTCAGGCGTGGGAGGCGTTCCTCGACTCGGCCAAGGGCGATCACTTCCGGAACTGACGCGTTTCACTTATGGTTGCTCGCCATGACAACGAGGTCGTGGTGGGGCTGGGGCAACGTCGAGGACGCCGTCACCCCGGAGGAACGCCGGGCGCTGGTCGATCGGGTGCGGGCGGTGTTGCCGGACGCCGACCTGACGTTCCACGAACCGCCTGATCCCGCCTCGCTCTCCTTACCGGCCTCGCGGGTGGAGCCGCCTTCCGACCTGTTCTCGACCGATCCGGTCGATCGGCTCGCGCACGCCCGTGGCCAGGCCTACCGCGACGTGACCCGCAACCTCGCCGGGGACGTCGGGCCGTTGCCCGACGCCGTGGCGCGGCCGCGCACCGAGCAGGACGTCGTGGACGTGCTGGACTGGTGTTCCTCGCGGGGTGTCGCGGTGATTCCGTTCGGGGGCGGCACTTCCGTGGTCGGCGGGGTCGAACCTCGGGACCTGGACCGGGTCGTGACGCTCGACCTCGGCCACCTCGACCAGGTGCTGGAGGTCGACCCGGTCAGCCGGGCGGCGCGGATCCAGGCGGGCGTGTTCGGGCCGTCGCTCGAAGCGCAGCTCAAGCCGCACGGGCTGACGTTGCGGCACTTCCCGCAGTCGTTCGAGTTCTCGACGCTCGGCGGCTGGCTCGCGACCCGCGCGGGCGGCCACTACGCCACGCTCTACACGCACATCGACGACCTGACCGAGTCGCTCAGAGTCGTGACGCCGCAGGGGATCTCCGAGTCGCGCCGGCTGCCGGGCTCGGGCGCCGGACCGTCGCCGGACCGCCTCTTTCTGGGCTCCGAGGGCACCCTGGGCGTGATCACCGAGGCTTGGATGAGGCTCCAGTCGCCGCCGGTGCATCGCGCGGGGGCCTCGGTGCGGTTCGCGTCGTGGGAACGGGCCGTGGAGGCGACGAGGCTGATCGCGCAGTCCGGTCTGAACCCGGCCAACTGCCGCCTCCTGGACCCCGCCGAGGCGTTCCTCAACGCCGGGTCACCGCAGTCCGTGCTGGTGCTGGCGTTCGAGTCGGCCGACCACCCGGTCGACGCGCTGCTGGCACGGGCACTGGAGCTGTGCGGCGATGGCGAGGTCGTCGAAGGCGCCGCCGGCCGATGGCGGAAGTCGTTCCTGCGCATGCCCTACCAGCGCGACGCGATGGCGCAGCACGGGATGATCACCGAGACGTTCGAGACGGCCTGCACCTGGGACCGGTTCCCCGCGCTGCACGCGGCCGTCGTCGAGGCGGCGACCAAGGCGTTGCAGGAGGTGTGCGGCGTCGGCATCGTCACGTGCCGCTTCACCCACGTCTACCCGGACGGCCCCGCGCCCTATTACGGCATCTACGCGCCGGGCCGCTGGGGCAGCCTCACCGCGCAGTGGGACGACATCAAGGCAGCCGTCTCCGAGGCGTTGATCAGCTCCGGCGGCACGATCACGCACCACCACGCCGTCGGCCGCGACCACATGCCCTGGTACGCGCGCCAACGGCCGGACGTCTTCCACGCGGCCCTGTCCGGTGCCAAGGCCGCGCTGGACCCTCAGGGCCTGCTCAACCCAGGAGTCCTCACCACACGATCGACCGCAGGATCAACGCCGCGATGAACACGACCGTGAACGCCAGGTCCAACCCGAACCCGCCGAACCGCACGGGCGGCAACACCTTGCGCACCGGCGCCAGCACGGGCTCCGTCACGCCGTGCGTCACCCGCCGCACCTGCCACACCCAGTCGCCGCGCGCCTGCAACGTGACAGCCCAGTCCACGATCATCCGGCCGATCATCACGATGATGAACAGCGTCAACACCCAACCGACGATCCACCCGACCAAGCCGAACAACTCGGGCCTCCTTATGTCCTGTATGTCCATGAAGCCACACGAACCTGAGAGGCGCCTGGCAACTCGCTGAGACAGTATTCAGCGCATGGCGTACGACGAGGGCCTGGCCCACCGTCTCGGCGAGTCGCTCGGCGACCTCCCGGACCTCAGCACTCGCAAGATGTTCGGCACGCTGGTGTTCATGTGGCGGGGAAACATGCTGGTAGGAGCCCTGGGCTCGGACCTGCTGGCCCGCGTCGGCCCGGAGGCGCAGGAAGAGGCGCTGGGGTTGCCGGGCACGCGCGTGTTCGACTTCACCGGCAAGCCGATGCGGGGCTGGGTCGTGGTGGACGGCGAGGCGATCTCGGAGGACGAGGCCCTCGACGACTGGATCGCGCGGTGCCGCGACTACGTGGAAGCGCTGCCGCCGAAGTGAGCGCCGGGCGCTGATCCACCGCGTTCTAGAGTGCGGGCATGACGTTCTACTTGGTCAGGCCCGAGGTCGCGGGCAGCTGGGGCGACGAGTTCGAGATCGACCGCGCGAACGATGTCGTCACCCGCGTGCACTACGAGGTGGCCGACTGGTTCGGTGACTGCGTCGTCAAGGGGCACATGGTGTACCTCGTGCTGCGGGAGACGGGCAAGCGCCTGACCGAGGCGGGCTTCACCGGCTTCTCGCTGGACGAGGCGCTCGTGACGGCGAGCGACCAGCACCACGTCTTCAACCCGGACGGCGTGCTGCCGGACCTGGTGTGGCTCAAGGTGCACGGCGAGCCCGGGGTGGACGACCTCGGGCTCGCCAACAAGGGCACCGGCCTCGTCGTGAGCCAGCCGGTGATGGACGTGTTCAAGGCGGACGGCTTCAACAGCGTGGAGGGCCACACCATCGCGACCGCCGAGGTGTGGGTCAG
This sequence comes from Lentzea sp. NPDC058450, assembly GCF_042721395.1. Lineage (NCBI taxonomy): Bacteria > Bacillati > Actinomycetota > Actinomycetes > Pseudonocardiales > Pseudonocardiaceae > Lentzea > Lentzea sp. NPDC058450. Next base: position 53,745 of record NZ_JBHXLO010000008.1, read on the forward strand.
AACCTGACCAGCGGCCCTCCCGTGAAGAACTCGTAGACGAAGTTCACGAAGAAGAACCCGAAGAACACCACGTTCAGCACCAGGATCACGTGGTGCCACCACCGCGGCCGGGCCGGCTGCGGCAGCCGGGAGTTCAGGTACATCAACGCGAACGGGAACATCAGCGCGCCCAGGTTCGACATGTTCGCCGAGATCTGCACGAGCTCCACGGGCAGCGCGAGGTGCAGCGCGCCGGCGATGATCGCCAGCACCACCAGCATGAACGGGTAGTAGAACCGGCGCGGGTCGTCCTCGATCCGGCGCCGCAGCCGCGGTGACACGGCGTGCATGGCGTCGGTGAAGTTGCGCACCAGCGCCTCGAAGATGCCGAGCTGCGTGGAGAACAGCACCAGCACCCCGACCACGAGCATCAGGTAGAACATGCCCTGCCCGTACAAGAGCCCGAGCTGTTCGGCGGAGAACGTCGGCACGTTCGCCGCTGTCGGCTGCTGGCCGGACACCGCGACGATGTGCGCCATCAGCACGGTCGGGAGCAGCATGCCGAGCATCGCGCCGACGAAGAACACCGCCCACTGGTCGATCAGCAGCAGCCGGTACCAGCGTCGCCACAGCGAGGCGTTGGCCGGAGTGTCCACAAAGGTCACGCCGACCGGGCGCAGCTCCTGCTTGCCGCCGCGCAGGCCCGCGATGAACCCGACGTGGTGGCCCATGCCGTAGCCCTTGTCGCGGTAGTGGCTCATCGCGTACCAGTTCAGTCCGGACGCGAGCGCGGTGAAGCCGGCGAGGCCGCCGAGCTGCGTCGCCGTGATGCCGGCCGGAGGAGCGGCCGGGGTCACGAGGCCGCGCACTCCCTCCCACCACACGGAGAACGGCACGATCGCGATCGTCACCGCGAGCAGCACCAGCAGCAGCGAGCCGACGAGCACCCAGTTCGTGAGCTCCAGCGCTCTCGACACCTTGCGGGCGCCCGCCGTGATCAGGAAGACCACGACGAGCAGCCCGATCGCGAGCAGCCGCACGTACTCGATCTCGTCAGGGCGGTAGCCGCGGCCCGCGATCAGGGCGAAGAGCCCCTGTCCGGCGCCCGCCGCCCAGCCGCCGAAGATGAACGCGAAGTAGAACACCGCCAGTGACACCGGTACCCAGAACTTCCAGCCCGGCGGCACCCGGCCCCAGCCGACGACCGGGGTCTCGCCCGTCGCCACGACGTAGCGGGCGATCTCCACGTTGTAGAACGTCTGCAGCAACGCCGACACCGTGATCACCCAGCCGATGCCGACGAAGCCGAACTTGCCGACCGCCTGCGGGCCGAGCAACCACTCGCCGCTGCCGATCGAGATGCCGAGCGCGATGAGGCTCGGGCCGATCACGAACTGGACCACCTGGACAGGCCCGAGCTTGCGGACCTTGAACACCTTCTCCGGTTCCGGCAGGTCCGCGACATCCAGCGGCGGCCTGCTCACTCCGATTTGCATCGACGACACAGTCGACCTCCCGACACGTCGGGGAACGGAATCCACCACTTTCCCGACGTACCGGGCAATCGGTCAACACCTGTTGCGGGAACCCGACTTTCGGACGTGTCGAGCCGCAGATCCCGAACGTAGGTTCCCCTCGGGATTTCCGAGGAGGGAACACAAGTGCGAAGAGTTCTGGCGGGAGCAGCGGCGCTCGCGCTCATCAGCGCGGCCATGGTCACACCGGCCACCGCGACGCCGCCCGTGCAGCCCGAGGTGCAGGAGACGCGGCAGTCCGACGAGCAGCCGCACGAGCTGGAGGTGAAGCGCCGCGCGTTGAAGCAGCAGGCGCTCGCCGACGTGCTGACCGGTCAGGCCACGACCGAGAAGCGGGGCACCAGCACCGTCGCGAAGGTCGGCAAGAAGAAGGACAAGGACCAGTACGTCGAGCTCAAGCGGGAGAAGACCGACAAGATCTTCGTGATCCTGACGGAGTTCGGCAACGAGCGGCACCCCGACTACCCCGACCGCGACACGAACCCGGGCACGCCGGGGCCGCAGCGGTTCGACGGGCCGACGCACAACCAGATCCCCGAGCCGAACCGGGCCGTCGACAACACGACGATCTGGCGTTCCGACTTCAGCCAGAAGTACTTCCAGGACCTGTACTTCAGCCGCAAGAAGGACGCCAACTCGGTCGCGAACTTCTACGACAAGCAGTCGTCCGGCCGCTACACCGTCAACGGTCTCGTCACGGACTGGGTGAAGGTCAAGTACAACGAGGCGCGTTACGGCCGCAGCAACGGCTTCCCGTGCAACGACAACATCTGCAACAACTCGCGTGAGCTCATCAAGGACGCGGTGACGCAGTGGGTCGCCGACCAGAAGGCCGCCGGCAAGACCGACGCGCAGATCAAGGCGTCGCTGGCCGAGTACGACGTCTGGGACCGTTACGACTACGACGGTGACGGCGACTTCAACGAGCCCGACGGCTACATCGACCACTTCCAGATCGTGCACGCGGGTGGCGACCAGGCCGACGGTGACCCGTTGCAGGGCGAGGACGCGCTGTGGAGCCACCGCGGCTACGCGTTCAAGAACTACACGACCGGTCCCGGCACCAACAAGCTCGGCGGCGCGCAGATCGGTGACACCGGCATCTGGGTCGGCGACTACACCGTGCAGCCCGAGAACGGCGGCGTGAGCGTCTTCGCGCACGAGTACGGCCACGACCTCGGCCTGCCGGACCACTACGACACCAACGGCGGCACGAACGGCGTCAACTGGTGGTCGATCATGGCGCAGAACCGGGTCAACGCGCCCGGCGAGGCCCCCGGTGAGCGCGCCAACGAGTTCTCCGCGTGGGACAAGCTCCAGCTCGGCTGGCTCGACTACGAGGTCGCGGTCGCCGGTCAGGAACGCGTCTTCGAGCTCGGCCCGCACGAGTACAACAGCGCCAAGGCCCAGGGCCTCGTCGTCGTGCTGCCGGACATCTCGAAGAACTTCGACTACGGCGCCCCGTTCGCGGGCAGCAAGATGTGGTGGAGCGAGAAGGGCAACGACCTCGACCACTCCATGACCGCGCCTCTCGACCTGCGCGGCAAGACGTCCGCGTCGCTGACGCTGAAGGCCCGCTTCGACATCGAGGCCGACTACGACTACCTCTACGTCGAAGCGTCCAATGAGGACGGCAGCTGGACGCAGCTCGACGGCACCGCCGGCGGCGTCCCGTTCGCCCGCGACTCCGGCGACTCGCCCGCGATCTCCAGCTCGTCCGGCGGCCAGTGGGTCGACGTGAACGTGAACCTCGACGCGTACGCCGGCAAGAACACGAAGCTGCGCTTCGCCTACCGCACCGACGGCGCGCTGGCGTTGCAGGGCTTCTTCGCCGACCAGATCGTGGTCACCGCCGACGGTTCCGCGGTGCTGACCGACGGCGGCGAGACCGCGGGCGTGTGGACCACCCGTGGCTTCCGCACGACCGAGGGCAAGGAGACGAAGGCGTTCGACCAGTTCTACATCGCGTCGAACCGCACGTACGAGTCGTACGGCAAGTACAACCAGACCGGCCCGTACCGCTTCAGCTTCCCGGACAAGCCCGACTTCGTGGAGCACTTCCCGTACCAGGACGGCCTGCTGGTGTCGTTGTGGAACACCTCGTTCCTCGACAACAACGTCAGCGAGCACCCCGGTGAGGGCCTGATCCTGCCGATCGACGCCAACCCGGCGCCTCTGTACAACCTGGAGGGCCAGCGCTGGTCGCCGACCGTCAGCGGCTACGACGCGCCGTTCGGCCTGCAGAAGTCGGACTCCTTCACGTTGCACGTCAACGGCAAGGCGTCCTACGTCCGCGGTGCCGCGGCTCAGCCGACGTTCGACGACACCAAGCAGTTCTGGTACGCCGAGCAGCCGAACGCGGGCGTCAAGCTGCCCGCCGTGGGCGTCGGTCTGCGCGTGCTGCGGCAGTCCGGCACGTCGATGACGGTGAAGTTGTTCAAGACCAAGTAGTTTGCAGTGCATGACAGCTGAGGAAATGCTGGCCGTCGCCGTCGAAGAGGCGCGGATGGGACTCGCCGAAGGCGGAATCCCCATCGGCGCGGCCCTCTTCGGCGGCGACGGCCGTCTGCTGGGCAGGGGCCACAACCGGCGAGTGCAGGACGGCGACGCCTCCATGCACGCCGAGACCTCGGCCTTCCGCAACGCGGGCCGCCAGCGCAGCTACCGCGGCACGACGATGGTCACGACGTTGTCGCCGTGCTGGTACTGCAGCGGCCTGGTCCGCCAGTTCGGCATCTCGCACGTCCTGATCGGCGAGGCCACGACGTTCGTTGGAGGCCACGACTGGCTGGCCGAACACGGCGTGGGCATCACCGTCGTCGAGGACCCTTCTTTGATCGAGCTGATGACCACGTTCATCGCCGACCGCCCCGAGCTCTGGTACGAGGACATCGGTCAGGACTAGCGTGGGCGGCGTGGCTGCTGTGCTGATCACCGGCGCGGACGAGGCCCTCGCACGCGAGACCTCCGCCCTGCTCACCGCGGCCGGGCACACCATCTCCACCGGGCCGGACCTGGACGTGCTGATCATCGACGCCGGCGCCCCTCGGGAGTTCGAGAGCGCGCTCATCGACGTGGTGCGCGTCCTGCAGTCGCACCTGCCGGCGTTGGAACGGTCGGCCACGCCGGTCGTGGTGATCACCGGGCACGACGCGCTGGCCAGGGCCGTCGCCACCCTCGTGGCCGTGCGGTACGCGAGCACGTTCCCGCGGCTGCGCATCAACGGCGCCGGGCCGGACGCCGCGGTGATCGCGCGGACGGCGCAGCTCGGGCCGGACGGACCGTCGGGCGCCTACTTCGAGGCCGTGTAGCGCTTCCGGGCCGTGGTGCGACTTGCAGGGCGTGAAGGCCAAGAAGCCGATGTCGCCCTGGACGATGCCGCTGGTCTCGGCGGCGATCCTGCTGCTGACGGCCGGGGTGGGGTGCGGCCTGTGGACGTGGGTGGACCACCAGGCTTGGAACGACCAGGAGAAGCGCACGCTGGCGCAGCTCGACGTGGTGAAGGTGGCGTCGGGGATCGCGCTGGGCGGCGGCGGGTTGTTCACGCTCTACCTGGCGGCGCGGCGGCAGCGCACTCAGGAGGAGGCGCAGGCCGACACCAACGCCGACGCGGAGGCGCGGCGGATCACCGAGCTGTATACCAAGGCCGTGCAGCAGCTCGGTGACGAGAAGGCGCCGGTGCGGCTGGGCGGGCTGTACGCGTTGGAACGCCTTGGGCAGCAACAGCCGGACCAGCGACGCACGATCGTCAACGTGCTTTGCGCCTACCTGCGGCAGCCGTACACGCCTCCGCCGGAGTCGGGCTCGGCGAGCCGGGTGGCGCGGCCGTTGCTGCGGAACTCGCGGCTGCGGGCGGGCATTCGGCGGCCGGAGGGGCCGAGCGGAGGTGCGGCGCTGGTCGAGGCACGTCAGGAGAAGGACGTGCGGCTCACCGCGCAACGCATCCTGATCGCCCATGCGCGTCCGCGTGACGAGGTCGAAGACCCGGAGTACTGGGGCGAGCACGACATCGACCTGACCGGCGCCGTTCTGTTCGACGTCATCATGATCGACTGCAGGTTCGGCAGAGCCGTGTTCGACAGGGCTTCGTTCGTCGGCTACACCTACTTGTCGTCCGTCAAGTTCTCGGGTCACGCCAGATTCGCTGGAACAACGTTTGAAAGCACGGTCAACTTTTACGAGTCGTCGTTCGAGTCAGGCGCTTCCTTCACCGCGACGAGGTTTCGTGCCGACGCTCAACTCCACGACACGTGGTTCAGCGGCCTTCCAGTGCTCTTCTTCGAGACTTCGTTCGCCGACGTAGCCGACTTCCGCAATGCGTCGTTCGGAGACGCCGTGATCTTCAGGGACGAGGACTTCGGTGGCGAGGTCCTTCTCGATGGCGCGCGGGTCCGTCGGCACGAGAGAACGTCGTTGCCACCCGGCTGGCACCTCGGCGCCGACCCCGAGGGCGACGGCGAGTGGTTTCCGCTGGTCAGGACGAGTAGCGAGCAGCCGCCTCGTCCACCGACCCCAGGATCGTGAACACCAGGTCCAGCCCCGTCGCCTCGATCGGCCGCAACGCCGCCCGCGTAGAAGCGACCACCACGAACTCGACCCCGGCCTTGGCGGCCCGCTGCTGCCCCAGCACCAGCGCTTCCAACCCGGCCGAGCCGAGGAACCGCACCCCGCCGAGGTCCACGACGACCGCCCGCAGGCCCTCCGTCACGTGCTCTTCGAGCGGCCCGGTGAGCTCACCGCTGGACGTGGTGTCGAACTCGCCGGACGCGTGCAGCACGACGACGTCGGGCGCGATCCGGTCTGCGACCACGGTGGCCAGGGCGGAGGGGTCGGGCACGCTGTCTCCCTTCAAGAGAATGTCAGCACCCCACGTTAACGCGGGGCTGCGGGGCCATCCAACGCCCCCTCAGTGACGTGCGGCCCGCGAGCAGCGACGACTGCACGTGCTGGGTGAGGCGGGCGTGCAGTTCGTGGCACGCGGTGAAGCCGAGGCGGACGTCCTCCGGCGGGCACTGGACGGGCAGCAGTTGGGCGAACGGGTCGCCGCCGATGGTGTCGACGGCGGTCAGGAAGCCTACGAGTGCGCCGACCAGGCGGCGGTGCTGGCCGAACAGCGCCAGCGCGTTCACCAGGGCGAGGGTCGGGGCGGGCATTTCGTCTACGCCGGCGGCCGGGACGAGGTCGCGAAGCGTCACGGAGAACAGCACCGAGTGGGTGCGTTCGGAGCGGGTGCCGTACGCGTCGCCGTGGAGGTCGCGCAGCACCGAGCGCATCTCGCGGCGCGGTTGCCAGAACGCGTGGTGCTTGCGCAGTTCGGCCAGCCCCTCGGCGCTCAAAGCGGCGGGGGAGGTGGCCTCGGTCAGCGACCTCAGCGCCTCCTCCCAGCGGGCTTCCAGCGCCGCGTGGAACTGGGTCAGGGCCGGGTGTTCGTCCCAGCCTGCGGCGGCGTCGTCGAACCCGCTGGTGCGCAGCTCGTAGCAGATCCACAGCGACAGCTGCAGGTCGTCGTCCTGCCAGGCGTCCCTGGTGCCGCCGCTGACGAGCAGCGCCGGCCGGGGCGGGGGAGGCAGGCGCAGCGCCGCGACCAGGGCTGAGCTCATGTGGCCGCGGGGAGCGGGGAGGCGCATCAGGTTTCCTCACGCGTTCGGGCGATCAGCATGTCCACAAGGGACTCGGGGTCCGGGCAGCGTCGTTGCCGAGCGGCACCGCAGCCGTTGTGGCGCAACCAGTCCAACTGCTGCTCCACAGTAGACAGAGTGCCACGATCGCGCAGCGCGACCTCGACGTGCTCTACGAGCGACACTGCCCGGTCGAACGCGGGGGAGAGTTTTCCGGTGTGTGGATCGGCGGCCAGTCCGTCGACCCCGTCGCGCGACGCCCGCCAATATGCCGCCCGCAGCACGGAATCGTCCACCCGCCCTTCGGAGGGTTCCGTCACGACGAGGGCCCGGATCAGCTCCGCGAGAACCGCGACTTCCGTTGCCAGCTGCGGAATGTCCGCGACGCGCACCTCAACCGTCGGATGATCAGCCGATGGGCGGACGTCCCAGTACACCATCGCCCTGTCCATCAACGCTTCCGAGCTGATCAGCGCCTGCACGGTCCGGTCGTAGTCGGCGGGCCCGCGCCAGAACGGCGGCGGCCCGCTCACCGGCCAGCGCGACCACACCATCGACCGCCAGCTCGCATAACCGGTGTCCTCCCCCTGGTAGTAGGGAGAGTTCGCGCTCAACGCCAGCAACGTCGGCAGCCATACCCGGAGCTTGTTCGACGCGGACAACGCTTCGTTCACGGACGAAACCCCGACGTGGACGTGGAGTCCGCACGCACCCGTTCCGGTCACGAGTCTTCGGTGGGAGTACTCGATCCGGTGATAGCGGGGGTCATCCGATCCGGGAGGCGGACCGGCCTCGCCGATCGGCGGCATGCCCGTGGCCACGAGTCGGCACCCGGCCTCGAGAGCGGCGTCCACGAGCACCCGGCGCCCCAGCCGCACCTGCTCGGACATCTCCTCGAACGACGACGTGACCCCGGTGGCGATCTCGATCTGGAACGGCGTGAGCTCACCCTGCACGTCGAGGTCGCCGGGCGCGCGCGAGATCTCCCGCACGCGCGGCGCCAGCGCTACCGGCCGCCGCGACTCGGGGTCCACGAGCAGGAACTCCTGCTCCACACCGACCGTGTAGTGACTCATCGGCGAGCGGGTACCCGTGTTCCACGGAGATCAATCTCGGAGTGACCACTTGAGACTGAAACGCAGCGATCCGGCCGGACCGGGCTGGACCAGACGGCGGCACGGCACCGGCTTCCGCTACCTGGACGAGCACGGCAAAGCACTGCCCGCCGACGCCACGAAGAGGGTGAAAGCACTGGTCATCCCACCCGCGTGGCAGCAGGTGTGGATCTGCGCGCACCCCGACGGCCACATCCAGGCCCTCGGCTACGACGACGCGGGCAGGCGCCAGTACCTCTACCACGACCAGTGGCGCACCGACCGCGACGCCGAGAAGTTCGACCGCGTCCTCAAGCTCGCCCCGAAGCTCAAAGCGTTCCGCGACCAGGTGGAGCACGACATGAAGTCGCGCGGCCGCAAGAGAGCCCTCGCCACCGCGCTGAGGATGCTCGACCTGGGCGTCTTCCGCGTGGGCCACGAGCAGTACGTGGAGGAGAACGGCACGCACGGCGTCACGACCCTGCTGCGCGAGCACCTCGCGGTCACCGACGCCCGCCTCGCCAAGGCCCTCAAGCCACTGCTCAAGGGCAGGGCCGCGAACGACCGCGTCTTCGACCTCACCGCCGACGACGTCAACGACCGCTTCCGCGACCTCGTCGGCGACGAGTACAGCGCCAAGGACCTCCGCACCTGGCACGCCACGGTCTTCGCCGCCCAGGCGTTCGCGCGGCAGCCCAAGCCGTCCCGACGAGCGGTCAGCAAGGTCATGAAGGAGGTCGCCGAGAACCTCGGCAACACCCCGGCTGTCGCGAGCCGGAACGCGCCGTGCTGAGACTCCTCAGGCCGGCTTGACCACCGGGGCCTTGTCGCACTGACGGCACCACGCGGCCCCCTGCGCCGCCGCCAGGCACGCGAACCCGGCGAGGAAGTGCAGCGCGTTCGACCCGGGGTTGACGTTCAGGAAGTTCACGACCTGTTCGTCATACCGCGCGAGCCCCAGCCCGAACATCACGAGGAACAGCATCGCGAGCAGCAGCCCGGTGCTGCTCAAAGCCTTCAAGCGGGCATAAGACGCCAGCAGCGCCGCGCCGAACACCACGTGGATCAGGTTCTGCAGCGGGTTCACGCGCAGGCCGAGGATCCAGGTGTCGGCCTCGCTCGCGAACGGCGCGAAGCCGGTGACGACGAAGCCCGCCACGCCCCAGACGACGAGCAGCGCGCCGGTGCTGATCGCCAGCTTCTGGGGCCACCGCAACCGGTTCATGAGAGCAGTATCGCCAGAACCGGACATTCCCGCTCGCTCATTTCACTCCTCCGCCAGCAAGTCGTGCCGGAGTTGCTCCAGCGACTTGGTGAGCAGGCGGGACACGTGCATCTGGGAGATGCCCACGCGGCGGGCTATCTCGGTCTGGGTGAGGTGGTCGAAGAAGCGCAGGACGACGATCGTGCGCTCGCGGCGGGGGAGGCCCCGCAGCATCGGCTGCAGGGCCTCGTGGATCTCCACGCCTTCCAGCGCCGGGTCGTCGACGGTGGAGGTCGCCAGGTCTTCCAACGGCGCGAAGGCGATGTTCTTCTCGATGCGCAGGCCCTCGTAGACGTCGGTGAGCGGGATCCGCAGGTGCCGGGCGATCTCGGAGGGAGTGGGAGATCGCCCGGTGCGGTGCGACAGTTCGGCGGTGGCTCCGTCGATCGAGTCGCACAGCTCCTTCAACCTGCGGGGCACGCGCACGGCCCAGCACTGGTCGCGGAAGTGGCGCCGCACCTCGCCGGTGATCGTCGGCACGGCGTAGGACAGGAAGTCCGTCTGCCGGCCGACGTCGAACCGGTCGATGGCGTTGATGAGGCCGACCGCCGCCACCTGAGCGAGGTCTTCCATGGGCTCGCCGCGTTCGCTGAAGCGGCGGGCTATGTGCCGGGCGAGGGGGAGGTACTCGCGCACCAGCCGGTCCCGCATCACGTAGTAACGCGGCGAGTCACGGGCGGTGCGGGCGAGTTCCTCGAACGCCGCGTGCTGGTCCGGCGTCAACTTGCACCGCGATCAGACCTGGGGCGGCGGCGTCACGTCGCCGCGCCACGCGCCGGTCTCCACACCGCGGTTCTCGATGAACTCCTTGAACCGCTTGAGGTCGCCCTCGACCCGGTGGCCGACGACGCCGAGCGCCGCGCCCGCCTTCTCGGTGAAGGTCTCCGGGTGGTACTCCATCTGGACGTGCACCCGCGTGGTCTCGTTGTCGAGCCGGTGGAACGTGACCACGCCACCCTGCGGCGCGCCGTCGACCGTGGTCCAGGCGACCCGCTCGTCCGGGTGCTGCTCGGTGATCTCGGCGTCGAACTCGCGGATGACGCCGCCGATCTTCGTGGTCCAGTGCGTCCTCGTCGGCGTGAGCTGGTCGATCTTCTCGACGCCGTCCATGAACGCCGGGAAGGATTCGAACTGCGTCCACTGGTTGTAAGCGGTGCTCACCGGCACGAGGACGTCCACCGACTTCTCAATGGTGGTCACGAAACCTCCTCCTTCATCTTGGTGTCGGAAGGTGAGTACCCGCGTCACGCGCCGTTACACATCCGACATATGTCCATTGAGGACAGTCACGCTGCGTGGTGCGTCAATCGCGATCTGCACATCACGAAATCGCCCACAGTGGTCAAACCGCTCTGTGATCCAAGTCTCACGAGCGGCATACTGCGCGGTATGTCACACGCCCCAACGAGGAGGCGCTGGTGCTCGAAGCGAACAACCTCGAGGTTGTCTACGACGACGTGATGCTGGTGCTCAGGGGCGTGAGCCTGAAGGTGCCCCGAGGCAAGGTCGTGGCACTCCTGGGTGCCAACGGAGCAGGCAAAACGACGTTGATGCGCGCCTTCAGCGGGCTCCTCGACGTGCACGACGGCAAGGTCACCAAGGGCTCGATCACCCTCGACGGTGAACCGATCCACCGCCTCTCACCGGCGAAGATCGCGGACCGCGGCATCAAGCAGGCACTGGAGGGCCGCCGGATCCTCTCGGAGCTCACGGTCGAGGAGAACCTCAAGGTCGGCGGGCACGCCAGGCCGAAGCGGATCGGCCACAACCTCGAACGCTGCTACGAGCTGTTTCCCCGCCTTCAAGAAAGGCGAAGACAGAGCGCGGGCTACCTGTCCGGCGGCGAGCAGCAGATGCTCTCGATCGGCCGGGCGCTGATGTCGGAACCGTCCTACCTGCTGCTGGACGAACCCAGCCTCGGCCTCGCGCCGCTGCTCGTGCAGCAGATCCGCGACCTCGTCGTGAAGATCAACGAACAGGGCACCACGGTCCTGCTGGTCGAGCAGAACGCCAGCATGGCGCTCTCCATCGCCGACCACGGCTACGTCCTCGAGACCGGCAAGGTCGTCATGGACAAGCCGGCGGACGCACTCCTCGCCGACGACGACATCCGCGAGTTCTACCTCGGTCTCGGCACCTCCTCGTTCCGTGCGGTCAAGCACTACAAGCGCAGGAAGCGGTGGTTGTCTTGAGCGTTCTGGAAGTCACCGAGATCCGGCTCGCGTTCGACGGCGTGGTGGCCGTCGACACCGTGTCGTTCAGCGTCGGGGAAGGCGAGCTCTTCGCCATCATCGGCCCGAACGGCGCCGGCAAGACGTCCATCTTCAACGTCCTGAGCGGCGTCTACCGGCCGCAACGCGGCACCGTGCGGTTCCACGGCGACGACCTGGTCGGCATGCGCCCGCACAAGATCGCCGCCCGCGGCATGGCCCGCACGTTCCAGAACATCGAGCTGTTCTCGCACCTCACGGTCGTCGACAACCTGATGCTGGGGCGCCACAACCACATGCGGTACGGCGCGCTGTCGGCGTTCGTCTGGCTCGGCAAAGCCAGAAACGAGGAGCTCAAGAACCGGGCCGCGGTCGAGGACGTCATCGACTTCCTGGAACTGGAGCAGTGGCGCCGGTTCCCGGTGGGCCTGCTGCCCTACGGCGTGCAGAAGCGCGTCGAACTGGGCCGCGCGCTCGCCATGGAACCCAAGCTGCTGCTGCTCGACGAGCCGGTCGCCGGCATGAACGTCGAGGAGACCGAGGACATGGCGCGGTTCATCCTCGACGTCCGGGAGGAGCTGAACATCCCGATGATCATGGTGGAGCACGACATGGGCCTGGTCATGGACCTCGCCGACCGCGTGATGGTCATGGACTTCGGCCGCCCGATCCGCACCGGCACACCCGCTGAGGTGCAACAGGATCCGGACGTCATCCGCGCCTACCTCGGCGAGCAGCACAAGAGCGTGACGCCATGACAACAACAGTCGTCACGCGCGTGCGAGACCGCGCCGAGAGCACACCTGACCAGGTCGCCTTACGTGCCAAGGACTTCGGCATCTGGCAGGAGGTCACCTGGTCCTGCTACTGGGCGAACGTCGAACTCGTCGGGCACGCCCTGCTGGCGCTGGGACTCCAACCGGGCGAACGCGTCGCGATCCACGCCGAGAACCGCCGCGAGTGGCTCTACGCCGACCTGGGCATCGTCGCCGCGCGAGGCATCACCGTCGGCCTCTACCCGACGAACCCCGCCTCCGAGGTCGCCTACCTCCTGTCGCACTCCGGCACGCGCATCCTGATCGCCGAGGACCAGGAACAGGTCGACAAGGCGTTGCTGGTGCTGGAGGACACACCCGACCTGGAATGGATCGTCTACCTCGAACCTCGGGGCATCAAGGGCCGCTACGACAACCCGAAGCTGATGGCCTGGGACGACTTCCTGGCACTCGGTGCCGCCCACCGCGACGAGTTCGGCACCGAACTCGCCGAGCGGATGGCGGCGACCGCACCGGAAGACGTCATGACGTTGATTTACACGTCCGGAACCACCGGGCCTCCCAAGGGCGCGATGCTCACCGTGGCCAACGTGGAGTTCGCCGTCCACGTGCTGGTGGAGGGCGGCGGTTTCACTTCGCCACCGCCGTCCTCCGCCGACGTCACGCTGTCGTACCTGCCGTTGTGCCACGTCGCCGAGCGCATCTTCACGACGTGGTTCAGCGCGGCGAGCGGCGTGCGCGTCCACTTCGCCGAGTCGATCGAGACGGTGCAGGCGAACCTGCGCGAGGTGCAGCCGACGATCCTGTTCGGCGTCCCCCGGATCTGGGAGAAGGTGCTGGCGGGCGTCAAGATCGGCGTCTCCAGCGCGTCCTGGACCAAGCGCACGACCACGCGGTTCTGGCTCAGCAGGGCCGAAAGCATCGGCGAGACGCTGGTGCAGACCGGCGGCAAGCACACCGCGCAGAGCCGGATGGTCTACGCGCTGGGCTGGCTGTTCTGCTTCCGCGCCCTCAAAGCCCGCATCGGCATGCGGCACGTCCGCTACGCCGCCTCGGGTGCCGCGCCGATCGCCCCGGACGTGCTGAAGTTCTTCATGGGCATCGGGGTGCCGATGCACGAGGTCTACGGCATGACCGAGAACACCGCCGTGGCCACCGGAAACCGCCCCGGCCGGGTCAAGCTCGGCACCGTCGGCGAACCTCAGCCGGGCACCGAACTGCGGATCGACGACGAGACCGGCGAGGTGCTCACCAGGCACGGCGGCACGTTCGCCGGCTACTGGCAGGACCCCGAGGCGACGCAACGGGTCATGAGCGACGGCTGGCTGCACACCGGCGACGTCGGCGAGTGGGTCGACGGCACGCACGTGAAGATCACCGACCGGATGAAGGACATCATCATCACCGCGGGCGGCAAGAACATCGCGCCGTCCGAGCTGGAGAACGCCCTCAAGACCTCCCCGTACATCAAGGAGGCGGTCGTCATCGGCGACCAGCGCGCGTACCTCGTGGCGCTGATCGGCATCGAGTACGAGACCGTCGGCCACTGGGCGCAGCAACGCAAGATCACCTACACCACCTACCGCGACCTGTCGGAGAAGGCCGAGGTCCTGGAACTGGTGCAGAAGATCGTGACCGAGACGAACGGCAAGTTCGCCCAGGTCGAGCAGATCAAGAAGTTCCGGATGTTCCCCAAGGAGCTCGACCACGAGGACGGCGAGCTGACCGCGACGCAGAAGGTGAAGAGATCCGCGCTGGGCAAGATGTTCGACGACCTCGTGGAGAGCATGTATGGATGAGTTTCTCCAGTCGTTGATCCGGGGTCTCGGCACCGGGTCGATCTACTCGCTGCTCGCGCTCGGCTTCGTGATCATCTACAAGTCGACGCAGGTGATCAGCTTCGCGCAGCCGGCGTTCATGCTGGCCGGTGCAGTGCTGGTCTCGTACCTCTCGCCCGCGGTGACGTTCCTGGGCGCGGTGGTCGTGGCCGCCGTGGTGATCGCGGTGCTGGCTTTGGGCGTCGAACGCACGGTGCTGCGGCCGATGGTCGGCAAGCCGGTGTTCGTGGTCGCGATCATCACCATCGGCGTGGACGTCGTGGTCAGGGTCGTCACCAACGCGTTCATCGGCCTCGACGTGCGGCAGGTCGGCGACCCGTGGGGCCTGAACACGGTGAGCTTCCTCGGCGCCGAGGTGCAGCAGCGGTACCTGGTCATGATCGCGACGACCGCGGTCGTGACGGCCGCGCTGTTCCTGTTCTTCCGGTACTCGCGCATCGGCCTGGCCATGCGGGCCGTCGCGTACGACCAGGAAGTGGCTTTGGCACAGGGTGTTTCGGTCGGGTCGGTGTTCGCGTTGTCGTGGGCGCTGGCGGGCGGGCTCGCCGCACTGGCCGGGGTGTTCGTCGCGACGGGCGCGGGCGTCGACCAGCAGCTCTGGATCGTGGCGCTGAAAGCGTTGCCCGCCATCATCATCGGCGGCCTGGAGTCGTTGGGCGGGGCTGTCGTCGGCGGGCTCACGGTCGGGGTCGTCGAGTCGCTCTTCGGCACCTACCAGAACGACTTCGCGCCGTGGCTTGGACCGAACTTCGGGCTGGTCGCGCCGTACGCGTTGATGCTGCTCGTGTTGCTCGTCAGACCGTACGGACTGTTCGGCAAGAAGGAGGTCGAACGGCTGTGAAGGGTCGTCCAGAGCTGTACACCTCGTACGGGCAGGACATGGCGTTCCTGAACACGCGTCCCAAGCGCGCGTGGACGGGCGGGCTCGTCGTGTTCGCGCTCATCATGCCGTTCATGATCACCGACGATCTGCTCCAGTTGCTGGCGACGGGGTTCGTGGCGGCGATCGGCGCGATCGGCCTGAACATCGTCACGGGCTACGCGGGCCAGGTCTCGCTGGGCCACGCGTTCTTCCTCGCGATCGGCGCCTACACGGCCGCGGCGTTGTCCGGTCCCGAGACGGGACGGGTGATCGGGTTCGGCATCACCTCGTTGCCGATCTGGCTGCTGGCCGCAGGTCTGGTGGCCGCGTTCTTCGGTGTGCTGGTGGCGCCGGTGGCGGTGCGGTTGCGCGGTCTCTACCTCGCGATCGTGACTCTGGGCCTCGTCTTCCTGGGCGAGCACGTCTTCAAGGAGTGGACCTCGCTCACCGGCGGTCCCGGCATCGGGCGGCCGGCGGCGGTCCCCGAGCTGTTCGGGGTGCGGCTGGACCAGAGCAACTCGGTGTTCACGGCGGCGCAGATGCTCTACCTGCTGATGTTCGTGCTGCTGGTGATCTTCGGCGTGCTGGCCCGCAACCTGGTCAGGTCGAGGGTCGGGCGGGCGTTCGCGGCGGTGCGCGACCGGGACCTGGCCGCGTCGGTGATCGGCGTGGACCTGACGAAGTACAAGGTGCTCGCGTTCGCGGTGTCCTCGTTCTACGCGGGTGTCGCGGGCGCGTTGTTGTTCGTGGTGAACGGGTTCTTCGATCCCGGCTCGTTCAACCTGTTGTTGTCAGTGCAGTACATCGCGATGGTGCTCATCGGCGGCGCGGGCACCATCTCCGGAGCGATCATGGGCGCGCTCTTCATCACTCTGCTGCCACGCATCACCAGGGAACTGCCCACGGTGCTGCCGTTCATCAGTGGTGACGCGACCGGCGTGATCACGGTCTTCCAGGTGGAGGCCGTGCTCTACGGCGTGCTCATCATCGTGTTCCTCATCGTCGAGCCACGCGGGTTGTTCGGCATCTGGGTCCGCGTCCGCAACTACTGGCGCACCTGGCCGTTCTCGTACTGAGGAGATTCCCCATGCATGGTAAGAGAGTCGCGGTAATTTTCGTGGGGGCGTTAGCCCTGGCATCGTGCCGAGGAGGGGACGGCGCGGCGCCGCAGGAGGGCGCGGGTGGCATCAAGGTCGACGTCGGCGTGACGTCGGAGGCGTGCCCGAACGCCGTCGACAAGGCCAAGGGCTGCATCTACCTGGGCACCATCTCGGACCTCACCGAGGGCCCGTTCAAGACGCTGGCCGTGCCGATCACGGACTCGCAGAAGGCGTTCTGGAAGCGCGTCAACGACAAGGGCGGCATCGGCGGCTACGAGATCGACGTCACCAAGTACGTCAAGGACAACAAGTACAACCCGCAGATCCACAACCAGGTCTACCAGGAGATCAAGGGCAACGTGCTGGCGCTGACCCAGACCCTGGGCTCGCCGACGACCGCCGCGATCCTGCCGGACATGAAGAACACCAAGATGGTCGCGGTGCCGGCGTCGTGGACCTCGTTGTGGGGCCTCGAGGACGGCGTGCTGGAGTCCGGCGCGAACTACTGCGTCGAGTCGATGAACACCGTCGACTACGCCGTCGAGAAGATGGGCGTGAAGTCCGTGATGGCCGTGCACAACGCCGGTGACTACGGCGACGACGCGGCGGCCGGCGCGAAGATCGCGGCGGAGAAGCGCGGGCTGACGTTCGAGAACGTCACCACCCAGGCGGGCCAGGACAACCAGGGCGGCGCGATCGACGCGGTGGTGTCGAAGAACCCGGACCTGGTCGTGCTGACGACCGGCCCGACGGACGCGGCCGTGATCATCGGCCAGGCCGCCGCGCGTGGCTTCAAGGGCCGGTTCATCGGCACCTCGCCGACGTGGAACCCCGGTCTGCTGAAGTCGCCGGCCGCGCCCGCGATCAAGGCGCTGTACATGCAGTCGGCGCCGTGGAAGTCGTGGAGCACCGAGTCCGTCGGCCACACCGCGATGCGGGCGGCGCTGCCGGGCGTGACGCCGAACGACGGCTACACGGCCGGTTGGGTGTGGGCCTACCCGCTCAAGGCGGCGCTCGAGAAGGCGGCGTCCAACAAGGACCTGACGCGGGCCGGTGTGCTGAACGCTGTGAAACAACTCACCTCTGTGGACTACGAGGGGATGCTCCCTTCGGGTGCAGGCAATTTCTCCGCTTCGCCCCAGGACGCACTGTTCCGTCAGTCACTCATCTACCGGCCCGATGACGCGTCCCCGACCGGAGTTTCCCTGGTAGAGGACTTCTTTACCGGTTCAACGGCCAAGGATTTCAAGTTCGAGAAGCCGTGCTACCAATGAACCGAACGGGTGATGCTCGACCCTGACTGTCGCGATCTCTGACTAGTCTCGGGGTTGAGCCCTGAGGAGGTTGTGAACGGTGTTGTCGTGCGTCGAGGTCCGCCGATCCGCCGGAGGGCTCCGGTTATTCGTCCGTCCCCCGGCCGCGCTGAGCTGGAACGCGCGGCTGGGGTACGAGCGGGTGTCGGAGTTGCTGGAAGCCATTCGACAGGTCGAGTCCTGCTCGGTGCCGGACGTGGCACTGACGTTCGTGCCCGACCAGCGCACCGGTGAAGCGGTGCTGAAGTGCCAGACCGGGTCCGTTCTGCTGGACGCCGAAGAGGTGGCCACGTTGTCCACCGCGCTTCGAGCTCACATGCCGGACCGCATGAGGCCGTTGCCGGCCTAAATGAGTTTTGCCGCGAGCCAGTCCGTGCGGGTGCGCCGCGCCCGCACGGACAGCGCGGCCTCCGGGAAGATCGCGTCGAACCCGTGGAACCCGCCTGCCCAGGTGTGCAGTTCCGCGTCCCCGCCCGCAGCCCAGATGCGTGAGGCGTAGGCGACGTCCTCGTCCCGGAACACCTCCGCGGTACCGGTGTCGACGTAGGTGGCGGGCAGCCCCGCCAGGTCGTCGGCCAGAGCCGGTGACACGTAACGGGAAACGGTCGTGCGGTCACCGAGCACGGCGCGCCAGCCGAACTCGTTCATCTCCCGCGTCCACACGCCCGGTGTGCCGGAGTGCTGCCTGCTCGACGTGGAATCGTTGCGGTGGTCCAGCATCGGGCAGATCAGCACCTGCGCGGCGATCTCCGGACCACCGAGGTCGCGGGCCATCAACGTGACCCCGGCGGCGAGTCCGCCACCCGCGCTGATGCCCGCCACGACGAGCTTCCCGGCGCCGAAGTGCTCGGCCGTCCACACCAGACCGCGGTAGCAGTCGTCGACGAGCGTGCTGCCGGTCGCCTCCGGGGCGAGCCGGTGCTCGACGGTGACCACGGCGACGCCGAGCTCCGCGAGCCACTGCAAGGGGATGTCGATCTGCGAGAACCGGTCGCCCATCACCATGCCGCCGCCGTGGATCCAGTAGACGCACGCGGTCGGCGTGATTCCCCTGGGGCGGAACACGGTCAGCCCGATCTCGCCGAGGGTGACGTCCTCCCGTTCGGCGTCGGTCGTGAACGGCGGGGACGGCATCTGGCGGATCTGCTGGAGCATTTCGAAGCTCAGCTCGGTCGACAACGGCATGTCGGCGAGCAGCGTGCGGAGTTCGGGGTCGAGGGTCATCAGAACGCCGCCTTGCCGCCGACGGGCAGCTCGTCCAGGTAGCTGGACTCGCCGTCGAGCAACGTCCCCAGCTTCGCGACCAGCGCCTGCGCTTCCTCGCTCGCGAAGAACGTGCTGTGCGCCTCGGCCGTCGTCCAGCCCTCGGTCACGTAGACGACGTCCGGGTTCGTGGTCGAGCGGCCGACCAGGAAGACCACGCAGTCGTCGTTGGTCAGCGACGGCGCGTCGAGCAGGAACTCGATCACCTCGTCGCCCTTGCCGGACCGGGCGGTCAGGGTGGCGTGGAAGCCGTGCTGGACGCTCATCTGTTCCTACCTCTCGTCGTTCTGGCGATGACTCAATACAACCGCCTGAACTGCGAAGGTGGGAGATCGATGCTGCCGCCCTCTTGCCTGATCCTCTCAGCTGATCGGCGCGGGTGAGCTGGCCTCGGGTACCAGGACCGCCGGGGTGCCGCTGCCGTCGGCCGGCACCGACCACACGTCGTTCAGGCCGTCCTCGCGCTGGATCGAGTACGCCACGGTCCTGTCGTCGACCCACGCGGGCTGGTCGTCGACGCTGCGCGTCTCGGCCAGTTCGGTGATCCCGCGGGTGGCCAGGTCGAGCACCGAGACGCGCCAGCCCTGCTGCGGGTCGCCCTCGACCGCCTTCTTGTAGGCGATCCGGGTGCCGTCCGGGGACAGTGACGGGCACTCGACGTTGTCGAAGTCGTTCAGCGGCTTCACCGTGCGTGCCGCGAAGTCGCCTTCGAGCAGGTAGCGGTGGCCGCCGGTGGACATGGTGGCGTAGAAGCGGTTGTCGTCGGCGGTGAACGTGACGCCCCAGTAGTTCGTGTCGACCGGGCGTTGCGGCATGCCCTCGACGGTGAACTCCTCCAGCGACGTGACGAGCGCGCCGGTCTTCGTGTCGAGGATGCCTGTGCTCGTGGAGAACCCGTTGGCGGCGTAGGAATGCCCGTCGACGAACAACGTCCACGCCACCATCCGGCCGCTCGCCGACACCCGCGTGCGGTTCGGGAAACCGGTCAGCGGCACGGTCTTCAGCTCCTTGAGGTCGCGGTCGAGCACCGCGAGCTCACCGGCCTTCAGCGCGCCGACCGGCCGCAGGCAGGAGATCGTGCCGGCGGCCTCGTAGACGCGGTCGCAGTTCTGCGCGGTCACCTCGCGCGACCCGGCTGGATCGGTGCGCGAGACCGTGGACAGCTTGCCGTTGCTCAGCACCATCAACCGAGGTCCGCCACCGGACGTCACGGACTGGGCGGCGTTGTCGGGCGCGGCACCGGAGAGCGCGGTGTACCCGACGGCGACGCCGCCGAGCAGCACGGCGGCGGTCAGCGTGATCAGCAGGCGTTGGTTCATGAGCGGCGACGTCCCAGCAGTGCGGCGGTGGCGATCAGGGCGAGGACGACCGCGACGGCGGCGATCCTGGTGGCGGTCTCCGGGCTGGTGAACTGCCACGCGAGACCGAACAGCACGGACGAGCCGAGGTAGGCGAGCGCCTGCCCGCTCTGGATCAGCGCGATCCCGGTGGTGCGCAGGCGTTCCGGCAGCACCGGGCCCGCGAGCGCCATCAGCACGCCGTCCGTGCACGCGTAGAACACGCCGTACAGCAGCACGACCAGCACCAGCAGCGGCCAGCCGCCGATCGGCCCGTGCAGCAGCAGGTAGACCAGCGTGAGTGCGCCGTACCCGGCCAGCATCACCTTCAGCCTGCCGACCCGGTCGGCCAGGGCGCCCAGCGGTGCGGCGAGCAGCAGGTAGACGAGGCTCGTGCCGACCGCGAGCAACGGGAACCAGCCGAACGCCAGCCCCTCGCGCTTCTGCAGCAACAGGTACACGAACCCGTCGCCGATCGTGACGAGCCCGAGCAGCGACGCGGCCAGCACGATCTTGCGGACGGCCGGGTCCTTGAGCAGCGCGAGCTTCAGAGGTTCCTTGCGCTCCACCGGTTCCGGCCGGTCTTTGACGTACAGGACCAGCACCAGCACGCCGAACGCGGCGATGCAGAAGCTCACCACGAACACGGCGTCGAACGACTGGGCCGACGCGGCGAGCACGGCCATCGCGACGAGAGGCCCGGCGAACGCGCCGATGCCGTCCATCGCCCGGTGCACGCCGAACGCACGCCCGAGGTCTTGGCTGGGCGTCGAGAGCGTGATCAACGCGTCGCGCGGCGCGGTGCGCAGTCCCTTGCCCGCGCGGTCGGCGGTGATCACGACGCCGAGCGCGGTCAGCGAGTTGCCCGCCGCCAGCAGGCCGAGCTTGGCCACGGCGGAGAGCCCGTACCCGAAGCCCGCCACGGCCTTGCGGCGGTGCGTGCGGTCGGCGAGGTAGCCGCCCGCGAGTCTGAGCAGGGTGGTGGCGCCGGTGTAGACGCCGTCGATCAGCCCGTACGCGGCCGGGCTGAGCTGGAGGCCGATGACGAGGTACAGCGGCAGGATCGCGGCCACCATCTCCGACGACACGTCGGTGATGAGACTGACCGTGCCGAGCGCGAAGACGTTGCCGCTCAGCCCTTTCCAGTTCGCCGTCTTGGGTTTGTCGATCGTGGACAGGTACATCATCGGCCTCCAGCGGTCCGTCAGTGGCAGTTGGTGGTGCCGCTGTCGGTGTAGGTCTTGCCCGCGACCGGGACGAACTGCCAGTCGAAGCTGGTGCTGTGCAGCGTCAGCTTCAGCACGCCCTGGGTGCCGGTGTTGCGGGCCTCGCTGTTCGGCTTGATCGTGCCGAAGCCGTACGCGCCCGCGCCGCCCATGCCCGCGACGAACGTCCGGATGCCGCGCGCGTTGTCCAGCGCACCGCTCGGGTTCTGCGGGGCGAACCGCTCGTACTGGTGGTTGTGGCCGGTGACGACCACGTCCGCGTTGTAGTCGTACAGCGCCTGGAACAACGGCCTGGTGGCCGTCGAGGGCGCGTGGTTGGCGCCGCTGGTGAACAGCGGGTGGTGCCAGTACGCCGCGGTGCACGGCTTCGTGCTCGCCGCCAGGTCCTGTCGCAGCCACTGCTCCTGCGCGCTGCCCGCCGACATGCTGATGTTGGAGTTCAGCGACACGATGTGCCAGTTGCCGAGGTCGTAGGAGTAGTAACCCCGGCCCGACGGACCGGCCTGCGCGCCGAAGTAGTTGTAGTACCCCGTCGCGCCGCTCGTGTTGTAGTCGTGGTTGCCGGGCGACGGCTTGGTGCGCGCCTTGTGCCGGCCCCACGTCGGTTCGTAGTAGTTGGCGAACTCCGAGGCGGTGCCGTTGGTGTAGACGTTGTCGCCGGTCGTCCAGACGGTGCCCTGGATGTTGTCCAGCAACGCGGCCGTGGCGGTGTCGCCGGAACCCGAGTCGGCGATGTCGCCCGCGCCGACCCACACCGGGTCGCCGGGAGGCGGCGTCGTGCCGTCGGTGACCACGAGCTGCGGAGCCGTCGACGACCCGCTCTCGCGCGAGTCGTAGTCGGCGCCGTCCGTGCTGCTCGACGTGATGCCGATGCTGTACGTGCCGTTGCCGGTCACGTAGCTCGACACGTCGACCTCGTACCAGGCGTTGCGCACGACCGAGCCGAGCGACCCGAGCGTGGCGCCGTCGACCGCGGGCTGGTTGGCCCAGGTGACCGCGGTCTCGGTCCAGCTGACGTTCGACATCGCCCGGAACGTGCCGCCGTTCGGGCTTTCCGCGCCGGAGACGTCGTCGGTGTGGATGCGCAGCTTGGCGTTGCTGACGCCGCCGGTGATGCCGGAGACCGTGAACTTGAGGAACGTCCGCTTGATCGGCGAGTTGTCGGTGCCGAGCTGGCTCGCGGTGCCGTAGTTCGTTCCGGTGGACCCGTTGTCGACGTAGGTGTCGGCGGTGGGCGTGAACGTGGTCGTGGCAGCGTGAGCTGCGGTGGAGGCGGTGAGAGTGGCCGCCGTGACGATGACGGTGGAGAGCACGGCCAGAGGAGCCCTGCGACGTGACATGCCTGTCCTTGTGGTGGTGGGCGGACATGGGCCGTCGGAAAGGGTAGAGCTAAATCGTTCGGTGCCTCATGTTCGTTCGGCGGCAGTTGGGTGAACGCCGGTCGAATGACGTTATTGCGGGTATTTCCCGGTGTGCTCGGGACTCCGTCAACACATGGGAGTCGAGGTCTGCGACCCTCGCTGGCTCACGGCCGTGCCGGGGGCCGAGCTCGTGGTCGCGCTGGACGAGGTCGGGTCGCACGCCGCCGCGGGGCACCGGGTGACGGTGCTGATCGACCTGGTGCCCGACAACGTTGCCATGCTGCGTGGACTGGCTTCGGAGGCCGTGGGGGAGGGCGCCCGGAAGGTGCGGGTGCGGCCGCACGGGGTGGACCGGGTCGATCTCGTCTACGCGGCGGTGGAACTGGGGCGCGTGGCCGAGGACGACGCCGTCGAGGTGCAGTTCGACGTCACGTCCGCGGCGTTGCTGCGGGCCGATCCCTCGGCGTTCGTGCGGGCTGATCCGCTGGTGGTGCTGGGGGACGGGACCGTCGTGCCGATCTGCGCCGGGCTGGAGGGGTTCGCGCTGGGACGGCTGGGGTCGCTCGACGACCTGCTGGAGGAGTGGGATCCCGAGCCCGTCCGCGATCTGTGCCGGGTGGCGCTGACCCGTGCCTTGGCCGACACCGGGCCCCTGGTGTCGTGGTACGAGCACCTCACCCGGACAGCAGCCGATCTGCGGTCTGGGTGTTGATCACCAGGTCAGGGGTGACGCCGCACTCCTCCGCTCGCGCGCAGCCGTAGTTCAGCCAGTCGAGCTGGCCAGGAGCGTGCGCGTCGCTGTCGATGGAGAACGTGCAGCCGGCGTCCACGGCGAGGTTGAGGAGCCTTCTCGGGGGATCGAGGCGTTCCGGGCGTGAGTTGATCTCCACCGCGGTGCCGTGCTCGGCGCAGGCCTCGAAGACCCGTGCCGCGTCGAACTGCGACTCCGGCCTGCCCTTGCCCACGACCAGGCGGCCCGTGCAGTGGCCGAGGATGTCGACGTGCGGGTTCCTGACCGCGTTGATCATGCGCCGGGTCATGTCGGCCCTGGGCATCTTGAGTTTCGAGTGGACGCTCGCGACCACGACGTCCAGGCGTGCCAACAGGTCCTCGTCCTGGTCCAGGCTGCCGTCGTCGAGGATGTCGACCTCGATGCCGGTGAGGATCCGGAACGGCGCCAGCTCCTCGTTGAGCTGGGCGATGACTTCGAGCTGCTTCTCGAGCCGTGCGCGGGTGAGTCCATTCGCGACGGTCAGGCGCGGGGAGTGGTCGGTCAGGACCATGAACTCGTGGCCGAGGTCGCGGGCCGCCTCCGCCATGTCCCTGATCGGGCTGCCGCCGTCGGACCAGTCGGAGTGCACGTGGCAGTCGCCCTTGAGCCGCGCGCGCATCTCGTCGCCGCCGGTGATGTCGACGTGCCGGAGCTTCGCGAGGTAGGCCGGTTCGCGGTTGGCCAGCGCGTCCACGACGACGCCCGCGGTCGACTTGCCGACGCCCTTGAGGTCGGTGAGCGTGCCGAGCTTCGCGCGTTTCTCGACGTCGGCGGGATCCAGGTCGGCGAGGACGGCGGCCGCGTTGCGGAACGCCTGGACGCGGTAGGTCGGCTCGCCCGCCCGTTCCAGGTGGAAGGCCACCTGCTTCAACGCCTTGACCGGATCCATACCTCTTCCTACCCCATCGGGCCGTGCCTTGCGCTGTGTACGGGGTTCCGCGACAGATAAGCGTTCGGCGTTGGTCGCGCGCGTCGGCTCGCATAGCTTCGGGCCGTGATGGAACTCGTGCCTCTTGGTGTCCTGACCGCTCAGCTGCGCAAGCCCTACCGGCTGCCGAAGACGCCGGCCGGTGATCGGTTCGTGTACGAGGTGGAGTCCGGGACGTTCGCCGGGGAACGGCTCTCCGGGGTGATGTGCGGGTCGTCGTCCGCGGACTGGCTGACGATCGGTCCGGACGGGATCGCGACCCTCGACGTGCGTTCTCTGCTGCGCACTCATGACGACGCTTTGGTTTATCTGCACTACTCGGGACGGGTTGACGTCTCGAATGGCTTCGGGGCGCCGTTGTACGCGGCGCCGCTGTTCGAGACGGGCGACGACCGCTACCGCTGGTTGAACCGGGTGCAGGCGGTGTCGAAGGGCGTGCTGGACGGGCTCGTGCTGACCTACGAGGTGTGCGAGGTGCGGTGAATTTCACCCGACCTTCGTCGGTGTCGACCAGGTCCGCGACTGCGGAAGCGTTCTGTCGCTGACCTGATCGAATCGGAGGGTGCGCGGTGCGGAAGCGTTGGGGTGCGGCGGCTTTGGTCGCCCCGTTGTTCGTGTCGTTGGTGGGGACCGCCCAGGCCGCGCCTGGGCCGCTGGACGAGTACTACGCGCAGACCGTCGCCTGGGCCGAGTGCCCGGCCGGATGGGTGTCGCCTTCCACGGGCGTCGAGTGCGCCTCGGTCGTGGTGCCGCTGGACTACAAGAACCCCGGCAACGGGAACCTGGAGATCGCCCTCTCCCGGAAGAAGGCCACCGATCCTTCCCGGCGCAGAGGCGTGTTGATGACCAACCCCGGTGGGCCTGGCGGATCCGGGCTCGGGGCCGTGCACTGGTTCAACGCGCAGACGGACGTGCTGAAGATCTACGATGTCATCGGGATGGACCCTCGCGGGGTCGGTCGCTCCACGCAGATCCGGTGCATCTCCACGCCTTCTGACGACGAGTTCCCTTCCCGGCCAACGGATGCGCAGCTGGCCAACTGGTCGGAGTACGCCCGCGCCATCGAGGAGAACTGCCAGCGCGGCGGTGGGGAGATGCGCCGGTTCATCTCCACCATGAACACCGCTCGGGACATGGACGTGATCCGCGGGGCCATGGGGGAGAAGAAGATCTCCTACGTCGGGTACTCGTACGGAACCCAGCTCGGCGCTGTCTACGGCTCCATGTTCCCGAAGAACCTGGACCGCAGCGTGCTGGACTCCGCGCTGGACCCGTTGAAGACCTGGCATGAGCAGGACGTCGACGTGGTGGACGCGATCACGGACAACCTGCGCAAGTGGACCGAGTGGACGGCCGCCCGCAACTCGACCTACGGCCTCGGCACCACTGCCGCCGCGGTCCGCGGTGAGCTGGACGCGATCGCGGCGAAGCTGAAGACCGGGCCGTACGGCGGATACGCGGACGTCTCGTCGTTCGACTACGCGGTCGGGGCCACCCGGTACCGCCGGTCATGGGCCGCGTTCTCCCGGCACATCGCCTCGGTCAAGGCCGGCGTCGCCGACTCCGGTGAGGCCACGGCGATCGTGGCCGCGTTGAAGAAGGGCGACATCGAGCCCACCTCTCCGGGGACGTTCCAGGCCGTCGTGTGCGAGTGGGACTGGTTCACCGACGTCAACACGTACTACAACGACATGAAGCGGTGGCGGGACACCAATCCCTACGGCGGCACCGTCGACTACATGGCGCCGACCAACTGCACGTTCCGCGCGTTCCAGCGGCCGGAGAAGATCCCCGCCATCACGCGGAAGTACCCGGCCGGGCTGGTGGTCAACTCCGACGGCGACACGCAGACGCCGCTCGCCAACGGGCGGGTCATGGCCGAGCACCTCGCGCAGCCGTTGATCAGCGTGGCCAACGACGGGCAGCACGGCCACTACGCGTTGCGGCGCAACGGATGTGTGGACGCGCTGGTCAACAAGTACCTGGTGTCGGGGATTCTGCCGGCGTCCCGGGTCACCTGTGCCGGCACGGACATCGCCGAGGACGTGCCGGTGGGCGCGGCTTCCGTTGGGGTGCAGTCTGTTGGGCGGCCGTTGAGCGCGATTCTGGGAGAGATCGCGGTGGAGACCAAGCCGTTCTGAGCCTGTTGTGGAGGGGCTGGTTGCGTTGGGCTGGTTTGGCTGCGGTTGCGAGGGTTGGTTGCGCGGGTCGTGACGAAAGACCTGGGGTGTGCGATTGGGGCTTGACCTTGAGCCTCTGGCGGGATGCGTTCGCGGCCTTCACAAGCCGGGGTTGAAAGCGCCCCGGCCGGACCGGACAGGTTGGCATCCCGCCCCCTCAAGGTCAAGCCCCAATCGCCTTGAGCGGTGGAACCGGCTCTCGGGGTGGCATCAGCCCGTTCGGGCTCGCTTCGCTTCGCAACGCCGGGTTTCGTGGGTGGTTGGCTTGCGATGTCGGCTGTCCGGTTGAGGGCGCGCGCCTGGCTTGCGTGGGTGGTCGGCTTGCGTTGACGGCTGTCCGGTTGGTGCGGGCGCCGGGCTTGCGTTGTGGTCGCTCAGCGCTGTTGCATCGCGTCCAGGGCCCTGGCGAGCTCCAGGCGCGAGGAGACGTGCAGCTTCGCGTAGACGCGGGAGAGGTACACCTCGATCGTGCGCGGGCTGTAGTGCAGGGCCGCGGCGATGTCGCGGTTGCGCATTCCCTGCTGCACCAGCCGGGCCACGTTCTCCTCGGCCGTGGTGAGGAGACCCGGGGTCTTGGACCGGGCTCTGGGCACCTTGGCGCCCAGAGCCCGCAGCTGGTTGCCCGCCTGCCGGCGCAGGCCGTGGGCGCCCAGCCGCTGGAACGTCGTGTAGGCCTCCAGCAGGGCCGGGACCTCGCCCAGGGCCAGGTGGGCTCTCGCCTTCTCGAACTCCAGGCCGCCCTGGGCCGCCTCCGCTGCCGCCGCCCGGAGCTGGTCCTGGTCTGCGCGGACGATGCCGGTGATGCGGCTGATGGTGGTGCGCGACCACGGGGAGACTCGGGTGGGGGCGACTTCGGCCAGCCGGTCCAGGGATCGGTGGGCCGCCGCCGGGTCGCCCCGCTCCAGGTCCAGTTCGATCAGGCGCGCGACCAGGAGGCAGGAGTACGGGGCCTCCAGGTCTTCGCCGACGCCGGCCTTCAGCAGGTCGTACGCGGCGGCCTGGTCGCCTTTGGCGATCAGGTACTCGGCCTGGGCCGCGGCGTGCAGGCGGGAGATGTTCGTCGACCGCGGGGGTGGCAGGGCCGCCAGGCGGGCGGCCAGGTCCAGCTGGCCTCGCCAGGTGCGGATCGACAGCTCGATCGCCTGCAGGGCGCCGTGGGCCTGATCGGACTGGGAGGCGGCCATGTCCGGGAGGTAGCGGCCGATGTTGTCCAGGGCCGCGTCCCACTGGCCGCCCAGCCAGTCGAGGGTCACTCGGGTGGCCTGGCGTTCTGCCCGGAAGCTGTGCGTGCCCGTCCGGGTGGCCAGGTCCTCCGCCCGGCGGTAACGCCAGTCGGCGTCGTGGACCAGGCCCGCCAGCGCGGTGATCGAGGCGCAGACGGAGAGGGCCTGGAGTTCCAGCATCAGGTGGTCGCCGCTGTGGGCGAGGGCCTGGTCGGCGTGCTCGACGGTCCTGTCGTGCTGGAACAGGAACGAGTTGAGCAGCGCCAGGTGCTCGTGGACGATCACGCCCTCGGCCGGGGAGGTGATCGGGAGGGACGGCAGGCGGGCCGCCTCGGCCAGCGCTTCGGGGTAGCGGTCGTTGTAGACGAGCAGGACGGCTCGCTGGGCTTGCAGGGAGGTCGGGGTGGAGCCCGCGGCCACCTCGGCGTCGGCCAGGGCCAGGGCTTCGGCGGTGCGGCCCACGGAGAAGAGGGACGAGATCGTCGCGGTGGCCACGCGGGTGCGTTCCGGGCCAGGGGACAGGGACTTCAGAGCTTCCAGGCCCGGGGCGACGGCCAGGGCCGGACGGGAGGCCCTGGCCAGGATCCGGCATTGCAGGGCCAGCAACGGGATCCGGTCCGGGGCGTTGACCGGCAGCAGCTGCAGGGCTCGGGTGCAGAGGGCGGCCGCTGTCTCCGGGGCCGAGGTGCGGGCCTCGGTGGCCGCCTCGGTCAGCACTGAGACCGCCCGGTGGTCGCCGGGTGCGGCGGACTCGGCCAGGTGCCAGGCGAGTTGGAGCAGGTCCACCGGGAGGTGGTGGGCGCGGTCGTCGAGCAGGCGGGCCGAGATCAGGGAGTGCAGGTGGCGGCGCTGGGCCGGGCCCAGTTCCTGGTAGAGGGCCTCGCCCACCAGGGCGTGCGAGAAGCGATAGCCGGTGTCGTCGTGCACGACGATGTTCGCTTGCAGCAACGCGTCGAAGGCTTCGGCGACGGTGGGTTCCGGCAGGGACGCGACTCGGGCGAGCAGGGGGATCTGGTCCAGGCGCACGCGCCGGAACACCGCCACGGCCCTGGCCACCAGCCGGGTGTCGTTCTCCAGCGGCGCCACCCGGCGCAGCAGGGCTTCCCGGCGGGTCAGGCGGATGGCGTCCGGCGAGACGGCCAGGCGGGCGCGGTCGTTGTCGACGGCCAGCAGGTTCAGGTCGCGCAGGGAGCGGGCTATCTCCGTGACGAAGAACGGGTTGCCGTCCGAGCGGTGCAGTACCTCGCGGGCCAGACCGTCGTCCACTTTGCTGTCCAGGAACGACTCCACGACCCGCGTCACCTCGGCGCCGGTCAGCGGAGGCAGGACCAGGCGGACGGTCTCGGCGTGCTCCTCCACGCGGTCCAGGTGGCCGGGGTCGGCGGAACGGCTCGTGGTGACCAGGACCAGCGGGGCGGAGGTCAGCCGGCGCAGCACCAGGGTCAGCAGGGACAGGGAGTCGTCGTCCGCGTGGTCCAGGTCGTCGATCAGCACCGCGGCCGGGCGGGTGGCGGTCAGCGCGGTCAGCAGGCGGACCACCTGGTCGCAGGCCCTGCCGAACCACGTGCCGGAGTCCTCGGTCGTGGTCTCCAGTGCTGCCAGCGCTTCCGCGCGGAGCCGGTCGGCGGGGAGCGAGCGGACCAGGGCCGTGATCGTGCCGTACGGGATGCGCTTGCCCAGGACGTCCGACGCCGAGGTGAGGACGGCGCACTGCTCGTCGCGCAGGCGGCGGGCGATCTCGGCCAGCAGCGACGTCTTGCCGATGCCCGGTTCGCCGCTGATCCCGATCACGGCCAGGCCGGTCGCGGGGGAGCCGGCGGCGCAGGCCAGCACCGTGCGCAGCTCCTGGTCGCGGCCAACTAGCGGCGTGTCGGCGATGACGGCCTCCGGGTGGGTCGGGCTGTCTCGAAGTCTTCCACGCGTTAGACGTTGAGGCTTCCCTACTGACGCGTGGCCGCCGCCGGTGGTGGTCTGGTGGCCCCGCCGTCCGAGGAGGATCAATGTCGATCCAGGGAAGCTGTGCGCCGCGGTTCGCCGAGGTGCGCGAGGAGTTCGAACGCAACTTCGCCGAACGGGACGAGATCGGCGCGTCCGTGCACGTGACGCTCGACGGCGAACCCGTGGTGGACCTCTGGGGCGGTGTCGCCGATCCGGTGAGCGGGCGACTCTGGTCCGAGGAGACCGTCGGGCACGTGTGGTCGTGCACCAAGGGCGCCACCGCGCTCGCCGCGCACGTCCTCGCCTCGCGCGGCGAGCTCGACCTCGACGCGCCGGTCGTCCGCTACTGGCCCGAGTACGGCGCCGAGGGCAAGGAGGCGACGCTCGTTCGGCACGTGCTGGCGCACCAGGCGGGACTGCCCGCCGTGACGTCGCCGCTGCCCGCCGGGGCGTTCTACGACTGGAACCTGATGACCTCGACGCTCGCCGCGCAACGGCCGTTGTGGGAACCGGGCACGCGGCACGGCTACCACGGGCTGACGTTCGGGTTCCTCGTCGGCGAGATCGTGCGGCGGGTCAGCGGGCTCACGCTCGGGCGGTTCTTCGAGAAGGAGGTCTCCGGACCGCTCGGCCTCGACTTCTGGCTGGGCCTGCCCGAGGACCTCGAACCCCACGTCGCCCCCACGATCCCGGTCGACCCGACGCAGCCGGGGGTGCTGCTGCCGTCGATGTTCGTCACGGCGCTCACCCAGCCGGAGTCGTTGCCGGGCCTGATGTTGCTCAACAACGGCGGCTACATGCTGCCCGGCGAGTCCGACTCCCGCGCCGCCCACGCCGCCGAGATGGGCGCGATCGGCGGCATCTCCAACGCCAGGGGCCTCGCCGGCCTCTACCGGCCGCTCGCGCTCGGCGGCGCGTACCAGGGGGTGCGGCTGGTCGAGGAGTTCCAGCTGCCGTTGATGTCGACCGTCGCGGTCGCCGGGATGGACGCGGTGGTCATGGTGCCGTCGCGGTTCGCGCTCGGTTTCCAGAAGGCCACCGACAACCGCTACCTGCCGCCGAACGACCGGGAAGGGCTGCTGCTGCCGGAGGAAGCGTTCGGGCACACCGGAATGGGCGGCTCGCTCGGGTTCGCCGACCCGGGGGCACGGCTGTCGTTCGGGTACACCATGAACCGGCAGGGACCGGGGCTCGCCCTGAACGAGCGCGGTCAGTCCCTTGTGGACGCCGTCTACCGGGCGCTCGCCTGACCGGGCGGCACGACCCGGCCGAACCGCCTGCGCGCGTTCTCCTCCTGAGAGCGCGCGACGGTGGCGGCCAGCTGTTCGCACGCCCGCTCGATCGCCCGCTTCGCCTCGTTGCGCTCACTGGTGATCGCGGCGAGGATCAGGCTGGTCAGCGCCACCGAGCCGTTGAACGCCTGCAGCACGATCATCGTGGTGAGCAACGAACTCGCGGAGAAGTGGCCGCCGGCGGCCGACATCACGGCCGCCACGGAGATGATCGCCGCGCACGGGGCCGCGATCGCGTGCTGGAACCGCAGCGCCGCCCAGATCAGCATCGGGAACACCAGGAACAGCAGCCGCTCGCTCGACGTCGTCACGAAGGACGCCACCAGCGCCGTCGACACCAGCAGCACGACCGCCTCGGCCAGCCGGGCGGGCGGGGCCCGCCACTGCTTGGGCAACGTCAGCAGCAACGGCGTGAACACCAGCACGCCCATCGCGTCCCCGGTCCACCACACCGACATCACCGCGGGCACGTCCCGCCACGGGATCACGCCGCCGATCCGCAACGCCATCGTGCCGACCAGCGCGCTCACCAGCATCGCGCCCAGCGCGCCCGCGAACACCAGCAGCAGCGCGTCCTTCAGCCGGTCGATCGCCGGGCGGAAACCGAAGCGGGTCAGCAGGTACCAGGCCAGCAGGGGCGCGGCGGTGTTGCCCGCGGTGATCAGCACCGCCGAGAACAGCGGCGCGGTCAGGGCGATGTTGGCGGCGAACGCGCCAAGCGCGATGCCCGGCCAGATCCCGCGGCCGAAGAACAGCAGTGCCGCCACGGAGATCCCCGTCGGCAGCCACAGTGGAGTGACCTGACCCTGCACCAGGGCCAGGACCAGGCCGACCTGCGCGGTCGCGAAGTACGCGAGCGCGACGACGGCGATCGTGGCGACGGTCCGGAGTGCGGCGTTCACCGCAACATGCTGCACCTGTGCACACACGATGGCCATACCTCCTGACAGGGCGTACCCACCTGGACTCACCCCGTAGGTGGTGCGGTGGAGGATGATCACGTGGTGAAGATCCAGCTGCTCGACGACGCCCGCGAAGCCGTCGAACCCGTGCTGCGGCGCAGGGTCGGCCTGTTGCCGCCGACCCTGCGCGAGCGCGCGGTCCACCACTTCGGCTGGGACGTCCCCGGCAGCGGCACCGGCAAGGCCGTCCGCCCCGCCCTCGTCCTCGCCACCGCCCGCGCCCTCGGCGCCGACGAGCACCGCGCCCTCACCGTCGCCGCGGCCGTCGAGCTGGTCCACAACTTCACCCTGATCCACGACGACGTGCACGACCAGGACGCGGAACGCCACGGCCGTCCGGCGCTCTGGACGGTCTGCGGCACGTCGGAGGCCCTGCTCGTCGGCAACGCCCTGCTGGCGGCCGGGATCCAGACCCTGTCCGGGCACAAGGGCGCGGGCCTGCTCGCGGGCTGCGCGGTCGACCTGTGCGAGGGCCAGAGCCTCGACATCGAGTTCGAGAGCCGCGCGGACGTGAGCCTGGAGGACTGCTTGCGGATGTCGGTGGGCAAGACCGGCGTCCTGATCGGCACCGCCTGCTCCCTCACCGCCCTCAACGCGGGCGCGGACACCGCCGCCTTCCGCGCGTTCCACGACTTCGGCACGGAACTCGGCATCGCCTTCCAGTTCGCCAACGACCTGCTCGGCATCTGGGGCGACGAGCGCGCGACCGGCAAGCCCACCGGCTCCGACCTCGCCCGCCTCAAGAAGACCCTGCCGGTGATCCGCGCGCTCCGGTCGGGGACCGAGGCGGGCACGCGGCTCGCCGAGCTGTACGCACGCGGCGTCGAGCTCGACCCCGCGCAGACCCGTGAGGCGGCCGAACTGGTCGCGCGGACGGGCGCGCGGGAGTGGGCGGAGGCCGAGATCCACCGCCGCGTCGACCTCGCGCTCACGTCCGTGCAGCCGTACGAAACGCCCGAACTGACCACCCTCGCGAAGCTCGCCTTCGCCTACTACCGGTCCCTGAACAGCGCGGACTCTTAGCTGTTGTGGAAGCCGCACTACACCCTGCCGCCGCGGACCCGGTGAGATGGACGGCATGCGCACAGCCGAGGCCGCCGACGAGATCCAGGTGGAGGACGGTGGGCGCCGCGTGGTCGTCATCGCGGGCCGCGTGTGCCTGCCGGTCTCCGCGGGCGTCACGGACGAGCAGGCGCTGACCCTCGCGAGGGCCGGCACGACGGCGTGGCACCTCCTCCGCACGTGCGCGCACATGCGGCCGGACGAGTCGATCGTGGTGCACGACGCGATGAGCGAGGTCGGCGCTATCGCGGTTCAGCTCGCTCGTGGGTTCGCGGCCGGCCGGGTCATCGCGACCGAGTCCACTCAGGCCCGCCGCAGGCAGGCCGTCCGGCTCGGTGCGGACGTGGCCGTCGACTCCAATCGAGACGGTCTGACTGCACGATTGGTCGCCGCGAACGAGGGTGAACAGGTCGACGTGGCGCTCGATCCCGGTGGTGCGCTGGGGTCCTCGCTGGACGCCCTCGCGCCGTTCGGCAGGGTCGTCTGCTACGGCCCTGACCAGGACGAATCCATCAAGCTGACCGGTCTGCTGAGCGGGTCGCGGGCGATCATCGGATTTCGCTTCGACGACACTCTCGACCAGCCGGAAATGGTCGCCAGGGCTGTCAGTGAGCTGTTCGGGTTGACCTCGGCTGGGCGATTGCGTCCGATGGCGGACAGCTAGTACTCGTTGGTAACAAGCCGATAAGGGGACCCATGAGGACCGTGTTCACGACCTGCCCGCTCTGCGAAGCCACGTGCGGGCTGGAACTGACGGTCGAGGGCGACCGCATCACGAAGGTGCGCGGCGACCGGGAGGACGAGTTCAGCAAGGGGTTCCTCTGCCCCAAGGGCGCCTCGCTCGGCACGCTCGACGCCGACCCGGACCGGCTGCGCGCCCCGATGGTCAAGCGCGACGGCGAGTTCCACGAGGTCACCTGGGAGGAGGCGTTCGCGTACGTCGACGAACGCCTGAAGGACTTCCCGGACCGCAACGCCGTCGCCATGTACCTCGGCAACCCCGTCGCGCACTCGCTCGCCGGCGGCCTCTACGCCGGACCGCTGCGCAAGGCGCTCGGCAGCCGCAACATCTTCTCCGCCAGCACCGTCGACCAGATGCCCAAGCACGTCCAGGTCGGCCACATGTTCGGCGGCATCTTCTCGATCCCCGTGCCCGACATCGACCGCACCGACTTCATGCTGGTGCTGGGCGCCGACCCGTTCGCGTCCAACGGCAGCCTGTGGACGGTGCCGGACGCGCCTGGCCGCTTCAAGGCGTTGCAGAAGCGCGGCGGCAGGTTCGTCGTGGTCGACCCGCGCCGCAGTCGCACGGCGGCAGCGGCGGACCAGCACGTCGTGATCCGGCCGGGCACCGACGTGTTCCTGCTGCTGGCGTTGATCCACGAACTGTTCGCGCAGGACCTGGTGAACCTCAGGGACCTCGCCGATCACGTCACCGACCACCTCCCGATCCGCGCGCACGTCGAGTCGTTCAGCCCCGAGGCCGTCGCGGACCGCACCGGCATCGACGCGGCCACGATCCGTTCGCTGGCAAGGCAACTCGCCGACGCGGACCGGGCCGCCGTCTACGGCCGCATCGGCACGACGACCGTCGAGTTCGGCACGGTCGCGTCCTGGGCGGTCGACGTCCTCAACGTCCTCACCGGCAACCTCGACCGGCCCGGCGGCATGATGTGGCCGCTGCCCGCGCACCTGAACCGCGGCAAGGGCAGCGGCAAGGGGTTCACCGTCGGCCGTTGGCACAGCCGCGTCGCGGGCCACCCCGAGGTGATGGGGGAGTACCCGGCCGTCACGCTGGTCGACGAGATCGAGACGCCCGGCGACGGCCAGGTGCGCGCGCTGTTCACGATCGGCGGCAACCCCGCGCTGTCGTTGCCGAACTCCGCCCGCGTGACCACCGCGCTGTCCTCTTTGGACTTCATGGTCAGCGTCGACCCCTACCTCAACGAGACCACCCGGCACGCCGACGTCATCCTGCCGACGCCGCCGCCGTCCCGCCGCGTCCACTACGACATCGCGTTCCTCAACCACACCGTGCGCAACGTCGTGAAGTACTCGCGCGCCGCGATCCCGTTGGAAGAAGGCAGGGTCGACGAGACGGACATCTTCTTCCGCCTCATCACGATCTTCTCCGGCATGGGCCCGGCCGCCGACCTCGACGCCATCGCGGAGTTCCAGCTGAACGACCTGAAGAAGAAGGCCGGCGTCGACTTCGAACCGGACGGCGAGACGCGCGAGGAACGCCTGCTGGACCTCAAGCTCCGCACCGGCGCGTACGGCGTGAGCCTCCAGCAGTTGCTGGACAACCCGCACGGCATAGACCTCGGCTCGCTCACCCCGCGCCTGCCGGAGATCCTCCGCACGCCGTCGGGCAAGGTCGAGCTCACCCCGCAGCCGATCGTGGACGACCTGCCGCGCGTGCGGGAGGCGCTCGGCACGTCCGAGACCGACCTGGTCCTCGTCGGCCGCCGGCACCTGCGCACCAACAACTCCTGGATGCACAACGTGCCCGCGCTGGTGAAGGGCAAGCCGTTGTGCACGCTCCTGGTCAACCCCGGCGACGCCGACCGGCTCGGCCTCGCCGACGGCAAACCCGCCCAGGTCACCT
Organism: Lentzea sp. NPDC058450; assembly: GCF_042721395.1. Classification (NCBI taxonomy): domain Bacteria; kingdom Bacillati; phylum Actinomycetota; class Actinomycetes; order Pseudonocardiales; family Pseudonocardiaceae; genus Lentzea; species Lentzea sp. NPDC058450. The sequence goes on from NZ_JBHXLO010000008.1 coordinate 89,486, forward strand.
CGCGCGTCGGTGAGGTCGAGGTGCTGGTCGAGGTCACCGACGACATCGCGCCCGGCGTCGTGTCGATGCCGCACGGCTGGGGGCACGACCAGCCCGGCACCCGGCTCACCGTCGCGAGCGAGCACGCCGGGGTGAACGTGAACCTGCTGACCGACGACCTCCGCCTCGACCCGCTCTCGGGCACCGCCGTCCTGAACGGCACCCGCGTGCAGGTCGTGCCCGCCTGAAGAACCCCTCAGCGCCTCTAGGAGCCGCCATGACCGCCGGAGTCACCAGCCCGAACGCGGTGCAAGCCGTCCGCCGGATAGCCGACCTGCCGTTCCTCGCGGAGCAGGCGTACGGCGACGCGGTGGCGTGGCGGTTCAAGCGGGACGGGCAGTGGCACGAGCAGACCTACGCCGAGGTCGCCGAGGTGGTGCTGGACCTCGCGTCCGGGTTCGTCCACGCCGGACTGAAGGCGGGCGACCGGGTCTGCGTGCTCGCGAACACCCGTCCGGAGTGGACGGCCGTCGAGCTCGCGGTGCTCGCGGCGGGCGGCATCGTCGTGCCGATCTACCCGTCGAGCACCTCCGAGGAGATCGCCTGGGTCGTCGGCGACTCCGGCGCGTCGATCGTGGTGGCGGAGAACGAGGAGCAGTGCGTCAAGGTCGAGGTCGTCGCGCCCGAGCTCCCCGAGCTGCGCACGGTCTTCTCGATCGACCCGGCCGGTGACCGCCCGCGCGTCGCCGAGGTCCAGGACTCCGGCCGCACCTCCCCGCTCGCCGACGTGCTGGACTCCCGCCGCGCGGCGATCAGGCCCGAGGACCCGAGCCTGATCATCTACACCTCGGGCACCACCGGCCCGCCCAAGGGCTGCGTGCTGACCAACGCCAACTGGGTCGCGCTTTGCCGAGTCGCGGAGCAGGCCCGCATCGACGCGATGACCGGCGTCGTCTACCTGTTCCTGCCGCTGGCGCACGTCTTCGCGCAGATCATCATGTTCGGCACGATGTACCGGGGCGGCGCGCTCGCGTACTTCGGCGGCGACATGAAGGCGATCGTGCCGGAGCTCGCCGAGGTCAAGCCGACGTTCCTGCCGTCAGTGCCGCGGATCTTCGAGAAGATCTACACGTTCGTCACCTCCAGCGTGCCCGCGGAACAGCTCGCGCAGGCCGTCCAGCTCGGCCTGGAGGTGCGTCGCCGGCGTGCTGCCGGCGAGCCGGTGCCCGCCGAGATGGCGGCCGCGTTCGCGCAGGTCGACGCGTTGTTCGCGAACGTCCGCGGTGCGTTCGGCGGCAGGCTCGTGCAGGCGCTGTCCGGTGCCGCGCCGATCTCCCGCGAGGTGCTCCAGTTCTTCCACGCGGCCGGCGTCCCGGTGCTGGAGGGCTACGGCATGACCGAGTCCACGGCCGTCGGCACGATCAACACCCTGCACGCGTTCAAGCTCGGCTCCGTCGGCGCGTCCGGCATCGCGGGCCTGGAGATGAAGGTGGCCGAGGACGGCGAGCTGCTCATGCGCGGCCCGCACGTCTTCGCGGGCTACTGGCGCAACGAGGAGGCCACCGCGGCCACGTTGCAGGACGGCTGGCTGCACACCGGCGACCTGGGCGAGATCGACGAGGACGGCTTCGTCACGATCACCGGCCGCAAGAAGGACATCATCATCACCGCGGGCGGCAAGAACATCGCGCCGGCCAACGTGGAGAACGTGCTGCGCCAGTCCCGCTGGATCTCGCACGCCGTGCTGTTCGGCGACCGCAAGCCGTACTGCGTGGCGCTGATCACACTCGACGCCGACGAGATCGGGCCGTGGGCCGCCCAGCGTGACTTGCCGTCCGACCTCGAATCGTTGGTGGGTCACCCGGACGTGCGAACGCTCATCCAGGAAGTCGTTGACGAAGCGAACTCGCACTTCGCCAGTGTTTCCCAGGTGAAGAAGTTCGTGCTGCTCACCCGTGATCTGTCCCAGGAGGAAGGGGAGCTCACCCCCACGTTGAAGGTCAAACGGAACGTGGTGCACCGAGTTCACTCTGAGTTGTACGAAGGGCTCTACGAGTAACCCGTACGTACGAGAAATCCAAAAACAGGTACATCCACCCTGGCGCATTTGTTCCGGTCAGGGCAGAGTGGGACACCAAGCGGCGCTAGGCCCCCTCCCCCCTCGGGCCCAGCCGCTTCGCGGCCCCGGCTCAAGGCGTACTCCCCCCAGACGCCCAGCCGGGGCCGCCTTGCATTTCGGGACCTGTGTCCTGCTCGGGTCACTTTGTTTCGAAACTTCTCGTTTTGAAACAAAGTGACCCGTTGTCAATTCACCACTACTTGCGGGGAGGAGTGGTCGTACCGCGCACGATGAGTTGCGTCTCGGCCACTATCTGCGGCACCTCGGTGTTGTCCGAGTCGAGCCAGTCGAGCAACAGGTTCACCGCCGTGCGTCCCGCCTGGGCGACCGGCATGGCGACCGTCGTCAACGCGGGGGAGCAGAGCGACGCGTAGGTGAGGTCGTCGAACCCGGTCACCGACACGTCCCCCGGCACCGAGATGCCCCGGTCGCGCAGCCGCGCCAGCACGCCCAGCGCCATGATGTCGTTGTAGGCGACGATCGCCGTCGTGTCGGCCGCCACCGCGAGGTCCGCCGCCTGCAGGCCGCCCTCGTAGCGCGGCGCGAACGGCCCGAGGTCGACCAGGTCCACCTCGTGCTTCGCGACGGCCTTCATCAGCCCGCGCCGGCGTTCCTGGTTCGACCACGACGTGCGCGGCCCGTTGAGGTAGGCGATCCGGTGGTGCCCGAGCGCCACGAGGTGGTCGATGATCGCGTGCATGCCGCCCGCCGAGTCCATCAACGCGGCGGGCACGCCGGGCAGCCGCCGGTTGAGCAGCACCAGCGACGTGGCCCCGGCCATCTCGTAGATCTGCGAGTCCTCCAGGCCGGGCGCGCACAGCACCACGCCGTCGACCTGCTTGGCCATCGCGTGCACGAGCTTGGCCTCGGTGACCGGGTCCTCGTCGCTGTCCGCCACGAACACCGCGTAGTCGGCCTGCACGGCCCGCGCCTGCACGGCCTTCAGCACGCCGGTGAAGAACGGGTTGTCGAGGTCTGGCACGACGATGCCGATGTTGCCCGTCTTGCCCGTGATGAGCCCGCGCGCGGCCCTGTTCGGCTGGTAGCCGAGCTCGGTCGCGGCGGCCAGCACACGTGATCTGGTCTCCGGCCGCACCAGCTCCGGCGACGTCAGCGCACGCGAAACGGTGGCGACCGACACGTGCGCCCTGCGGGCCACGTCGCGGATCGTGACTGCCACTTGTACCTCACCCTCACCAGCCGGTTGAAACAATCATGACGGGTCCGAGGTCAGGCCGGGTCCTTGAGTCTGGTGACGAGCTGGGTCGGGTTCACGAACCGCAGCGCCACCACCAGCAGCACCAGCATCGATCCCGTGTAGATCACCGCCATCGAGTCGACCATCTGCTGCGGCCTGATCCCCGCCGACGACATGGCCTCGTACAGCGACACCACCAGGGTCTGGCTGGTCGGGCCCGCCGTGAGGAACGTCAGCTCGAACATGCCCACCGTCCTCACCAGCACCAGGATCGACGCCGCCAGCACACCAGGAACCAGCAACGGTGCCAGGACGCGTGTGAAGAGGGCGAACGTCGACGCCCCGCACATCCGCGCCGCCGCCTCGACCTTCGTGTCGATCTGCTCGATGAACGGCGTCATCGTCAGCACCACGAACGGCACCGCTGGCACGAGGTTCGCCGCGATCACACCCGCCATGCTGCCCGCCAACCCGAACTTGTAGAGCACCGTGGCGAGCGGGATGCCGTACGTCATCGGTGGCATCAGGATCGGCAGCAGGAACAGCACGCTCAGCAGCTTCTTGCCGGGGAAGTCGCGGCGGGCCAGCGCGTACGCCGCCGGCACTCCGATGAGGACGGAGACGACGACGACGGACAGCGCCACCTGGAACGTCACCACCAGCACGTCCAGCAGCCGGTAGTCGCGCCACGCCTCGCCGTACCACTGGCCGGTGTAGCCGTCGGGCAGCCACGTGGCGAACCACGTCTCCGCGAACGAGTTCGTCACGACCGCGCCGACGACACCGAGCAGGTTCAGCAGGAAGAACGCCAGAGCGCCCCACGTCAGCCACACCAGGGGCCTCATCCCTTGCCTCCCGTCGCACCGCGGTACAGGGTCGTGCGCCAGACCAGCACCACGCCGATGACGGCCAGCATCACCAGCGCCATCAGCATCGCGATCGCCGAACCCAGCGCGAAGTCGTTGTCCCGCAACGCGGTCTCGTACGCGGCGATCGACATCACGTGCGTCTCGCCCACCGGGTCGCCGACCATCACCGCCGACGGGAACACGCTGAACGCCAGCACGAAGCTCAGGCAGAACGTCACCGCGAGACCGGGTGCGAGCAGCGGCATGGTGATCGACCGGAACCGCTGCCGCCGCGACGCGCCCAGCGTCGCCGCGGCCTGTTCCAGTGTCGGGTCGATGCCGGACAGGTACGACAGCGTCAGCAGGAACGCGAACGGGAACCCGGTGATGACCAGGCTGAACAGCACGCCCCAGTAGTTGTGGGTGAGCCTCGCCGGCTCGTCCGCGCCGAGCGCGAGCCAGACGCGGTTGAACCAGCCGGTGGGGCCGAAGAACGCGAGCAGGCCCTCGGCCGTCAGCACGGTGCCGAGCGTGATCGGCACGACCAGCACCGTCGTGAGCGCCCGCTTGCCCCGAAACCGCCCGCGCATCCGGAACGCGATCGGGATCGACGCCAGCACGTTCACCAGCGCGGCCGGGAGCCCGAGCCGGAGCGTGATCCACACCGTCTCGGCCAGGTAGGGGTCGGAGAAGAACGTGACGTAGTTCTGGAACGGGTTGCCGCCGCCCTTGGGCTGGAATGACAGCTGCAACCCGTACAGGAACGGGTAGACGAACAGCAGCACCACGAACACCGCGCCCGGCAGCAGCAGCCAGAGCACCCGGTCGACGCCCTTCTCGGCGAGCCGGTGCCGCACCGCCACGGCCGTCACGAGAACACCAGCACGCGCTCGACCGGCACCTTCGCCGCGATCGTGTCGCCCGGCGCCAGCCGGGAGGCCGTCCGGAGGTGCAACCGGGTGCCGTCGCGCAGCCGTGCCTCGACCGCCTGCTCCCGGCCGTGGTACTCGACGATCTCGACCACGGCTTCGAGCGTGTTCTCGCCGGACCCGTCCAGCACGAAGTCCTCCGGCCGCACCGCCGCCACGGCCTGGGTCCCAAGCACCTCGCGCTTCACGCCGACGAGCCGCACGCCGTCTCCGGTGTGGACGGTCGCGCGCTCGCCGTCCTGGGAGTCGACGGTCACCGGGATCAGGTTGCGATACCCCATGAACGCCGCCACGTACCGGTTCGCCGGGTGCGCGTACACCTCCTCCGGCGACCCGACCTGCTGCACCTCGCCCAGCCGCAGCACCACCAGACGGTCGGCGAGGGCCAGCGCCTCCTCCTGGTCGTGCGTGACGTAGACGGTGGTGAGCCCGAGCGACTGGTGCAGCCGGCGGATCTCCGTGCGCATCTCCAGCCGCAGCGAGGCGTCCAGGTTGGACAGTGGCTCGTCCATCAGCACCAGCGGCGGTTCGAGCACGATCGCACGGGCGATCGCGACCCGTTGCTGCTGGCCGCCGGACAGCTGCGCCGGGAACTTGTGCTGGTGCTCCTCCAGCTGCACGAGCCGCACGGCGTCGTCCACGCGCCGGGCGATCTCGGCCTTCGCCAGCCGTCGCATCGTGAGCCCGAACGCGATGTTGCGCCGCACCGACATGTGCGGGAACAGCGCGTAGTTCTGGAACACCATGCCGAAGCCGCGTTTCTCGGGTGGCAGATCGTCGATCCGCCGCCCGTCCAGGGTGATCCGGCCGCCGGTCAGCGGCAGCAGGCCCGCCAGGCAGTTCAGCGCCGTCGACTTCCCGCAGCCCGACGGCCCGAGCAGCGCCACGAACTCGCCGCCCTTGATCGTGAGATCCATGTCCCGCAACGCGACGGTGTCCCCGAACGCGCGCCGCACGTGGTCCAGGTGCAGCTCGGCGAACCTCATTTCCTGCCGATCTCGCGGTCCCACCGCTGGAACGCCTTCACCTGCTGCGCGGCCGGCAGCGACTGCTCCTTCGGGTTCTTCTCGATCAGCGCGTCGTACTCGGGCCGGCCGAACTTCGCGATGGCGTCCCGCGACTCCTGCGGCGCCATGTCGAGCGTGACGCCCTTGACCGCCGGGCCGGGGTAGAAGTAGCCCTTGTCGTAGGCCTTCGCCTGCTGCTGCGGCTCCAGCATGAACCTGATCAGCGCGAGGTTCGCCGACAGCACGTCCGCGGACACGCCCTTGGGGATCACGGCGTAGTGCGCGTCCGTGACCCAGTGGAAGTCCTTGAAGGTCGCGATCTTCATGCCGTCCGGCACGGTGCCGAGCACGCGCGGGTTGATGTCCCAGCCGGTGGTCGAGGCGACCATCCACGACGTGCCGTTCGCGAGGTTCTTCATGACGTCCGTCGTGCCGCCGGGGTAGTTGTCGACGTACTGCCCGAGCTCCTCGAGATACGCCCAGGTCTTGTCCCAGCCGTTCTCCGGGTCCTTGGGATCCTTGTCCCCCAACAGGTACGGCAGCCCCATCAGGAACGTCCGGCCGGGCCCGGAGTTCGCGGGCCGCGCGTACTGGAACTTCCCGGGGTTCGCGCGCGCCCACGCCAGCAGGTCGGCGGGGGAGCTCGGCGGCGACGGCACCTTCGCCGGGTCGTACTCCAGCAGCGGCCCCGCCGGGTAGTAGGTGATCGCGACGCCCTGGTTCTGCGCGAGCTTCTGCATTTCGTTCGCGGCGGGCAAGTACACGTCTTCGAGCTTCGGCAGCCTCGCCGAATATTCGGGGAGCAGCGGATGAACCAGTTTCTGGTCGATCACGCTCGCGAGCCCGTCGGTGCCGGTGAGCACGAGGTGGGTCTGCGAGGTGCCCGAGTTCTGCTCGGCCTTGAGCTTGCCGGGCATGTCCGGCGCGGTCGCCTTGGTGGCGTTCACCTTCGACACGACGTCGGGGTGCGACCGCACGAAATCGTCGATCATGCCCTGCGTGAGCTGCAGGTTGCCGGCCACGTCGAGCACGTTCAGCTCGACCGGTTTCGAGGGCTTGTCCGGGACGGCGGTGGGTGCGTCCTGCGCCTGCGGGACCTCCGGCGCACCGCACGCGGTGACGACCAACAGGGTGGGGATGACGAGCTGCAACTTCCTTGTCCAGCGCATCTCACGGCTCCCTAACTGACTCTGGACCTGGCGCGCGAAAACGTTTACGGTTTTTCTGTAACACCAGTACACCCGCCGCCGGGTCGAACGCAACGCCGCCGCCGCACATCCCGTTCCCAACGAAAGTGGGAGGCTTCTGTGGCACCCCGTTCACGGCGGTTGCCGGCGAGAACCGGCATCCTGGCCACCGCGCTCGCGGTGGCGGTGAGCTCGCTCGTCTCCGCCACTCCGCAGGCCGTCGCCGCGGATGTCCTGCTGTCCCAAGGCAAACCGGCGACCGAGTCGGCGTCCGGTGGCGCGAACTACGCGCCGCGCAACGCCGTCGACGGCGACTCGTCGACGCGCTGGGCCAGCAAGTCGAACACTGACCCCGCCTGGATCCGGGTGGATCTCGGCACGTCCGCGACCATCAGCAGGGTCCGGTTGCTGTGGGACCTCTCGTGCGCCAAGGCCTATCGCGTCGAGACGTCCGAGAACGACTCGGCGTGGACTGCTGTTCACACGACCGCCGACGGCAAGGGCGGCGTCGAGGACCTGACGGTCTCGGGTCGTGGCCGGTACGTCCGCGTCTACGGCACCACGCGCTGCCGCACGGGTTCCTCGTACGGCTACTCGTTGCAGGAGTTCCAGGTGTTCGGCACCACCGGCCCCGCTGACGCCGAACCTCCTTCGGCGCCAACGAACCTCGTCGCCTCGGACGTGCGCTCGGACTCGGCGAAGCTGACCTGGCAGCCGTCGACCGACAACGTCGCGGTGACGTCGTACGAGATCTACAACCTGGGCCAGTTCGTGAAGTCCGTGCCCGCCACCACCTCCACGGTGATGGAGGGCCTGAAGCCGAACACCACCTACGGCTTCTACGTCAACGCGAAGGACGCGGCGGGCAACATCTCGCAGGCCTCCAACACGGTGGAGTTCAGGACCCCGCCGGCCCAGGAGGACCCGATCCCGCCGACCGCACCGAAGAACCTGCGTTCCACCGGCGTCACGGCGAACTCCGTCTCACTGGCCTGGGACCCGTCGACCGACAACGTCGGCGTGACGCGCTACGAGATCTACAGCGGTGGTACCAAGATCGGTGACTCGACCACGACGTCCGCCGTGATCGGCGGCCTGAAGGCCAACACCGAGTACAAGTTCACCGCCAAGGCCTTCGACGCCGTCGGCAACACCTCACCCGCGTCGAACGAACTGACCGCGCGCACGAGGTCCGGCGGCGACCAGGTCGGTGCCGTCACGCAGATCGCGACCGACAACGACGTCCCGTGGGGCCTCGCGTTCCTGCCGAACGGCGACGGCGTCTACTCCCGCCGCGACGCGCAGGACATCGTCCGGATCACCCCGTCCGGCACGAAGACCACGCTGGGCAAGGTCCCCGGCGTCTCCGGCACCAACGGCGAGGGCGGCCTGCTCGGCATCGAGCTCTCGCCGACGTTCGCCACCGACGGCCTGATCTACGTCTACCACACGGCTTCCGGCGACAACCGGATCGTGCGCGCCAAGGTCGAGGGCAACTCCCTCACCGGCTGGACGACGTTGCTGACCGGCATCCCGCGCAACAAGTTCCACAACGGCGGCCGCCTGCGCTTCGGCGCCGACGGCAAGCTCTACGCGGGCACCGGCGACGGCCAGAACGGCGCCAACGCCCAGGACAAGCAGAACCTCGGCGGCAAGGTGCTGCGCCTCAACCCGGACGGCACGGCGCCGTCCGACAACCCGTTCTTCGGCGAGGGCGGCAACGCGCGCTACGTCTGGACCTACGGCCACCGCAACGTCCAGGGCCTCGCCGTGGACTCGCAGGGCCTCCTGTGGCAGGCGGAACTCGGCAACTCGAACATGGACGAGGTCAACCTGCTGCAGAAGGGCGGCAACTACGGCTGGCCGTCGTGCGAGGGCACCTCGGGTTCGTGCGGCGGTTACGTGGCCCCGAAGAAGACCTTCTCGGTCGGCTCCGCCTCGCCGTCGGGCCTCGCGATCGTGAACGACGTGCTGTTCCTCGCCGCGTTGCGCGGCGAACGCCTGTACCGCATGCAGATCAGCGGCTCGTCCGTCGGCACGACGACGTCGCACTTCCAGGGCACCTACGGCAGGCTCCGCACCCCGGAACCCGCGCCGGACGGCTCGCTGTGGGTCACGACGTCCAACGGGGACAAGGACTCCACGGCGGGCAACAGCTCCACGAGGATTCTGAAGGTGGCGCTCAACTAGTGCGGCGCAGGCCGTCCAGCAACAGGGCGATCAACCGGCGCGGGTCGTAGCGAGGATCGTCGTCCCGTCCGATGCACAGGTTGCCGATCCCGCGCATCAGCTCGACCGGCCGCACGTCGACCCGGATCTCCCCGGCGTCGGCGGCGGCCGTCAGCAACTCCTCGCACACCGGCCCGAGCCGGTCGAGGAAGTACGCGTGCAACGACTGGAACCCGCTGCTGTCCGACTGCATCGCGCCGGCCAGCCCGTGCTTGGTCACCAGGAAGTCGACGAACAGGTCGATCCAAGAACGCAAAGCCGCGAAGGCGGAGTCCGAAGTGGACAGCAGTGCGGGGCCGGCCTCCGCGCACGCCTCCACCTGGTGCCGGTAGACGGCCACGACGAGGTCCGCGCGGGTGGGGAAGTGGCGGTAGATCGTGCCCATGCCGACGCCCGCCGCGGTGGCGATCTCGCGGATGGGCGCGTCGACGCCGGACCGGACGAACACCTCGGCCGCCGCGGCGAGCAGCGTCTGCTCGTTGCGCACGGCATCGGCTCGCTTGCGTGGTGGCACGCGCGCACTCCCCTCGTGAGCGGTTGACAAAGCGGAACAGTGCTCCGTATCGTTCCGGAACGTCGCTCCGCTTCAGTCGGAGAGCGTACCCGAAGGGAACCAGATGACCGTCTTCACGGTGAGCCCCGTCGTCCTCGAGATCCCCGGCAGGCCCGTTGACCTGCAGGTGAAGGTCTCCGCGCCGACCGAGGGCACCGACCTGCCGATCCTGTTGCTCTCGCACGGCCAGGGCTACTCGAACCACCTGTCCTCGCTCAACGGCTACGCGCCGCTCGCGAACCACTGGGCCGAGCAGGGCTTCGTGGTGCTCCAGCCGACGCACCTGAGCAGCCGCAGCCTGAACCTGCCCGCGACCACGCCCGGCGCGCCGCTGTTCTGGCGTTCCCGCGCCGAGGACATGTCCGCGATCCTCGACCGCCTCGACGAGATCGAGAAGGCCGTGCCGCAGCTGCAAAGCCGGTGGAACCGGGCCAAGGTCGCCGTCGTGGGTCACTCCATGGGCGGCCACACCGCGAGCCTGCTGCTGGGCATGCGCACGGAGAACACCAGCCTCAAGGACGAGCGGATCACGGCGGGGGTGCTGCTCGGCTCGACCGGCCGCGGCGACGCCGTCACCGACGTGGTGAAGGAGAACTACCCCTTCATGCAGAGCACGGACTTCAGCGAGATGACCACGCCCGCGCTGGTCGTCGCCGGGGACGCCGACGCGTCCGCGCACCTCACCACCATGGGCCCGGACTGGCACGCCGACCCGTACCACCTCGCGCCCGGCGAGAAGGTGCTGCTCACGCTGTTCGGCGCCGAGCACGGGTTCGGCGGCGTCAGCGGGTACGACGTCGCCGAGACCACGGACGAGAGCCCGGAGCGCGTCGCGGACGTGCAACGCCTCACCACGGCGTACCTGCGCACGCAGCTGCACGGCACCGACGACTGGGCCAAGGCCGAGGTCACGAACGGCCGCGTCGAGTCCAAGTAGTCAGTGCGCGTTCGGTTCGGGGTTGCGCCCCGGCCGTGACAGGAACTCGAAGTCGCAGCCCTCGTCGGCCTGCGTGATGTGCTCGTAGTACAAAGCGCCGTACCCGCGTTCGAACTTCGGCGGCGGCGTCGTCCACGCGTCCCGGCGACGCGTCATCTCCTCGTCGGAGATCTCCACGCGCAACACCCGCGCCTCGACGTCCAGCGTCACGAGGTCGCCGTCGCGCACCAACGCCAGCGGCCCGCCGATGTGCGCCTCTGGCGCCACGTGCAGAACGCAGGCGCCGTAAGAAGTTCCGCTCATCCGCGCGTCCGACACGCGCACCATGTCCCGGACGCCCTCGCGCAGCAGCTTGTCCGGAATGGGCAGCATCCCGTACTCAGGCATGCCGGGCCCGCCCTTGGGCCCGCCACCGGCCAGCACGATCACCGAGTCCTTCGTGACGTCCAGCGACGGCGAGTTGATCCGTGCCTGCAAGTCCTTGTACCCGTGGAAGACCACGGCGGGCCCGGTGTGCCTCCACAACGCGGGATCAGCCGCCACGTACTTGATCACCGCACCGTCCGGAGCCAGATTGCCCCGCAGCACAGCCAGCCCGCCCTCGGCGGAGATCGGGTCGTCCACCTCACGGATCACCGAGGAGTCGTGCACCTCCGCGCCTTCGAGGTCCTCGCCGAACGTCCGGCCGGTCACCGTGATCCGCTTGAGGTGCAACGACTCCCGCAACCGCGACAGCAACCCGCGCAGCCCGCCCGCGTAGTAGAAGTCCTCCATCAGGTGCGTCCCGGCGGGCTGAACCGAGGCCAGCACAGGGGTTTCCCGCGACAACCGGTCGAAGTCGTCCAGCGTCAACGGGATCTGCGACCGCCCGGCCATCGCGATCAGGTGGATGTACGAGTTCGTGGACCCGCCGAGCGCCAGCACGGTCCTGATCGCGTCCTCGTACGCCTCGGCCGACAGCACGTCGCCGATCGTCAGCCCCTCGCGCACCATCTCGACCACGCGCATCCCGGACGCGGCCGCCATCCGGTGGTGCGCCGAGTCGACGGCCGGAATCGACGACGCCCCGGGCAACGTCAGCCCCAGCGCCTCCGCCGCGGCCGTCATCGTCGACGCCGTGCCCATCGTCATGCACGTGCCGGGGGAGCGGGCCAGCCCGGACTGGATCTCCGCCCAGGCCTCCGCCGAGATCGTGCCGGCCCGCTTCTCGTCCCAGAACCGCCACATGTCCGTGCCGGACGCGAGCTGCTCGCCGCGCCAGTGCCCGCGCAACATCGGCCCGGCGGGCACGAACACCGTCGGCAGGCCTGCGGACGCCGCCCCCATCAGCAACGCGGGCGTCGTCTTGTCGCACCCGCCCATCAGCACGCACCCGTCGACGGGGTAGGACCGCAGGATCTCCTCGGTCTCCATCGAGAGCATGTTCCGGTACAGCATCGGCGTCGGCTTCTGGTACGTCTCCGACAGCGTCGAAACGGGGAACTCCAACGGAAAGCCGCCGGCCTCCCACACCCCGCGCTCGACCTGCTGCGCCCGTTCCCGCAGGTGCATGTGGCACGGGTTGATCCCGCTCCACGTGTTCAGGATCGCGATCACCGGCTTGCCGAGGTGCTCGACCGAGTTCACGCCGAGCTGCCGCATGCGCGCGTTGTGGGAGAACGCCCGCAGCCCCTCGCCCTCGAACCACTCCGAGCTGCGCAGCCTCACACGAGGCTCCACGAGTTCAGCAGCACACCCACCGCCGACCGATCGGCGTCTGACAACACCGAGGCAGGCGGCCGCACGTCCCGGCGGCACAACCCCAGCTGTGCCAACGCTTCCTTGACCACCGACACGTTGTTCGCGGACTCGTGCACCGCCCGCAGCTCCTCGAACCCGCGGAGGAACTCCCAGAACTCCATCGCCGCGCCGAACTCACCCGCCCGCAGGCACCGGAACATCTGCACCGACAGCTGCGGCGCCACGTTCGCGAGCCCGGAGGTGAACCCGGTGGCCCCGACCGCGAAGTACCCCGGCGCGGACAGCTCGGCGAGCCCCGCGATCCACGTCAGCCGCTCCAGTCCGGCGTCCCGCGCCACCGACGCGAACCGGACGGGATCCGGCACCGCGTACTTCACGCCGACGACGTTCGGGCACGCGTCGGCCAGCGCCGCGATCTGCGCCCCGCCGATCCGCGGGTTCCGCACGTACAACACGACGCTCAGCTCCGGTACCGCGGACGCGACGGCCCGGTGGTAGTCCACCCACCCGTCCAACGACACGTACGGGTGCACCGGCTGGTGGATCATGATCCCGGAAGCCCCGGCCCGGTCAGCGAACCGAGCCGACGCCACTGCGGACGCCACGTCATGTCCGACCCCGGCGACCACGGCCGCGCGGCCCCCGACCGTGTCGACGGTGATCTCCACGGCGCGTTCGGTCTCGGCCGCGGACAGCGTGTAGAACTCGCTCGTGTTGCCGTTCGGCGTGACGACCGAGATCCCGCCGTCGGCCATCCGGTCCAGGACGGCCGCGTAGCTCTTCTCGTCCACGGCCCCGTCGGCGTCGAACGGCGTGACGGTGATCGCCACGACGGACGCCAGCTGCTCGGTCAGGTCATCGAACGACATCGGGAAGCTCCTCGGCGAGTCGGTCGGCGAAGGTCCGCAGGTGGCGGCGCAGCAGGTCGGCCGCGGCCTCGCCGTGGCCCTCCTCGGCGGTGACGAGGATCGCCCGGTGCTCGGCGGCCTCCGCCTCCCACGTCGGGCGCAGCCCCCAGCCGGCGGCGGTGACGAGCGCGGCCTGGTCGTGCAGGCCGTCGAGCAGGGAGACCAGCAACGGGTTGCCGCAGCCCGCGTACAGCGCGCGGTGGAACCGGCGGTTGGCGAGGTTGCGCACCGCCAGGTCCTCGGTGTCGTCCAGCGCCGCCCTGGCCTCGGCGAAGTCGGCCCCGAGGGCAACGGCCCTGCTCAGCGCCTCGGGTTCGAGCAGCAGTCGCACGTCGTAGACGGACGCGGCCATGGCGGCGTCGACCGTGCGGACCGTCGCCCCCTTGTACGGGCTCATCACGACGAGCCCCGACCCGGCGAGCGTCTTGAGCGCCTCGCGCACGGGCGTCTTCGAGACGGCGAGAGAGGAGGCGAGATCACTTTCGACGAGCGCCTGACCCGGCCTCAGTTTTCCATAAAGAATCGCTTCTTTGATCGATTCCAGAACAAAGTCGGTCCGGGACGCCGGAAGGGCTCCAGCCCGGTCATACATCATATATGAGAGCGTAGGTGCAGGTAGAAGGCCGGTCAACCGTCTTGTGTGGGCTGCGCAACGTCCCTGTATCTGGTTTGAACCAACTTCCTCGACGGCTCGTTTTGAAGGTGTTGGTCACCGCAGTACGCGGGACTGGAGAAGGAGAAATTTGAGTGCATCGTTCCGCGTAACCGTGTCCGTAGCCGCGTCCGCCAGCGCTTGGCACCGAACGTCCTGGGCACCAACGAGTTGAACGAGAACGACATGCTGATGGAAGAACTGCCACCGGAGGCCGCGCTCGACGGGCCTCCACCGAACATGGACCACCTGTTGCAACGCACGCTCGGGTCGGTCCGCGAAGAGAGACAACAGGCCGTGCGCCGCCGTGGGCGCATCACGGCCCTGTCGTCGACCCTGATGGTCGCCGGCGTCCTCGCCGGAGGCGTCTGGATGGGCCAGGGCATGGGGGTCGGCGGCACCACCGACGCGGTCCTGCAGGGGACCTCGGCGGCGGGTGCGCACATGGCCGTGCAGGTCACCGACACCGAGGGCGGGCTGAGGCTGGTCGCCACCGTCGCCGGGATGCAGGACGGGGAAGCCTGCTGGCTGGTCGTGCACACGAAGGACGGCCGCACCTTCACCGCGGGCTCCTGGAGGGCGCACGAGGGTGAAGTGACGCTGAACGGGTCCGCGCTGGTGCGGGCAGGGGACGTCGCCGGGGTCAGCGTCGTCAACCACGATCGCCTTCCGCTGGTGACCGCGAAGTAGCGGCGTGGCCCCGCAGCCACGCCGCTACCACCCCTTGAAGGCCGGGGTCGATCCTCGGCCGGGCGTTCGCTCGGTCGAGTGATTTGACCCCTCGATCGGGCAATGTCAACATTCGGACATGCCCCCTCCCGCCGTCCGGCCCGTCGCCCGCCGCGGTGTCGCGGGAGAGGCCGCCGACCGGATCAGGGACGCCATCCTGGCCGGTGAGCTGGCCGCCGGCACCGCGTTGAAAGAGGTCGAGCTCGCGAGCGTGCTGGGCGTGAGCCGCGGGTCGGTGCGCGAAGGCCTGGTGGTGCTGGAGAGCGAGGGCCTCGTCGTCTCGGAGTGGCACCGCGGCACCTGGGTGCGCGAGCTGACGCCCGAGGACGTGGACGAGCTCTACACCCTGCGGACCTCGCTGGACGTCCTCGCGATGCGCACCGCGGCCGCGAAAGCGTCCGATCTGGGCCCGATCGACGAGGTCGTCAGGGCAATGAAGGATGCCCGAACCGACGCCGAGCGAGTCGCGCTGGACATGAGGTTCCACGACGCCGTCTACGCTGCGACCGGACATCGGCGGCTCCGCGAGGCGTGGCGGGCGATCCGCTGCCAGGTGCACCTCTTCCTGCTCGCGAGGGTCGCCGACGACCCCTCCTACCAGGACATAGTCGTTCCGGAGCACGCCGGTCTCGCGGCCGTGCTGCGCACGGGCGACCCGGCGGCGGCGGGGTGTGCGGCGGAAGAACACCTGCGCGGGTCCTACGTGAAACTGGTGGAGAAGCGGTGAGCGGTCGTATTGAGACAGGGCACTTTGGTTTGCCCGATCGGATTGGCAGGCTGTAACCGTGGCCCGGAACAAACCGGCGACCCTCGCGGTCGCGGTGGTGGCCGTCCTCGTGGTCGTGGGTTCGGCGACGGTGGTGCTGCGCGGTACGTCCAACGGCGCGCCGTCCGCAGAGCACTACGTCAGCGAGCTCGACCAGGTGATCGCCGAACCGAAGACGCCGAACGTCGTGATCCAGTGCGGTGTCAACGAGGAACGGCACCTCAACGCGGACAACCCGGTCGTCTCGCCCGGCATCCCGTTCGGCGCGCACCACACGCACGAGTACGTCGGCAACCGCTCGGCCGACGCGATGTCGACCGACGAGTCCCTCGCGGCGGCGCCCACGACGTGCGAGAACGACGACCGCTCCACCTACTACTGGCCGGTCCTGCGGCTGACCGACGGCGCGGGCCACGACGCGCACGCCGACGGCGGCGGCCTGCACGGCAACACCGGCGAGGTGCTCGCCCCGAAGAGCGTCGAGATCCGCTACGAGGGCAGCTCCACCAGCGACGTGCTGCCGATGCCGGGGTTCCTGCGGATGATCACCGGCGACCCGGCCGCGTTCACCAACGACTACGGCCCGAACACGCGCGCCCGCTGGGGCTGCTCGGACCAGCCCGGCCGGTACACGACGAAGTACCCGCTGTGTGGAAGCGCGACCACCACGCGCACCTACGACTTCGGCAGCTGCTGGGACGGCAACAACAAGGACAGCGCCTCGCACCGCACGCACCTGGTGTTCCCCCTGGCCGGTGGCAACTGCCCGGCCAAGACCTTCCCCGTCCCGCGGCTGCACATCACCGTGGGCTACGACATCCCCGCAGGTCGGCCGTTCGCCATCGACTCCTTCAAGGAGGAACTGCGCGACCCGGCGACCGACCACGGGATGGCCATCATCGTCATGCCGGAGGCGCGGATGGCGGAGCTGGTCGGGCACCTCAACCGGTCCCGCTAGCATCCGGCATCTCATTTTTTAGTTGAAACCCGTTGAACCGAAGCTCTCTGCCGCTCGTGTGACGGCTGAGGTCTTGAACAGGACGCCCGCACGAGGTGTTCGCGGGCGGGGAGGAGTGGGTGGATGGCGGCTTTGTTCTCCCGCAAACGGGAGACCGCGGCCGACGAGGCGCTGATCCGATCGCTCTACGAGGAGCACGGTCGGGCTCTGCTGGCCTACGCGACGCGGTTGACCGGTGATCGGGCGGCTGCCGAGGACGTGGTCCAGGAGACCCTGGTCCGAGCGTGGCGCCATCCCGACGCCCTCGTGAACGGCAAGGGATCGGTGCGCGGTTGGTTGCTGACCGTGGCGCGCAACATCGTCACGGACCGTGTGCGTGCGAAGGCGGCACGCCCGCAGGAGGTGGCCGAGTCCCCGACGACGCCCCCCATCGAGCGCGACCACGCTGACCAGGTGGTTGACTCGGTGGTGGTGCTCGAAGCGCTCGACCGGCTGTCCTCGGATCACCGCGACGTGCTGATGGAGATCTACTTCCGAGGCCGGAGCGTGACGGAGGCGGCGGAGGCGCTCGGGGTGCCACCTGGCACAGTGAAGTCGAGATCGTATTACGCGTTGCGAGCCTTGAGGGAGACCTTCGGAGGTCAGAAGGTCGCACTGAAGGGGGTGGCTGGATGACGACGCAGCACGACCCGCAGCTGCTCGGTGCTTACGTTCTCGGAGCACTCGACGAGCAGGAGGTGCGCGAGATGGACGAGCACCTGGCGTCCTGCCCCGAATGCACGCGTGAACTCGACGAGCTCCGCGACATGGAGGCGTTCCTCGGCGAGGTTCCGCCGGAGATCATGATGGACGGGCCGCCCGAGGGCGGCGACCTGTTGTTGCAGCGCACGCTCCGCCAGGTGCGCACGGAACGGGGCGGCGTCGCGAAACGCCGTCAGTTCGCGCTCGGTGCCGCGGCGGCCGTGGTGGCCGCGGTGGTGCTCGGAGCTGGAGTTTTCGTCGGCAAGGCAACGTCGCCCGATGCGAACATTGCCTCTCCCACTCCGACGGTGGCGCCGGATCCGAGCGGTACCAGGCTCGCCACGTTCACCGATCCGACCACGAAGGCGTCGATGACCGTCAAGGTCGTCCCCGCCGCCGGTTGGGTGCGGACGAACATGTCGATCAACGGCATCCCCGAGGGCGAGAAGTGCCGGATCTTCGTCGTGGCGAAGGACGGCAGCCGCCAGGAGGCCGGCTCGTGGGTGGTGTCCAAGAAGGGCGCCGCCGAGGGCACGAACCTGGACGGATCAGCACTCGTCGCCCCCGCGGACGTGAAGTCCGTGGTGGTGGAGAACTTCGAAGGCAAGAAGTTCGTCGAGGTGCCGGTGCAGGCGTGATCGCGAGATGACGAGGGGCCGCTTCCGCTGCATGGGAGCGGCCCCTTTTCTTTCACGGCCTGAGCACGACCTTGCCCGCGGTGGCCCTGGACTCCAGTGCCTCGTGGGCTTGCGGGGCGTCTTTCAGCGCGAACGGCGGGTGCACGGCCGGCACGAACCTGCCGCTCGCCAGCCCCGCCATCGACTCGTCTTCCAGTGTCCGCAGGCCTCTCCGCATCAGGTTCGGTCCCAACGCGACAGTCGCGGTGAGACTGTTGGCGAACAACGCCTCGGTGCTGATCGGCGTCGAGCTCCCGGACGCCCAGCCGTAGATGATCTGCCGGCCGCCCGGCCCGAGCGTCTTCAACGCCAGCGCGCCCGCCTCGCCGCCGACCCCGTCCAGCACGACCGTCATGTCCTTGAGCCCGTCCGCCCAGCCCGGCCGGGTGTAGTCGATGGCGGCGTCAGCCCCGTTGTCCATCACCAGGTCGAGCTTGTCGGTGCTCGCGAGCCCGATGACCTGCGCGCCGACGTTGCGCGCCTCCTGCACGAACAACGTGCCCATGCCGCCCGCCGCCGACAGGACGAGCACGACGTCGTCCTTCGTGAGCTTCGCGGCGTCCAGCACCCCGACGACCGTCCGCCCGGTGCCGATCATCGCGACCGCCGCCTCGAACGACACGGCGTCGGGCAGCGCGTGCAGTGCCTGGACGTTCGCCACCGCGAGCTCGGCGTACCCGCCGTTGGCCGTGCCGAGGTGCGCGACGACCCGGCGGCCGAGCCAGTCCGGCGCCACGTCCTCGCCGAGCGCCGTGACGACCCCGGCGACCTCGCGGCCGGGCGTCATCGGGAACTCGACCGGGCCGAAGCCGCCCTGGCGGATGGTGGTGTCGACGAGGTGGACGCCGGCGGCGGCCACGGTGACGCGGACCTGGCCCGCCGCGGGCTCCGGGTCGGGAACCTCCTCGAAGCGCAGGTTCTCCGCCGGGCCGAACTCGTACTGCCGAATCGCGAACATGCGTCTGACCGTAGGAACTCCACCTAACTGGAGGTCAACAGCCGTGACGACGCAACTCGGTGGCGGTTGGTGACACGACTGTGCTAAAAACACGGTCGTGTGGAAAACCGTCATCGCGAGCCTGCTCCTGGTCACCTCGGCGCCCGTGGCGTCCGCGGCCGGACCCGAGCAGGTGCCGCACGTCGTCGCGGCGCATCACCGCGGCCTGGGGGACGGCATCGGGTACGGGCAGGCGAAGGCGCACCTGTGCGACCTCGCGAAGCTGTTCACCGAGTTCGCCGCCGATCCCCAGTTCCGGGACCTGGAACGCCGGAAGGTGGTCGAGGGGATAGTCGCCCAACCGCCGCCGATCGGCCCGACGCGGCAGGTACGAGACCTGTTCACCGGGTACGTGCAGGGCTACAACCGTTACGCGGCGCGGAATCCGGGCTGTGGAGCGCGGCCGATCACCGAGGCCGAGCTCTACCGGTTCAACCACGTGGCGTTCAACGAAGGCGTCTTCCGGGCGTACGAGGGCATCTGGCCGTCGCTGTCCAAGGAAGTGAAGGAGCGGGGCAGCAACACGATCGCCGTTGGTTCGAGGGGTACCAACGGAGGTCGTGGCGTGCTGCTGGGGAACCCGCACGTGCCGTGGCGCGGCATGGTGTCGTTCTGGCACGCCAGGCTCACCATCCCGGGCGAGGTCGACGTCGACGGCGTCACCGTGCTCGGCATCCCGGTCGTGTTCAACGGCTACAACCGCGGCGTCGCCTGGTCGGCCACGGTGTCGACGGCGTCGAGCTACACGCTCACGAAGCTGAAGCTCGCCGACCGGCACACCTACGTGGTCGACGGGAAGCCGGAGAAGATGGTCGACCGCGGCACCCACTGGGACACCCGCTACGGCCCGGTCACCCGGTTGCTCCGCACCAACCCGCACCTCACCGGCCACGAGATGACCCCGCTGCCGTGGACCGACACCGAGGCCTACGCCGTCACCGACCTCGCGGCGGACCGGCTGACGACGCTGAACTCGGTCGCGACCTTCCTGGAGGCGCGCACCACCGCCGACCTCAAGGCGGGCCTCGACCGGTTCGGCGGCACCGTGCGCACCAACATCGTCGCGGCGGACCGGCGCGGGCAGACGCTCTACGCCGGCATCCAGGTCGTGCCGGACGTGGAGCGGGACTGTGTGGTGGACCAGGGGTTCCTGGAGCGCACCGGGGTCGCGATCGTCGACGGCACGCGGTCGTCCTGCCGGGCGGGACTGCTGCCGGTGGACCGGATGCCGTGGATCGAGAGCGACACCTACGCCACGAACTCCAACGCGTCGCACGCCTTCGTGCGCGCGGACAAGCCGTTGACCGGGTTCCCTCCGGTGTTCGGCGACGAGACCATCGCGAACCTGCGCACCGAGTTCGGACTGGGGGAGATTCCACGTCACCTGGGTCGGTTCGACGCGGCGACCATGCGGAAGCTGGTGCTGGAGAACAGGAACACCGCCGCCGAGAAGTACCTGGACTCGATGCCGTGCGGCCGCCCGGAGTGCGAGGTGCTGCGGAAGTGGGACCGCCGCAACGAGGTCGGCAGCGTGGGGGCGTTGCTGTTCGACCAGTGGTTCGCGGCCGGTGGCACGGAGAAGGCGTTCGACGAGGTGGTGGCGAGGCTCGGGCCGAAGATCCACCAGCCGTTGGGGGAGAACCAGTACGTGGTGCGGGACGGGAGGAAGATCCCGCTGCACGGCGGGTCCGGCTTGTCCGGCGTCTACAACCTCATCAACATGGACTGGGAGAAGCAGGAGGTCAGCGACGGGTCGAGCTTCGTCTTCGCCGTCGAGTACACGGATCGGGCCTGCCCGACCGCGTACACGCTGATGGCGCCCGCACGGCCGGACCTCTACGGCGCGAAGAAGTGGCAGAAGGGCGCCCTCTGCTAGGGCCTGTGTCGAAGTCTGATCCGCGATAGCCGGGCCTGAGGCGGCCCCTGGCGGCACGGCCGGGTGGCCCACGTACAACACCGGTGCGCGGGCCACCCGGCCGCACGACCAGGAACCACCTCAGGCGCGACTCTCATCGAATCAGACTTCGACACAGGCCCTAATCCTTTCGGGGTAAGGACCTTCAACGTGTCCGTCTACTTCGGAATGATCATGGACGTGACGCTGGGACCTGAGTCGGTGACGTGGCGGCTCGGCTGGTACACCCGGTTCGAGCTGGTGGTGCTGGGCCGCGCGGTGCTCATGCAGGTCGCCCACCCGGTCATCGCGGCCGCCGTGCGCGACGGCTACCGCGCCGATCCGTTCGCGCGGTTGACGCGGACGATCACGTCGTCGCAGCTGCGGTTGTTCGGCGGGGAGCAGGCATCGGTGGAGTCGGACCGGCTGGTGCGCTCGCACGCGTCGATTCCGGGTGCGGACGAGGAGCTGTTCCGGTGGGTGCACGCCACCAGCTTCGACTCGCTGCTCACCGCGTACCGGTTGCTGCGGCCCAGGATGCCGGCGATCCGCGAGGAGCGGCTGTACCGCGAGTGGCGGGAGACGGGACGGTCGCTCGGCATAAGGACGATGCCGAGCGACCTCACGGCGTTGCGGGAGTACCTGGACGACGTGATCGCCACCCAGCTCAAGCCGACCGACGGCGTGGACGGCCTGCTGGAGGCGTTCGAGCTGCGGACCGGCAAGGCGCCGGGCGCGGAGCACGTGCCCAGCGCCCTGTGGCCGTTGGTGCGGCCCGTCGCGGCGCAGGTGTTGCCGGACTTCGCCGTCGGGACGCTGCCGGAGGCGTTGCGGGACAAGCTCGGTCTGGAGTGGACGGACCGGGACGACCGCAGGCTGCGCCGGTGGATCCGCGCGATCCGGGTGGTCTCCGCGGTCGTCCCGGCGAGCCTGCTGCACTACCCCGTGCCGTACCAGGCGATGCTCAGTGCGCGATCATCACGTGCTTGACGCGCGTGTAGTCCTCCAGGCCGTGCATCGACAGGTCCTTGCCATAACCTGACGCGCCGAAACCGCCGTGCGGCATCTCGGACGCCACCGCGCCGTGCGTGTTGACCCAGACGATGCCGAAGTCGAGCCGGGCCGTCAGTGCCGCCGCCCGGCTGGTGTCGCGGGTCCAGACCGACGACGCAAGCCCTTGCGGCACACCGTTGGCGAGCGCGATGGCCTCGTCGTCGTCCGCGAACGACTGCACGGTGATCAGCGGCGCGAACGCCTCCTCCTGCACCAGTTCGTCGTCCTGACCCAGCCCGGAGATCACCGTGGGCTCCAGGAAGAAGCCCTCGTCGCCGTGCCGCCTGCCTCCGCAGTGGACGGTGGCGGACGACCGGGACAGCAGGCCCAGCACGCGGTCCAGCTGCGCCTGGCTGTTGAGAGGACCGAAGTCCGTGCCGGGAACGGTCGCGGACGCCACCTTCACCAGTGCCGCCACGAACTCGTCGTGCACGGCCGAGTGCACCAGCACGCGGCTGGCGGCCGTGCAGTCCTGACCTGCGTTGTAGAACGCGGCCCCGACGATCCCTTCCGCGGCCTTGGCCACGTCGACGTCGTCGAACACCAGCACCGGCGCGTTGCCCCCGAGTTCGAGGTGCGTGCGCTTCACCGTCGCGGCGGCACTGCGCGCCACCTCGACCCCGGCCCTGGTCGACCCGGTCAGCGACACCATCGCCGGCACGGGGTGCTCGACCAGCAGCCGCCCGGTGTCGCGATCGCCCAGCACGACGTTGAACACTCCGGCAGGCAGCACCCGGGACGCCAGCTCGGCCAGCAGCACCGTGGACGACGGCGTGGTGTCGGCGGGCTTGAGCACCACCGCGTTGCCCGCGGCCAGCGCCGGCGCGATCTTCCACACCGCCATCATCAGCGGGTAGTTCCACGGCGTGATCTGCGCGATGACCCCGACGGCCTCCCGGCGCTGGTACGAGGTGTGGCCGGGGAGGTACTCACCGGCGGCGGCCGTGCCGAGCGCGCGGGCGGCCCCGGCGAAGAACCGGATCTGGTCCACGCACTGCGGGATCTCCTCGTCCAGCAGCACCGACCGGATCTTGCCGGTCTCGCGCACCTCGGCGTCCGCGACCTGCTCGGCGTTCGCCTTCAGCAGGTCCGCGAGCTTCAGCAACGCCTGCTGCCGTTCGCCCGGTGTCGTGCGCGACCACCGCGGAAACGCTTGCGCGGCGGCCTGGACGGCGGCGTCCACCTCGTCCGCGCGCGAGACGACGGCACGGCCGAACTCCTCGCCGGTGCGGGGATCGACGAGCGGAGAGGTCTCCTCGGCACTCGCGGAGGTGCCGTTGACGAAGTTCGCGACGATCACGTGTGCTCCAGGTGCGTGGGGGCGAACATGCGCAGGACCGCGGGCAGCACCACCACGTGCGGGCCGTCCCCGGCGAACGCCTTGGCCAGATCTTCGCGCAACGACTCGGGCGTGCTGCGGGTGGCGGGCACCCCGAACGCCCGCGCGAGCGCGACGAAGTCCGGGCGGGCCAGCTCGGTGGCGGTGGCCTGGCCGAACGCGTCGGTCATGTACTCGCGCAGGATGCCGTAGCCGCCGTCGTCGACGATCAGCCACACCACCCGCGACCCGTGCTGCGCGGCCGTCGCGAGCTCGGAGATCCCGTACATCGCGCCGCCGTCGCCGGACACCGCGAGCACGGGCCCGCCGGTGGCGGCCGCGACCCCGAGCGCGGCGGGGAACCCGTACCCGAGCCCGCCCGCGCCCTGCGCCGTGAACTGCGCGCCACCCCGCGGGTCCCACGCCGACCAGGCCCAGTAGGCCAGGATCGTCATGTCCCAGCAGGTCGGCGTCCCGTCCGGCACGGCCTCGCGCACGGCGTCCAGCACCTGCCACTCGAGGTCGAGGTGCTGTGCCGCGAGCCGTTCCCGGACGCTCGCGAGCAGCCCGAGCACCCGTTCCTCGGCGACCCCGTCGGAGGGTTTCCGCCTGGTGGCCTTGGTCAACGCGCTCAGGGTGTGCGCGGCGTCGGCGTGGATGCCGAGCGCGGGGTAGTTGGACTCCAGCTTGCCGAGGTCCGCCTCGACCTGGACCACCGTGCCGCGCGGCCGGAACGTCCGGTAGTTGCTGGACAGCTCACCCAGCCCCGACCCGACGACCAGCAGCACGTCCGCGTCGGCGAGGAACTCGGTGGTGTGCCAGTCCTCCAGCCACGACTGCGCCGACAGCGGGTGGTCCCACGGGAAGTTCCCCTTGCCCCCGAACGTGGTCACGACCGGCGCCCGCAACTTCTCCGCCAGCTCCAGCAGCTCGTCGCGGGCGTGCAGCGCACCACCACCGGCCAGGATCACCGGCCGTTCCGCGCCGTCCAGCAACCGCGCGGCCTCCGCGACCAGCTCGGCCCGCGGGCGCACCTCGCGCGCCGACCACTCCATCGACGTCACGGGCGGCACACCGGCGGGTCCGAGCAGCACGTCCTGCGGGATCTCGACCCACACAGGCCCGAACGGGGCGGTCATCGCGACCTCCCACGCCTCGGCCAGCGCTGAGGGGATCTGCGACGCGTGCCGCACCACCCGTGCGTGCTTCACGACGTCGCGGAACGAGGCCAGCTGGTCCGTCAGCTCGTGCAGGTACCCGCCCCGCACCCCGCCGAGCCCGGCACGCGGGATCTGCGACGAGATGCCCAGCACGGGCGCCGACGCGGCCGCCGACTCCTGCAGGCCCGCCAGCGTCTGGAGCGCGCCCGGACCCGTCGACACCAGCAGCGGGGTCACCTCGCCGGTGACGCGGGCGTGGCCGTCGGCGGCGAAGGCGGCGTTGACCTCGGTCCGCGAGCCGACGTAGCGCAGGCCGGAGCGGCGCAGCGCGTCGAAGAGGCCCAGCGCGTGCTGGCCGGGGATGCCGAACACCGTGCGCGCGCCGAGTGCTTCGAGCGTCTCGACGACGACATCGCCACCGTTCCGTTCGTTCACTTCCCCTCCTTCAAAGCCAGCAGACTCACCAGGTCATATGCCAGGTGCGAGGCCGCCACCGACGTGATGTCCGCGTGGTCGTACGCCGGCGCCACCTCCACCACGTCCGCCCCGACGAGGTTCAGCCCCCGCAGCCCGCGCACGATCTCCAGCAGCTCCCGCGACGTCATCCCACCCGCCTCGGGCGTCCCGGTGCCGGGCGCGTGCGCGGGGTCCAGCACGTCGATGTCGATCGACACGTACAGCGGCCGCGACCCGATCCGCTGCCGCAGCGCGTCCACCGTCTCGTCCACGCCGCGCCGCATGACGTCCGACGACGTGACGATGCCGAAGCCGAGCCTGCGGTCGTCTTCCAGGTCCTTCTTGCCGTACAACGGCCCGCGCGTGCCGACGTGCGAGATCGCCTCGGTGTCGAGGATGCCGTCCTCGACCGCCCGCCGGAACGGGGTGCCGTGCGTGTACGGCTCGCCGAAGTAGGTGTCCCACGTGTCGAGGTGCGCGTCGAAGTGCAGCAGTGCCACCGGTCCGTGGATGCGCGACACCGCCCGCAGCAGCGGCAGTGCGATCGTGTGGTCGCCGCCGATCGTCACCAACCGGGTGCCGTCGGCCTGCAGGTCGGTGGCCGCGCCCTCGATCGTCTCGACGGCCTCGCCGACGTGGAACGGGTTGACCGTGATGTCGCCCGCGTCCACGACCTGCAGTCGTTCGAACGGCGACACGTCCAGGCCGGGGTTGTACGGGCGGAGCAGCCGGGACGCCTCCCGCACGGCCGAGGGCGCGAACCGCGCGCCCGGCCGGTACGAGACGCCCGTGTCGAACGGGACTCCCACCACCGCGACGTCCGCGTGCGCCACCTGGTCGAGGCGCGGCAGCCGGGCGAAGGTCGCCGGGCCCGCATAACGCGGTACCTGCGAGGAGTCGACGGGGCCGATCATGCTTTCACCAGTTCCTCTTCTTCTTCGGTCGCCTCGCCCGCCACCCGGCGCTCCCAGTGCGCGAGCACGGCCGGGTCGGTCGCGGGCGTGGCCAGACTGACGATCACGTACGTCACGAACGACGCGCCGAGGCTGTAGTAGATGGGCGAGTCGGCGAGCACACCATCGATCACCATGAAACTGATCGATGTCAGCGCACCGACGGCCATCGACACCATCGCACCGATCCGCGTGCCGCGCTTCCACACCAGACCGCCGATGATCGCCACCAGCAGGCCGCCGACCAGGATGTTGTAGGCGACCGTCAGCGCCGCGACGACGTCGTTGAGGATCACCGCGATGCCGATGGCGATGATGCCGAGCACCAGCGTGAACATCCGGTTCGAGTGGACATCGGTCTTGCGTCGCCAGATGTCGTTGGCGGCCACGGTCGAACATGCGATCAACGCACCGGATGATGTGGACATCATCGCCGCCAGCGCCGCGGCCAGCACGAGTCCGCGCACACCGGTCGGCAGCAGGTTCTCGACCATCACCGCGAACGCCTCGTCCTTGTTCGCGATGTTCGGGTACAACGCCTTGCCGGCCGTGCCGATCAACGCGCCCGCGACGGCGTAGACCAGGCAGTACAACCCGGACGTGACGCCACCCCAGGTCGCGACCTTCGGCGACTTCGCGGTGAAGACCCGCTGCCAGATGTCCTGCCCGATCAGCAGACCGAACACGTAGATCAACAAGAACGTGATGATCGTGCTGATGCCGATGTTGCCGATGTCGAACATCGCCGGATCGTTGAGCCGCTGCCGCATTCCATCGAACCCACCGGCGGCGGCGATCGAGACCGGGAGCAGCAGGAACAGGATGCCGATCGTCTTGATGACGAACTGGACGATGTCGGTCAGCGTGATCGACCACATGCCGCCGAGAACGCTGTACAGCACCACGATCGACCCGCCGATGATCACGCCGACGGTCTTCGGGAGTCCGAAGAGGACGTTGAAGATCGTCGAATAGGCGATCGTCGACGTGACGGTCAACATCAACGTGTACGCCCACATGACCGCGCCGGAGATCAACGACGAGTTGCCGCCGTACCGCAGGTCGAGCATCTGACTGACGGTGTAGACCTTCAACTTGACGATCCGGCGCGCGAACAACGCGCTGAGCAACAGGATGCCAAGCCCGATCGCGAACACCATCCACGCGCCGGAGATGCCGAACTTGTAGCCGAGCCCGACCCCGCCGATGGTCGACGCGCCCCCGAGCACGACCGCCGACATGGTGCCGGAGTACATGCCGAACCCGAGCCGCCGCCCGGCGACCAGGTACTCGCTCTTGCTGGTGGCGCGGCGCATGCCCCACCAGCCCATGCCGATCATGCCGAGCACGTAGGCGGCGATCACCGCGTAGTCGAGAGCCACTGCCGACCTCCTTGGGGTTGCAGGTCACAGTAAGAACCGGGGCTGGCGCCGGTAAGAGGTCGTTCTGCACAATCCTGGACTTGTGGTTGTGCAAACCGTCCCGCTGCTGGCCCTGGTCGCGCGCACCGAACTGGGCCTCACGGTCCTGTGCGGCGCCGACGCCCTGGACCGCCCGATCCGCTGGGCGCACGTGTCCGAACTGGAGGACCCGACCCCGTACCTGGTCGGCGAGGAACTCCTGCTCACGGCCGGCGTGCGCTTCCCGTCCGACGTCCCGGCCTACGTCGCCGGCCTGGTCTCCTCCGGTGCCTCGGCGATCGGCTTCGGCGTCGAACCGGAGTTCCCGACCGCCCCGTCCTCGCTGGTGGAGGCCTGTGCCGCCCAGGGCATGCCGCTGCTGGAGGTGCCGCCGTCCACTCCTTTCCTGGCTGTGTCACAGGCCCTCGCCAGCCTGCTGGCGGAGATCGCCGTGCGCGAGCAGCGCCTGATCGCCGACAGCCAGCGCGCCCTCACCCGAGCCGCCACCCGAGTCCGCCCGGTGGAGTCGGTCCTGACCACCCTCGCGGTGGTCCTGAACTGCCGCGCCGACCTGGTGGACCCCGCCACGGCCCCCACCGACGTCGCCTCGCTGGTCGGCCGGGTGTCGTCGGGCCGCGGCCCTCGTTCGGCCTCGGCCCAGGTGGGTGAGGACCACGTCACCCTCGACCCGGTGGAGTCCGCGGTGCTCGTGGTGCGCCGCCCGTCGCCCCTGTCGGCCGCCGAACGGGCCGTGGTCGCGGTGGCACTCGCCCTGCTCGGCCTGCTGCGCCGGGACGTGGAGAGCGAACGCGGCCGGTTGGCCCGGCTCGCGGCCTCGGCGTTGCTGCGGCAGGAGGTGTCCGGACTTGAGGGGGTGACGGGACCTGGCCCCTATCGAGTGGTGGCGGGGGAGTCGCGCGCGGACTACGACGTGCTGGCGCAGCGGTACGGGCCGCTCGTGGCCAAGGAAGGGGACGGATTCCTGGCGCTGGTCGCCGCCGGGGTGGAGATCGCCGGCCCGGTAGGAGTCGCACCGCTGCCCGCTCCCGGCTCCGCTGCCGGCAGCAACCCCGCCCCAGCTCCCACCTCTGCCGCAAGCCTCAACCCCGCCCCAGCTCCCACCCCGGCGCCAGGCCCCAACCTCGCCAGTTCCCTCTCCCGCGCCGAAATCGACGCCGCCGCTGCCGAGGCAAGCGCTCTCCTGAGCCGTGCCCAGGCGACCGGCGAGCCAGCGCTACCTGCCTCCGACCTGGCCTCTCTCGTCGACCCCGCGGCCGCCAGGGCGTTCGCCCGGCGAGAGCTCGCACCCCTGCTCGACCGGCCCGACCTCCTCGACACCCTGAGGGCCTGGCTGGGGCAGCACGGCAGCTGGGACCGGGCAGCGGCCGTGCTGAAAGTGCACCGCAACAGCGTTCGGCACCGAATTTCTCACGCCGAGCGGCTCCTCGGTCGTGATCTTGGAACGGCCGACGAGCGGACCCGGCTGTGGCTCGCTCTCACGTGGCTCGATTAATTGCTTTGCGCACTCCGCGCGCCGCACGTCATCATTGTTCCATGATTCGCGCAGACGAATGGGCCGGAGCGCCCTCCAAGCTCTGACCAGCAAGTTCACTTTCTACTATTACTTACGGGCATTTGTGTATCAATGCTCGTGCTCGGCGTGTTCGTCTAGTGGTCAGGACGCTGGACTCTCAATCCGGAAACACGGGTTCGATCCCCGTACGCGCTACGTGGCCCGGTCTTCGTGGGGTGGGCCGGGCCCTCCCGCACAGTGGTCCATGTCAGACGGACCCAAAGAATCTTCGAAAACTTCGCCCGAATGGTCTAGGCGCCAGTTACGCTCTGCGAATGGCTGCGGTCCCCGCCTTCGCACGCTACGAGGTCGACGTACGTCGGCCGAACGCCGCACGGATCCATGACTTCTATCTCGGTGGCGCGCACAACTACGCCGCCGACCGCGCGTTCGCCAAACAGGCCGTGCGGATCGATCCGGAGCTGCCGCTCGTGACCAGGGCGCAGCGCACCTTCCTCCGTCACGCCGTCCGCCACTGCTGGGCGTCCGGCGTGCGCCAGTTCCTCGACCTCGGCTCGGGCATCCCGACGTGCGGTGCCACGCACCAGACGCTGCCCGACGCGCGGGTGGTCTACGTGGACTCCGACCCGGTGACGGTCGCGTTCTCCCGCGGACTGCTGCGCGGCGAACCGCGGGCGTGCGCGATCGAGGCCGATCTGCGTCGCCCCGACCAAGTGCTCCGGCATCCGGGCGTGCTGTCGCATCTGGACCTGCGCGAGCCGTACGCCGTGTTGATGGTCGACGTCCTGAGGTACGTCGACGACACGACGAGCCCCGGACGCGTGGTCAGACGCTATCGGCACGCACTGCCCGCGGGCGGGTTCCTCGTCGTGTCGCACCCGCAGCCCGTTGAACAACTCATGGAAGGCCTGCAGATCGAGGCGCCGGCCGTCGTGCCGGGCGCGTACGCGGGCATCGGCCGCAAGAGCACGAGCTGACCGGCCACGTTTGGTCGGTGTGAAGCGGGGGTACCTCGCCGGGCGACAGAAACGGAGCCTGGAGGGCGACATGACCCACCGCATCAAGGTCGCAGGTCTGCAGCCGGTGCAGGTGCTGGCCGGACTGGCCGGTATCGCGTTCATCGTGTTCGGCGTCGTGGGTTTCACCCGCACAGGAGTCGGCGACTGGGCTGCCCAGTCGTTCGTGCTCGGGTTCTCCGTGAACCCGTTGCACAACCTCGTGATGGTGGCGGTCGGCGTGCTCGGCCTGCTCACCGCGCTCGGCTCGGGCACGGCCCGGCTGTACGGCTGGCTGCTGTTCGCCGGCTTCGGCGCGCTCTTCGTGTGGGACCTGATGATCACCGGCGTGCTCGCGCAGAACCCGGCGCAGGAGTACGGCAACCCGCTGGCCGTCAACGCCAACGACAACTGGCTGCACCTCGGCCTCGCCCTGTTCGGCCTGCTGCTCGCGGTCATGCCCGCGCGCCGCAAGCTGGTCGAGGACGAGGTTCCCGTGGTGCCGGAGCCGCGCTCGGAGGCGTTCCGCGACGAACCGGACACCGTCACCCCGCCCGCGAACAACGCGATCACCGAACCGCTCCCGACCCCGGTCCACCACCGGGAGCCGGTCACGCAGGAGCAGGCGACGGTCGACCCCAAGACCGAACGCGTGAGCAAGGACAAGATCAAGCACTAGACAGACCCCTGTCCGGCGCAGACGCGCCGTGAGAGCCCACATGCGGCTCTCACGGCGCGTCTGTTTCGATGTCGCGATGCCTGAGGACTTGCTGACCCACGAAGTGCTCATCACGTGGGGAACGGCGGCCGCCGCGTTCCTGGCCGTCGCGCTGCACGGGATCTGGCGGGTCACCCGCAACGTCATCACCATCGCCCACGAGGGCGGCCACGCCCTGCTGGCCGTGCTGACCGGCCGGCGCCTCAGCGGCATCAAGCTGCACTCCGACACCTCCGGCCTCACCGTCTCGCGCGGCAAGCCCCGCGGCCCCGGCATGGTGCTCACCGCGCTGGCCGGCTACATCGCCCCGTCGCTGCTCGGCTTCGGCGCGGCCGTGCTCATCACCAACGAGCAGATCCAGTTGATGCTCTGGATCAGCATCGGGTTCCTCGCCGCGATGCTGATCATGATCCGCAACGTCTTCGGCGTGCTGTCGATCATCATCACCGGCGGCATCTTCCTCTTCGTCTCCTTCTACGCCTCGCTGGAGGTCAGGGACGCGGCCGCGTACGTCTTCGCGTGGTTCCTGTTGCTGGGCGGCGTGCGGCCGGTGTGGGAGCTCCAGGTCAAGCGGTGGCGCCGGCAGGCCCCGAAGTCCGACGCAGACCAGCTCGCCTGGCTCACCGGGGTCCCCGCGCTGGGCTGGGTGACGTTCTTCGGCCTGGTGAGCCTCGCCTCACTCGTGGGCGGGGGAGCGCTGCTGCTCGGGCGGTGGTGAAGAAGCGTTTTGCCACGGGTGAAATACTGAGGTGAACAAGCCGTGGTGAGAGGTGGGTTCAGTGCTGCGTGGGGATGTCGGGCTGGAACTGGGCCAGCGGGTCGCGCAGGCGCTGCGCGTCGCCCTGGACGTGGACATCACCGCCGAGGAAGCGCTGATCCGACCGTCCAACCGAGACGGTGCCGACTACCAGTGCAACGTCGCGATGAGCCTCGCCAAGAAGGTGGGCCGCAACCCGCGCGAGGTCGCGACGCTGATCGTCGAGCACCTCGACGCGGCCGACGCGATCGAGACGCCGGAGATCGCCGGACCGGGCTTCATCAACCTGAAGCTCAAGCGCGAGTGGCTCGAGACGCAGGCGGCGGGCCTCCTGGCCGACGACCGCCTCGGCGTGCCGCGCACCGAGGAGCCGCGCCGCATCGCGATCGACTACAGCAGCCCCAACGTGGCCAAGGAGATGCACGTCGGCCACCTGCGTTCGACGATCATCGGCGACGCGTTCTGCCGGCTGCTCACGTTCGCGGGCCACGAGGTCATCCCGCACAACCACCTCGGTGACTGGGGCACCCCGTTCGGCATGCTCATCGAGCACCTGACCGACGAGGGCCACGGCGCCGACCACGAGATCAGCGACCTCAACGCGTTCTACCAGCAGGCCAGGCAGAAGTTCGACAACGAACCGGGCTTCGCTGACCGCGCGCGCCGCCGCGTCGTCCTCCTCCAGGGCGGCGACGAGGCCACGCTGAAGCTGTGGCACGAGCTCGTGGGCGAGTCCCAGCGCCACTTCAACGAGGTCTACCACCTGCTGGAGATCGGCCTCAACGCCGACGACAACTACGGCGAGAGCTTCTACAACCCGTACCTCGCCGACACGATCACCGAGCTCCAGTCCAAGGGCCTCATCGAGACCAGCGACGGCGCGCTCTGCGTGTTCCCGCCCGGCTTCACCAACCGCGAGGGCGACCGCCTCCCGCTCATCGTCCGCAAGAGCGACGGCGGCTACGGCTACGCCACCACGGACTTCGCGACCGTCCGCTACTGGGTCCGCGACCGCAAGGTGGACGACCTGATCTACGTGGTCGGCACCCCGCAGGCCCAGCACTTCCAGATGATCTTCGCCACCTCCAAGCAGGCGGGCTGGCTGGACGACGCCCACACGGCCGTCCACACCGGCTTCGGCACCATCCTCGGCAGCGACGGCAAGACCATCCGCACCCGAGCAGGCGGCACGATCAAACTCATCGACCTCCTCACCGAGGCAGTCGAGAACTCCTACAAGGTCATGCCGGAAACGTCCGAAGTGGAGGGTGCGGAGAAGGACGCACTCGCCCGCACCATCGGACTGGGTGCCGTGAAGTACGCGGACCTCTCCAACGACCGCGAGAAGGACTACGTCTTCACCTGGGAGAAGATGCTCGCCACCACCGGCGACACCTCGGTGTACATCCAGTACGCCAACGCCCGCATCCTCTCCATCGGCCGCAAGGTGGGCCGCGAGGCCCCGCAGGACGCCCCCCTGGTCCTCCAGGAACAGGCAGAACGCGACCTGGCCCTCAAACTCCTCCAGCTGCCGACGGCCATCCAGGCCGCCATCGACGAGCTGGCCCCGCACAAGCTCACCGGCTACCTGTTCGAGACGGCCACGGCGTTCTCGACCTTCTACAACAACTGCCCGGTGGCCACGGCGGAGACGCAGGAACTCCAGGACTCCCGCCTGCACCTGCTCACCCTCACCTCCCGCGTACTCACGCTGGGCCTGTCGCTCCTGGGCATCGGAGCCCCGGAAAGGCTGTAGGGCCAAGCACCCCAGCACCCCGGCAACCCAGCGCTCCGCCAGCCAGCAGAGCGCTGGGTTGCCGCGTTCTGGGGCGGAGTGCACGGCCAGGGCGAGGCAGCCAACCGCAATGGGCCGGGTGAGGTGCCTGACCGCAGGGCTAGAGCGAGGCTGCTGAGCACACAGGTCGGGCGAGGCGGCCGTGCGCAGTGGCCAGGACGAGGTTGCCGAACGCAGTGGCCGGGGCGAGGTGGCCAAGCGGCGGTGGTCGGGGCGTGGGGGGCTTGGGCGTGTGGGTCGGTGGTGGGCCAAGACGGGTGGGGCCAAGTCTCAGGTCACCAATGGCTTGAGGGTTCGCGATGCCGAAGGCGAGCCCGTCTGAGCGTGCGTACGGCGATGGCGTAGCCGAGCTTCCTTGCCTCAACGCAATGCCGAAGGCGAGGCGTCCTTCCTGGGCGCGCCACGGCAACCGGTAATGACGTGACGTACCGGCTCAACGTGCCCACGCTGCAAAGAGATTGGGGCTTGACTTTGGGTGCGAGGTGCTAGCTTCTCGAGCTCGGCCGGGCGCTTTTCAGCCCGGCCTTTTCCGGCCGATGAGCGCCTCGCAAGGGCCCCGAAGTCAAGCCCCGATCTCTATCGTCGCGCAGCGGCGATGACGTGACCAAAGCTCGTCAAAGTCTTTGCACCCAAACCCAACCACCACACCAGGTGACGTGCACGTGAACGCACCCACCCGAACGGCTGGATCAGGTTTACCGCAACCCACCCAGAGGTACGCAGAGATCGCAACTCTTTCCCCCTAGTCGCCAGGGAGTCGCGATGACCTGCACCACTCGTCTGCCCAAGCCGGTCACCGACGTCTGGGACTGGCAGATGGACGGCCTATGCCGGGGCGAGAACAGCGCGATCTTCTTCCACCCCGACAACGAGCGGGGCTACGCAAGGGCGGCCAGGGAAGACAAGGCCAAGGCGATCTGCGGCCACTGCCCAGTACTGGCACAGTGCCGAGCCCACGCCCTGGAGGCCCAGGAACCGTACGGCGTGTGGGGAGGCATGGGAGAGGACGAACGGCGCCAGATCGTCGCAGCATCCCGACGCCGTGTCCGTGCCTACTCCACTCCTACCGCCAGCACATCCCGCAGCTGACGCGCCCACTTCTCCAGCGCGTCCTGCCGCGGACATGCCCACTCCAGCGCTCACTCCAGCGCGTCGTACAGCGGACGCGCCTACTCCTCCAGCACGTCCCGCAACTGCCGCAACGTCTTGGCGAGCAACCGCGAGACGTGCATCTGGGAGATGCCGACCTTCTGCGCGATCTGCGTCTGGGTCATGTTGCCGAAGAACCGCATGATCACGATCTTGCGCTCGCGCTCCGGCAGCTTCTCCAGCAACGGGTGCAACGCCTCGCGCTGCTCGATCATCGCGATCTCGGGGTCTTCCTCGCCGATGGTGGATCCCAGCGAGATCGACGAGTCCTCGCTCATCAGCATGTCGTCCAAAGACGCGCTCTGGTAAGCGTTTCCGGCCGCGAGTCCTTCGTGGATCTCGTCTCTCGACAGTCCCAGGTGCTCCGCCAGCTCCGACGGCGTCGGCGCGCGGCCCAGGGACTGCGACAGCCGTGAGGTTCCCGCGTTGATCGCGAGGTGCAGCTCCTTGAGCCGCCTCGGCATCCGCACCGACCAGCTGGAGTCGCGGAAGTACTTCCGCACCTCACCCATGATCGTCGGCACCGCGAACGACAGGAAGTCGCTGCCGCGCTCGGGATCGAAGCGGTCGACGGCGTTGATCAGGCCGACGGTCGCCACCTGCACGAGGTCCTCGTGCGGCTCGCCGCGGTGCCCGAACCGCCGCGCGATGTGTTGCGCGACGGGCAGGTGCTCGGTGACGAGCCGGTCCCGCAACGTCTCGCGCGCCGCGCCCGCCGGGGTGGCCGCGAGCTCCGCGAACAGCGGGGCCAGGTGGTCGTAGTCACCCGAGCGGGAGGACTTGGTCTCCTCCGGCTTGGACTCCGCGGCCTGGGACTCCGCCGCCTGGGACTCCGCCGCCTGGGACTCCGCGGCCTCCTTCGGCGCGGTCGCCTCTTCGGTCGTGGTGGTCGTCTCGTTCGCCTCGGTCACGCATCCACCGCCCCTGCCGTGGACTTCACCAGGCCGATGTGCACCACGAACCCTTCGCTCTCCTCGACTCTCGTCTGCACGGAGTCGACGAGCGCGGTGAGCACGCGCCACCCGAAGCTGCCCTCGTCCGGCCCGGAGCCGGCTTTCGCGGACACCTTCGCCGTGACGTGGACGGCGCCCTTGTCGTCCACCGCGAAGTGGCAGCTGAGCACCGCGTCGTGGGCCGCCAGCGTGATCAGCGTCGAGCACGTCTCGTCGACGGCGAGCTTCAGGTCCTCGATCGAGTCGAGGTCGAAGTCCTGCCGCATCGCGATGTCCGCCGCGACCGCGCGCACGATGGACAGCTGCGTGGGATCCGCGGCCATCCGAAGCTCGACGCCTGACAGTTGAGTCACAGCCACCTCGTAGTCCGTTCTGCTGAAGGCCGGCAGATCCTGCCGTACCCGAATCGATCTCGTCTTACACGCGCAGTCGCACGTGTAGTCGCGCCGCACTCAGGGAAATCCTCTGCTGGAAGCAGATGAGGATCACCGAGAGGAGTGCCGTGCTGGTGCATCAGGACTTCCTCGCTCTCCGCTTCCCGGCCGACGCGCGTGAGGTGGGCCCCGTGAGGCACCGCCTGCGCGACTGGCTCAAGGACAGCGGACTCGGCGACGACGAGGCGAGCGACCTCGTCCTCGCGGTCAGCGAGGCGATCAACAACTCGGTCGAGCACGCCTACCCCGGATCGGGCGGCACCGTGGCCGTCCACGCCCGCGTGGAACCGGACGGCTCCACCCGAGTGGACGTCAGCGACCGCGGCCAGTGGCGGACACCGCCTCCCGCGCTCACGATGCGAGGCCGGGGACTCCTGCTCATGCGGGAGAGCGTGGACGAGGTCGAGATCGACCGCAGGGCGAACGGCACGACCGTGCGCCTGCGACTGACCCCCTCGTCGGTGGCGAAGCCGCCGCCCGCGCTCTCGCCCGAGTGCGACGTGAGAGTCCACGAGTCCTCCTCGGGCGTGGTGGCGGTGATCTGCGGCGACGTCCCGATGGAAGCCGCTCCGTCGTTGCGCCGCACGCTCACCACGGCGGCGCGGGGCGGAACCGTGCCGCTCATCGTGGACCTCAGCGGCGTCGGCCGGGAACGGGGCGGAGTGGAACTCGCCCTCCAGGACGTCGCGGAGGCGCTGCGTCAGGCGGGCAACCGCCTGAGGGTCAGCTCAGAGCCTCGTCCACCGACGAGTGCAGGCTGAAGACCTCACCCAGGCCGGTGGCCTCCAGCGGGCGGGTCACGCTGCGCGCGGTCGCCACGACCTTCAGGGTCGCGCTCTGCTGCTGGGCGAGCTTCGCGGCCTCGACGAGAACGGCGAGACCGGCCGAGCCGAGGAACGTCACGCCGGTCATGTCGACGACGAACACGCCGCCGTCACCGAGACCGTTGACCAGGGATTCGCGCAACACGGGTGCTGACACCATGTCGACCTCACCGGACACGGCGAGGACGGTGACTCCGGGCGCCGGCTGCCGCACCTTCAGCTCGATCTGCTCCGCACGTGGGTCCTGCACAGTCACCGAAGTACTCCCTTTCACGGACAGGGAGCCGCCACGCAGCGGCCCCGACGCGGCTGCTGGCTCAACCGCTGCGGCCACCACCGTACGGGAAGTCGCCGCTTTACAGGACAGGTCGAGTGGTCCATACCCGGACAACGGTTGGTTCAAACGCGGAGAGCCTCCCACAGTTTCCGCGCGACCCCGAACGCGTCCGAGGGAGGCTCGACGACCTCCTCGGCGCTGTCCTCCAGCGTCCCGCCGACCACCAGGACCAGCGCCGTCGCCACGTCGCGGAGTTTCACGTTGGCGTGCTGGCTCGTCCGCACGAGCAGTTCGAACGCCTCGCCCGGCGCACACGGCCGTGCGCCCATCACGAGCCCTTTCGCCTGCTCGATGTACCGGCGGTGCTGGACCATCCGCACCATCTGGTCGGCGCGCAGCACCTCGCCCGCGCAGAACTCGACCACCGACGCGGCCGTCGCGACGAGCGGTTCCATCTCCTCGATCACCTGCAGGTCGGCGAGCCGCGGCGAGTGGTCCAGGTAGACGGTCAGCACCACCGGCCCGCTGTCACCCCAGCTCCCCGGCACCGCCACCACGTGCAGACCACCGATCTCGCCCGAGGTCTGCCGCTCGTCGCGGGAGGCCTCGACGAGCGGTCCGGCACCCGCGTCCAGCTGGGCCTGGTCCAGCTCCTCCGCCACGCCGACCGCCCGCAGCTGCTGCGTCCCCGGCCAGACGCTCAGACCCACCCCGAGACAACCGTCCATTTGGGAGCTCAGGTGGGCCATCAAGCGGCTGAGCAGCTCTTCTCCGAACTTCACCTGGGATTCCACGGCTCGAGGTTAGGCCGGGCCGAAGACGAGCACGAGCCGTGCGGTCATCGGCGAACGACGAACGGTTGCACAGGCAAGGACCAGAAGATCCGTTCCGCTTCGGGCCCGAACAGCTCGGCGCGCCGAACGCCCCACCCAACGCTTAGGGCCCAAAACACACACGTGTTCTGAACCACAGTCCGACAGAATTCGTTTCCAGGGATAACGCCGGAGCCCCGGTACGCGACATCCCTGGTGTCACGGAGGGACAGAAATGAGAACCGCCATGGAGACCCACCCGAAGCAGGACGAGGAGTCCGACTCAAGCCTGCCCACCACGCCGTGCAGCGTGGTGTGGAGCCGGGGTCACGCCTACGTGCTCGAGGGTTTCCGCGCCCGCTGGGTCGGCCGGGACGACCGGGGCCGCCCGCACGCCATCACCGGTGCCGAGATGCAGCGCCGGGGCTGGACGTTCACCCGCACAGCCTGAGAAGCACCCACGAGAACGCAGAACGACCGCACTCCCGCAACCAGTCGCACCGCGTGCCGTGACGCCATCCGGCAGCCCTTGCGCAGTCACTCGTTTAGAGTGCGGGTGTGCGTGATCCGGCTGATCGCCTGCTGACGATTCCGAACCTGCTCAGCGTGTTGCGGCTGGCCGGTGTTCCGCTCTTCCTGTACCTGTTGCTCGGACCCCGCGCGGACGGCTGGGCGCTGCTCGTCCTCGTTCTCGCGGGGCTGTCCGACTGGCTGGACGGCAAGCTCGCGCGCTGGCTCAACCAGATGAGCAACCTGGGCGCGCTGCTCGACCCCGCCGCGGACCGCCTCTACGTGTTCTGCACGCTGCTGGCGTTCGTCATCAGGGACATCGTGCCGCTCTGGGTCGCCCTCGTGCTGGTCGGCCGCGAAGTCGTCGTGGGCATCTGCCTGCTGATCCTGCGCGGCCGCGGCTGGGCTCCGTTCGAGGTCACCTACCTGGGCAAGGCCGCGACCTTCAACCTGCTCTACGCCTTCCCCCTGCTGCTGCTCGCGCAGGGCGACTCGGCGTGGGCGCAGACCGCCCTGCCGATCGCGTACGCGTTCACGGCGTGGGGCGGAGCGCTCTACCTGTGGTCGGCGCTGCTGTACGTCTACCAGTTCTTCCTGGCCCTGCGGGTCACACCTCGCACGGTCGCGTGAAAAGATCACCCCATACAGGTTCAGCACGAGGAGCGCAGTCAGTTGATTCCCGAGGAGCTTCGCTACACCGAGGAGCACGAGTGGATCGCCAGCACAGGCGAGAACACCGTGCGCGTCGGCATCACCGACTACGCCCAGGAACAGCTCGGTGACGTCGTCTTCGTCCAGCTGCCCGAGGTCGGTCACACCGTCTCGGCGGGGGACACGTTCGGTGAGGTCGAGTCCACCAAGAGCGTGTCTGACCTCTACTCGCCGCTCGACGGCGAGGTCGTGGCCATCAACGACGCGTTGGTCCAGTCGCCCGACGCCGTCAACACCGACCCGTACGGCGAGGGCTGGATGGTGGAGATCCGGCTCAACGACGCGGACGCGCTCGAAAGCCTGTTGGACGCGGACGGGTACAAGGCGTTGGTGGAGAAGGAGTGACGTCGATCTTTCGCCGGATCTTCGGCCGGAAGGGGAGCCGCGCTGAAGGCGGTGACCCCAACGCGATAGGTTTTACCGGAAGTGACGGATCCAGCAGCAGGAGGAGAGCTCAGGTGAGCACGAACGACGGCCCAGGCGTTCCGCCGGAGCAGTCCCCGGAGCGGACCTCCGTCTTCCGGGCGGACTTCCTCCAGGAGATGGAAGGCGGCGCCGAGGCGCCCGCACAGGAGCCGGCCGTTGCCGGTGTTGACGCCCTTCCCGCCGGTTCCGCGCTGCTCGTGGTCAAGCGCGGTCCGAACGCCGGATCCCGGTTCCTGCTGGACCGAGACACGACGAGCGCCGGGCGCCACCCCGACAGCGACATCTTCCTGGACGACGTGACGGTCTCGCGCCGGCACGCCGAGTTCCGCCGGGAGAGCGGCGAGTTCGTCGTCATCGACGTCGGCAGCCTCAACGGCACCTACGTCAACCGCGAGCCGGTCGACCAGGCCGTTCTCGCGAACGGTGACGAGGTTCAGATCGGCAAGTTCCGTCTCGTCTTCCTGACGGGTCCCGGCTCCGCGGGAGCCTGACGCGTGACGGCCGGGCGGCCACAACGCGGGGGCTCGAGCATCGGGGCTGTGCTCGCGCAGCTCCGTCCCGAGTTCCCCGACGTCACCATCTCCAAGATCCGCTTCCTGGAAGCGGAGGGGCTGGTCCGCCCGGCGCGCACCGCCTCCGGCTACCGCCAGTTCAGCGTGGCGGACGTCGAGAGGTTGCGGTTCGTGCTGTCCGCACAACGGGACAGGTACTTACCGCTCAAGGTGATCCGCGAGCAGCTCGACGCCGTCCCCGACGCGGCGACGGCCGTGACGCGGATCGATCTGCTGGCCCAGACCGGGTTCACCGCCGAACAGCTGTCCCAGCTGGAGCGTGACGGTCTGCTGCGCCCCGGCCCCGGTGGCCGGTTCACCACCGACGACATCACCGCGCTCCGCACGATCCGGACGATGACCGGACTCGGCGTCGAGCGCGAGCACCTGCGCGCGGTTCGCGCTGCGGCGGACCACGAGGTGGTTCTGCTGAAGTCTTTCTCAGATCCTGAGACGGTGCGGGAATTGGCTGACCTCTTCACCTCGTTGCACACGTTGTTGGTAAGAGCGGGTCTGCGGCAATCATCTTGATCACGTTCTGCCCGCAACGATTGAGCACACGGCCCGCTTGGCGGGTAGCGTCGACTGCATACGCCGGGGGATGCTCGGAGCGAACCGGGTACTCCCCAACGAGTCAGAGGGAGGCGAGACCCGATGAGTGAGATGCGCGTCGTGGGCGTCCGGGTGGAGCTGCCCCAGAACCAGCCGATCCTCCTGCTGCGGGAAACCGAGGGCGAGCGGTACCTGCCGATCTGGATCGGGTCCGTCGAGGCCACGGCGATCGCGCTCGAGCAGCAGGGCGTCCGTCCTGCCCGCCCGCTGACCCACGACCTGCTCAAGGACGTCATCGGGGCGTTGGGTCGCAACCTCGAACAGGTCCGGATCACCGACCTGCAGGAGGGCACGTTCTTCGCCGAGCTCGT
Source organism: Lentzea sp. NPDC058450 (assembly GCF_042721395.1). Classification (NCBI taxonomy): domain Bacteria; kingdom Bacillati; phylum Actinomycetota; class Actinomycetes; order Pseudonocardiales; family Pseudonocardiaceae; genus Lentzea; species Lentzea sp. NPDC058450. Next base: position 130,243 of record NZ_JBHXLO010000008.1, read on the forward strand.
GTTCGACGGCGACGTGCGGGTGTCCGCGCGGCCGTCCGACTCGGTGGCGCTCGCGTTGCGGGTGGGCGTGCCCATCCACGCCGACGAGGCCGTGCTCGCCGAGGCCGGGTTGATCATCCCGGACGAGCAGGAGGACGAGGTCGAGAAGTTCCGCGAGTTCCTCGACTCGGTCTCCCCGGAGGACTTCCGCGGAGCGGACACGTAGACACCGTCGCGGAGCGGACACGCGGACAGACCTGTGTGCGACGCCTGTGGCGCCTGTGAGTGAGTTTCGGTGCGTCGCACTCTGTCTCGTTAGGGCTTTCGAACGTTCGTTTGGACGTCGCTCGATCGGACTACTTTAGGTCGTTTTTCTCGCTAAACGATCACTAAACGTCACCTGAAACGCCTAGTTCGGGTGACGGTGTGACTCTCTACCTGAGGTTGAGGGTCGCAACTCCCCGCGCGTCGCGTTGACCTGCCCTCGGACCGGTCTTACCGTCGAACTCGAGTGGACGTCGCCGGTTCACGTGAGTGGACGTGGCGGCTTGACGGTCATGAGTTTCGTGGCCGTTCCGAGGGGAGGCAGGCGTGGTCGAGGAAGCGCCCTTGAGGGCCGAATCCGGGCTGCAGGGTGAACTGTTCCCGGACTCCTCGCTGCCGGACGAGCTCGTCGGTTACCGAGGGCCCGCGGCGTGCCAGATCGCGGGCATCACGTACCGGCAGCTCGACTACTGGGCACGGACCGGGCTGGTCGCGCCGACGGTGCGGATGGCGCACGGGTCGGGCAGCCAGCGGCTGTACTCGTTCAAGGACATCCTGGTGCTCAAGGTCGTGAAGCGGCTGCTGGACACCGGGGTCTCGTTGCAGAACATCAGGGTCGCGGTCGACCACCTGCGCCGCCGCGGCGTGCAGGACCTGGCGAAGATCACGCTCTTCTCCGACGGCACCACCGTCTACGAGTGCACCTCGCCGGAGGAGGTCGTCGATCTGCTGCAGGGCGGTCAGGGCGTGTTCGGCATCGCGGTGAGCGGTGCGATGCGCGAGATCTCCGGCACGATCCACGAGTTCCCGGCCGAACGTGCGGACGGCGTCGAGATCGCGCCGATGACCGAGGACGAGCTGACCCGCCGCCGCCGCGAGCGCGCGACCGGCTGATCGTCCCGCTGATCGTGGCCGACTGGCCGTCCTGAGTGGCCGGTCGGCAGCAGCGCCGCAACCCCCTTGCTCCCTAGCGTTTCCGGCATGACGCACACCCCTTCAGCGCAGGTCGTCAAGGTCCTGGCCGCAGCCGTGCAGCGCGCCTTCCGGCTGGAGTTCGGCTTCGTCGGCACCGAGAACCTGCTGATCTCACTGGTCGACACCGTCGGCCCTGGCCGCAAGCTCGGCACGACCTCGCTGACGGCACAGGCGATGGCCAGGGGCACCGACCACTGGGCCGGCGACGACGGAGGCGTTGTCACCGAGTCCCACCCGGACGTCACGGCGCTGTTGAGCGCCGCCCACCACCACGCCCGCGTCGACACCCTCCTGCCCGCCAGTCAGGCGCTGGAGACCTGTCTGCGAGCCGCTGTGGCGCAGGCGGGCGACGGCGTGCTGACGACGACGCACCTCGCGCTGGCGCTGCTGTCGCTCGACTCCGGGAGGGTCGCCGACCTGATGTTCCTGCACGGTGTGGACGTGGACGAGACCGCCGCGGCCGTGCGGGCCGACGCCACGCGGAAGTACGCCGAGGTCGAGGAGACGCCCGCCGTCTGGTTGCTGCGCAAGGCGGGAGCACTGGAGGGCGAGGCCGGCGGCGGGTACGTGCGCTGGCTGACCAAGTTCGTCTCGCGCGGCCAGGGCCTGGGCGGCCCGGTGCTGACCGCCGTGCGCAACGAGGCCGACCGGCTGGCCGTCGCCGGGCGCCGGGACGTGTCGTCGAGGGACCTGGTCGAGGCCGTGCTCACGCTCGACCACCAGCTGACGGTGGCAGGCCGCAGGCTCAAGCCCGAGTTCGAGTCGGGAGGTGCGGCGGCCCTGCGCGAAGCGGGCGTGGACGGCACCTCACTGCCCGCCGGAGGCGCCGTCGAACGCGCGATGGAACGCGCGAAGCTGGTCGCGGCCCGCAGCGGCGACCAGATCGTGGGCACCCGGCACCTGCTCGTGGCCGTGCGCGACGACCCCGCCGACCCGGTCGCGGCGGCCCTCGTCGGTCTTCGTGCTGAGACGTAGGTCGCGTCCCTAGCGACTACCCGGGCTGCCTGCGGGTATTCTTCTCGGGTAGTCGCTGAACTCAGGCGGGAGAGTCCGGGCCCCGAGCCCGGCGCCGAAGGAGCAAGTCCCTCCCCGGGAACCTCTCAGGCATCCAGGACCGCCAGAGCGAGACGCCTCTGGAAAGTGGACTTCCGCAAGGGAGTCCCGCCGACGGTGAAAGCCCGTTCTCGCAACGGGTGAACCTCTCAGGCGCCCCTCGGGGTACGGACAGAGCGGGGAGGGCACAGGACCAGTGTGCCCGCAGCCATCCCCCGGAGGCGTTTGATGACGCAGGACCGCATTCCGCTCGCCGCTCTCGAGCACGGCACCCCGTTCGCCGACCGCCACGTCGGTCCCCGGCCCGCCGAACTCGCGCGCATCCTCGACGTCATCGGCGTCGGATCGCTGGAGGAACTGGCACAGCACGCGGTTCCGTCGTCCATCCACGAACGCGACCTCGTGCTGGACCTGCCCGTCCCGGCCACCGAGACCGAGGCGCTCGCCGAGCTGCGCGAGCTCGCGTCCCAGAACCGGCCGATGACGCAGATGATCGGCCTCGGCTACTACGACACCGTGACGCCGGGCGTGATCCTGCGCAACGTGCTGGAGAGCCCGGCCTGGTACACGGCCTACACGCCGTACCAGCCGGAGATCTCGCAGGGCCGTCTCGAAGCGCTGCTGAACTTCCAGACCATGGTCGGCGACCTGACCGGCCTGCCGGTCGCGAACGCGTCCATGCTGGACGAGTCGACCGCCGCCGCCGAGGCGATGACCCTGGTGCGCCGCGCGGGCAAGTCCAAGTCCGCCAAGTTCGTCATCGACGCCGACACGCTGCCGCAGACGCTGGCCGTGATCGAGACGCGCGCCGAGCCGCTCGGCATCGAGATCGTCGTCGCCGACCTGTCGCAGGGCATCGAGGGCCTCGGCCTCGGCGGTGACTTCTTCGGCGTGCTGCTGTCGTACCCCGGCGCGTCCGGTGCGGTGCGCGACCAGAAGGCGTTGATCGAGGAGATCCACGCGGCCGGAGCCCAGGCCGTCGTCGTCGCCGATCTGCTGTCCCTGACGCTGCTGCGCGCGCCGGGCGAGATCGGCGCGGACGTCGTCGTCGGCACCACCCAGCGCTTCGGCGTGCCGATCGGCTTCGGCGGCCCGCACGCCGGCTACATGGCCGTCCGGTCCGGTCTGGAGCGTCAGCTGCCCGGCCGTCTCGTCGGTGTGTCCGTCGACTCCGACGGCTCGCTGGCCTACCGCCTCGCGCTGCAGACCCGCGAGCAGCACATCCGCCGCGAGAAGGCCACGTCCAACATCTGCACCGCGCAGGTGCTGCTGGCCGTGATCGCGTCCATGTACGCCGTCTACCACGGTCCCGAGGGCCTGCGCGCCATCGCGACCCGCGTGCACCGCATGGCCACCGTGCTCGCCACGGGCCTGTGCGAGGCCGGTCTGGACGTCGTGCACGGCGAGTTCTTCGACACCGTCGAGGTCCGCGTCGAGGGTCAGGCCGCCGCCGTCGTCGAGAAGGCGCGCGAGGCCGGCATCAACCTGCGTCTCGTCGACGCCGACGTCGTGGCCATCGCGTGCGACGAGAAGACGACGCGCGCGCACGTCATCGCCGTGTGGAACGCCTTCGGTGTCACTGGTGCCGACGTGGACGCGATCGACGCCGACACCGCCGACGGCATCCCGGCCGACCTGCGCCGCACGTCCGACTACCTGACCCACCCGGTCTTCCACGCGCACCGCTCGGAGACCGCGCTGCTGCGCTACCTGCGCGCGTTGTCCGACAAGGACGTCGCGCTCGACCGCAGCATGATCCCGCTCGGCTCCTGCACGATGAAGCTGAACGCCACCGCGGAGATGGAGCCCGTGACGTGGCCGGAGTTCTCCGGCCTGCACCCGTTCGCGCCGGTCTCCGACGCCAAGGGCATGCTGAAGATCATCTCCGACCTGGAGGAGTGGCTCGCCGAGGTCACCGGCTACGACGCCGTGTCGTTGCAGCCCAACGCCGGTTCGCAGGGTGAGTTCGCGGGTCTGCTCGCGATCCGCGCCTACCACCGCGCCAACGGCAACGAGGCCCGCGACGTCTGCCTGATCCCGTCGTCCGCGCACGGCACCAACGCCGCGTCCGCCGTCATGGCCGGCATGCGCGTCGTCGTCGTGAAGTGCGACGACAAGGGCAACATCGACATGGGCCACCTGCGTTCCACGGTCGCCGAGCACGCCGACGACCTGGCCGCGATCATGATCACCTACCCGTCGACCCACGGCGTGTACGAGGACACCGTCCGCGAGGTCTGCGGCCTGGTCCACGACGCGGGCGGCCAGGTGTACGTCGACGGCGCGAACCTCAACGCCCTCATCGGCCTCGCGCGCTACGGCAAGTTCGGCTCGGACGTCTCGCACCTGAACCTGCACAAGACGTTCTGCATCCCGCACGGCGGCGGTGGCCCCGGCGTCGGCCCGATCGGCGTGAAGTCCCACCTCGCCCCGTTCCTGCCGAACCACCCGCTGCAGCCCACCGCGGGCCCGGCCACCGGCGTCGGCCCGATCTCGGGTGCCCCGTGGGGTTCCGCGTCGATCCTCCCGATCTCGTGGGCGTACGTGCGGATGATGGGCGGCGACGGCCTGCGCCGCGCGACCCTGACCGCCGTGGCGGCCGCGAACTACGTGGCTCGCCGCCTCGACGAGCACTACCCGGTCCTCTACACCGGCGAGGGCGGCTTCGTCGCCCACGAGTGCATCCTCGACCTGCGCCCGATCACCAAGGCCACCGGCGTCACCGTCGACGACGTGGCGAAGCGCCTCGCCGACTACGGCCTGCACGCCCCGACCATGTCGTTCCCGGTCGCCGGCACCCTGATGGTCGAGCCCACCGAGTCCGAGGACCTGGGCGAGATCGACAGGTTCATCGACGCGATGATCGCCATCAAGGGCGAGATCGACAAGGTCGGCGCCGGCGAGTGGTCCGTCGAGGACAACCCGCTGCGCAACGCCCCGCACACCGCGGCCTGTGTGACCGTCGGCGAGTGGAACCACCCGTACAGCCGTGAGGTGGCCGTCTACCCGGCCGGCACCGCGGCGCCGAAGATCTGGCCGCCGGTCCGTCGCATCGACGGCGCCAAGGGCGACCGCAACCTGGTCTGCTCCTGCCCGCCGCTCGACGCGTACAGCAGCTGATCCAGCAGGTCTGAAAGGGGCGCATCCGTCGGGGGTGCGCCCCTTTCGCCTTTCTGGCCACGTCGCGTGGAAACGTTGGGGTGCAAGGAGATCCGGTAACGCTTGCTGATCTTCGGCCGATCTGACCGGACGTGCGGACGATGGCGGAGCAGGCCGGTGCGGAGCGGCGGGGAGACTTCGAGTCCAGCCGCGGCTTCCCCGACGAGCTCGAGGCCGACGGCGAGATCGAGGCCGCCCGCTGGTACCGGGAGACGCTGGCCGGCCTGCCGGACCCGGTCAGGACGATCGAGGACCACTACGAGGCGCTCAAGGACTCCGTGGTCGAGGCGGTGGTCCGGGTGGGGCACGACCCCGAGCGGGTGCGGTCCGTCGTGCTGGTTCCCCAATCACGCGCCACGGTGTCCGCGAGCGCCGAGAGCTATCCGGACGGCTCCGCGTTGGTCCTTATCTCGAACGCCGTGCTGGGGCTGGCCGAGGTCTACGGTCAGCACCTCGCGCGGGCGGTGATGAAACCGAACCTGCGCACGTTCCTGAAGAAGGGCGCGCGCTTCCTCCGCACCGGCCGGGTGGAGTTCGACACCGAGCTGCTCACCGCGGTTCTCCGCCACAACAGCCGCGTCCAGCGCTCGTTCAACCTCGCGCAGACGTTCATGATCGGCATGGAGCCGGTCCAGCTGCGGCTGGCGGAGCTCCTGAGCCGGCACGCCATGCGCTTCGTCATCGCGCACGAGGTGGCGCACCACGTCCTCGGGCACGCGGGCCGGTCCCACCTGGCTCCGGTCGACGGTGTCGCGTCCTGCACCGGGGAGCAGCAGGCCGAGCTGGAGGCCGACCGGCTGGCGTACCAGGTGGTCCTCGCCGCGCAGCAGCACGACGGGGTAGGGCTGCCGTCGCAGGTGCCGCTGGGCGCGCTGGTGGCCATCGCCGTGCTGCACTACGCCGAGAGCTCGTTGTTCCTGCGCACCGGCGTCAGCCACCCGCCGGTGGACCGCAGGCTCGGGGTGCTGTGGCAGGAGGTCCCGTTCCACGTCCGGCCCACGTTCAACAGCTACGCGCTGCCGTTGTTCGAGGCGACCGACAGGGCCGCCGACTTCGTGCAGGGCTCCCGTCCGGACGTCGACTGGGCGTTGCTCAGGACCCGTCCGGAGGTGCAGCACCACCCGTTCTCCCTGATGGCGCACGACGTGTTCGTCCGCTGCGACGAGCTGCAGGCGCTGGCCCCCGACCAGCTCGCCGAGCAACTGGGGCCGTGGCCCGCCCTCCACGAGGGCGCGGAGGCGTTGCTCGACGGCAGGCCCGGCGACGCGGCGCGCCTCTGGGAGCTGTCGCCGACCTGGTTCGACACCTGGAAGACCCAGGCACCGCTGGCCGCGTACACCGTGCGCGGCAGGCTCCAGCGGGTGCCCGCCCTGCAGGACCTCACACCGCTGCTCCGGTGTCCCGTCGCCGAGGCGATGGCGGGACTGGTCGAGCACACGATCATCAGGAGCTGACCCGTGGACCTCCGTCCGTACCTGGAGATGACCGACGACGAGCTGTACGCGACGCTGGGCGCGAGCCTGCTGGGCTCCGGTGCCGGCATGTCGCCGGAGGACCGCGACGAGGCCGAGGACTACGGCCGCACGTGGTTCAAGGCGCGGTACGCGGCTCTGCAACAGCAGGTCTGCCTGCACCCCAAGGTGAAGGGGCTCACGGGCGGCTCCGGCTCCGACCGGGTCGTCGACGCGGCCACGATCGCGGAACTGGTGCAGGAAGCGGGCGGCAACCCGCTGCACGCCGCCGTGATCGCGGTGCTGGTGACGAGGATCGGACTGGGCCTCTTCTGCGCGAACGTGCGGCCGCGCTAGGCGCCGACGGGACAGGCCTCGTCGCCGCAGTTCTCGTCGGTCCCGATGCCGGGCTTCGTCAGGTCGTGCTCGAACGCGAAGTGGAAGCAGTCGGGGTGCATCCGCTCGAACAGTTCGAAGTCCTCGCGGTCCAGTTCGACCGTCTCACCGCAACGCTGGCAGGTCTGCTCTTCTGACACGCGGCAGATCGTCTCACCCCCGCGCGAACAGCACCGCGCCGTCGTCGCCGAGCAGCCACCGCGCCTCGACCGCGAACCCCGCCTCCCGCAGCCACCCCGCCACCCGGTCGGGCGGTCGCAGGTGGACGTTCACCCGCATCGGATGCCCGCCGTAGCCCTGCGTCTTGAGGTTCGTGCGGTCGCCGACGTGGAAACCCAGCTGCACCAACCCGCCTGGCCGCAGCGCGGCGCGGAAGTGCCCGAACACGACCGGCACCAGCTCGTCCGGCACGTGGATCAGCGACCACCAGCAGAGGATGCCGCCGAGCTCGCCCGGCAGCGGGTCGGTCATCGATCCCACCTCGAACCGCAGCCCCGGATGCGAGGCCCTGGCCAGGTCGACCATCGCGGGGGAGAGGTCGATGCCGAACGCGTCCACGCCGTGACCGTGCAGCAGCGCGGTGATGTCGCCGGGCCCGCAGCCGACGTCCGCGACCGGCCCGCTCACCTCCTCCGCGAACAGCCGCAACGCCGCTCGCAGGTGCGGCAGGCCGTCCAGCAGTCCGCGGGTGTGGTCGGCGTAGCTCGCCGCCACCGTGTCGTAGGAGTCGCGCGTGTCCGTCAGCCAGTCGCTCACGACGGCTGAAGCTACTCGGTGAACGGCTCCGGGCGGTGACGTCCGAACAGGGCCAGCGACGAGATCCACACGTCCGGATCGCCGTCCCAGTCCAGGGCCTTGATCTGGTCGGCGGACCGCCGCCCGCCGATCGCCCGCATCAGCTCGAACGACGTCGTCCGCACCGTCCCGGCGGGCTCGCCGTGGCCGAGCACGCGGTCGCCGTGCTCCAGCGTGATCCGCAACGCCGGCACGCCGTTCTCCCGCATCCGCTGGTCGAGCTGCTGCAACGGCCGCACCAGGGCCGCCCGCACCTCGACGCCGGCGCGGTCGCCCGGGACGCCCAGGGCCGCGCGCAGGTCGTGCTCGTGCGCGATCACCTCGGACACCAGGATCGGCCCCATCGGCGTGTCGAAGAGCGGCGCCGCCCGTTCCAGGTTCGCGTCCCACTCGGCGAAGGCGTCCTCCAGCGAGTTGTCGCGGCGGTCGCGCACCTGCCGTTCGCCCCACTCGCCCGACTCGACGCCGTCGAACCGGCGGTCTGCGAAATCACGCAGACCGCCGGCGAGGTGCGCCACCACGTCCTTGACCGACCAGCCGGGCGTCGCCGCCACGGGGGTCTGCGGATCGGCGCCGTCGACCAGCGCGGTGATCCGCTTCTTGGCCGCGTCGTAGAGAGGGGCGTTGGTCATGGTCAGACCTCGTACTCCAGGGTGTAGGTGCCGCTGCCATCCTCCGCCCAGTCCACCGTCACCGCACCTCGCGCGTTGAGGAACTTCCCGGTGCCGTCGACGATCTCGGTCGTACCCTCCACAGCGGACCGGTAGGCGCCGACGTGCCGCAGCACCAGCGTTCCCTCGTCGGTCGTGATCTCCTCCAGCGCCGTCGTCCACGCGACGTCCTCGCCGTAGTACATGAGGTACCGGCAGCTGCCGACGCCGCTGACGTCGCCCCCGTACGTGAACTCGACGTGCGCCTCGGTGAGCTTGCGTCCCTCGACGTCCTTGTAGGACCGGCCGTCCCACGTGTTCTCGTCCCAGCTCTTCACCGCGATGGTTCCTGTTGCCTTCATGCGGACCACTCTGCTGGTAATTCCTGACAGATCGTGTCAGGTTCATACCGTGAAATCCGGCAGGCTCATCCAGGTGCTGCTGCTCCTGCAGTCCAGGGGCCGCATGACGGCCGACGAGCTCGCGGCGGAGCTGGAGGTCTCGCCCCGCACGATCTACCGCGACGTCGAGTCGCTCTCCGCGGCGGGCATCCCCGTCTACTCCGACCGCGGCCCGGCCGGGGGCTACCAGCTCGTCGACGGCTACCGCACCCGGCTCACCGGGCTCACCACCGACGAGGCGCAGTCGTTGTTCCTCGCGGGCCTGCCCGGACCGGCGCAGGCGCTGGGACTGGGGGAGTTCGCGGCCGCCGCCCAGCTCAAGCTCCTCGCCGCGCTGCCCACGGAGCTGAGGTCCAAGGCCGAGCAGATCCGCCAGCGCTTCCACCTCGACACCCCGACGTGGTTCCGCGGCGACGAACCCACCGACCACCTCGCCACCATCGCCGACGCCGTGTGGGAGCAGCGCCGCGTCCGCATGACCTACCAGCGGTGGGGGAACCAGACCGTGGAACGCGAGGTCGACCCGTACGGGCTCGTGCTCAAGGCGGGTACCTGGTACTTCGTCGGCAGCGGCCGCACCTACCGCGTGTCGCGCGTGCTCGCCCTCCAGGTCACTTCGGACACGTTCGATCGCCCGAAGGACTTCGATCTGGCGTCGTTCTGGGCCGAGTGGTCCGAGCAGTTCGAGGCCCGCATGTACGGCGACCGCGTCACCGTCCGGATGACCCCCGCGGGCCTGGCCAAGACGCAGTACCTGCTCAGCGGGTACCAGGCGCGCGTCATTCGAGACGCCGATCCACGGCCGGGCGAGGAGTTCGGCTTCCCCACCGAGTCGCTCCGGCACGCCGTCGCTGACCTGCTCAAATTCGGCGCCGACGTGGAAGTGTTGGCACCGAACGAACTTCGCCGCGAACTGGTCGCGGCGATCAGGGCGATGCACGACGTCTACAACGGTGCGAAGCTACCCGCATGGTTCCGCTGATCTCGTTGAACAACGGAGTACGGATCCCTCAACTCGGCTTCGGCGTCTACCAGGTGCCGGAGGACCAGGTGGCCGGTGCGGTCACGACGGCGATCGAGGCCGGTTACCGCAGCATCGACACCGCGGCGGCGTACGGCAACGAGTCCGGAGTCGGCGACGCCATCGCCGGCGTCCCCGACCTGTTCATCACGACCAAGCTGTGGAACTCCGACCAGGGCCACGACGCGACGCTGCGCGCGTTCGACGAGAGCATGCGCCGCCTGCGTCTCGACGTCCTCGACCTCTACCTCATCCACTGGCCTGCCCCGAAACGCGACCTCTACGCCGACACGTGGCGCGCCTTGGAACGCCTCTACGCCGACGGCCGGGTGCGCGCGATCGGCGTGTCCAACTTCCACACCGCGCACCTGCAGCGGCTGTTCGACGAGTTCCCGACCACCCCGGCGGTGAACCAGATCGAGCTGCACCCGTTGCTGCAACAGGAAGAGATGCGCAAGGTCCACGTCACGCACAGGATCGTCACCGAGGCGTGGTCGCCGCTCGGCCAGGGCGCGCTGCTGCGCGAACCGGACATCGCGGGCCTCGCCGAGAAGTACGGCAAGACCGCCGCCCAGATCGTGCTGCGCTGGCACGTGCAGCTCGGCAACGTCGTGATCCCGAAGTCCGTCACCCCGTACCGGATCAAGGAGAACATCGACATCTTCGACTTCGAACTGGCTCAGGACGACATGCTGGTGATCAGCGAGCTCGACCGCGGCACCCGCACCGGCCCGGACCCCGACCGCTTCAACGCGGCCTGAGCGAGCGGCGCTCAGGCCTTGGTCGACAGGACCTGGCCGAGCGCCGCTTCCACGCCGTTCTCGTTCTCCACCACCGAAACCGAGCCGCCGGTCGTCTGCGCGATGTCGGTGAGCGCGTTCTTGTCGACGTCACCGCCGATCGCGATGAAGCTGATCGCCAGGTCCGTTCCGTGCAACGCGGACTTGAGCGCGTCGAGGTCGATCCCGCCGTCGGACTTGCCGTCGGTGATCACCACGACCCGGTTCACGCGTCCCGCCACGAACCCGTCGTGCGCGGTCTCGTAGCAGGCCGCGAGCGCGCTGTAGAGCTGCGAACCCTCGGACGTCTTCAACCCGTCGATCGCCCGCTTCAACGCGTCGCGCTTGTCGGCCACCGGACCGGTCGCGACGAGCTGCTTCTGCGGCTTCGAGCCGTCCAGGTCGCGGGAGAACTCCCACAGCCCGAACGACCCGGACACCGCCCGGTCGACCTGACCGCGCAGCGCCGCCTTCACCTTGTCCAGCCTGGGTTTCATCGACGTCGACACGTCAGCGAGCACCGTGACGACCTGCCCGCCGCGGTCCGCCGACGCCCACGCCGACGAGATCTGCTGCGTGGTCGTCGCGTCCGCGCCGACGAGGTTCTCGGTGACCTGAGCCCAGGCCACGCCGGGCGACGGTGACGGACGGTCCTGAGTGGACTCCACCCGCAACCCGCCGCGTGCCAGGATCTTCTGCTGCTCCGGCTCGAGCACGAAGTCGCGGAACGCCTGCGCCGCACGCGCTTCCGCCTCGCCGACCTCGGACCCGCCGAGCGCGACGTACGGGAAGTCCGCCACCGGCGCCGGTCCGGCCGGCAGCACGCCGACCAACGGCTTCGACGGCGCGTCCTTGCCCGTGTTGTGCTTGAACAGGTCCACTTCGGACACCGGCGTCACGGAGAAGCCCGCCGCGTTCACCGTCGCGCTGTCACCCAGGCGCCCCAACGCGTCGCGCGTCGTCGGCGGCACCTCGGGCGGCACCGCGGCCGCGAGCTTCGTCAGCGCGGACTTCGAGGCGTCCGATCCGAGCGACTCGGCCGTCACGGGGCCCTTGCCACCCGCCAGCGCCGCCTGGATCGCGAGCGCGGAGGCGGTGTTCGCCGCCGGGTCGGGCATGGCGACGCTGAACCGGCCCCAGGGCTGCCCGTACTTGGTCCAGTCGGTCACCTGGGGCATGTCCGACCAGCGGAAGTCCTTCAGCACGGGCGCGGCGGCCTCGGGGGCGGCGAGCAGCACCGGTGACGTGCCGACCGACTTCGGCGCCGCGCCCACCAGCTTCGCGTTCAACGCGGACAGCCGGTTCGCCCACAGCGTCGAGTCCGGCAGCCACGCGTGCGGGCGCTTGCCGAGCTTGTTCTCGTCCCAGGTCGTCGTCAGGCCTTCGAGCACCGCGGCGGAGTCCGCCGACGTGACCTCGATGGCGATGCAGTGGTCGTAGACGACGGGCCGGGTCGCGCTGTAGGCCTGCGCGACGTCGCGGACGGCCTCGGCGACGCTGGGCGTCACGGCCACCCGCAGCACGGAGTCGCCCTCGCTGCAGTTCTGGGCCAGCGCCTGCGAGCGCTTGTCGAGGACGTCACCGGCCCACGACAGGGCGAGCCAGCTCAGGCCGAGCAGCACCACGAGCACGACGATGAGCACGGGCCACTTGGCGATTCCGCGCTTCACCTTCGCCCGCAGAGTGCGGTGTCGAGACATCGATCCCTCACAACTACGCAGCGGCCCCCGACGACCGCCGATCACGCTAACAGGTGAACCCAGTCAGCAGAGTGAAGTCACTGCAAGTATCGACTGGCACACGAAGATGAGCCGTTCTCGCAACGGTTGTGCCCGGTCAGCGAACTGCGACTGCCTCCGCACGTACTCCGCGCGTCCCTCCGGCGTCTCGATCCGCACGGGTCCGTACCCGAGCTCGACCAGGTCGTACGGGGAGGCCTGCATGTCGAGTTCGCGCACGTCAGCGGCCAGTTCGAAGCAGTCGGCCACCAGTGACGACGGAGTTGCCGGCTCCAGCTTGTACGCCCACTTGAACAGATCCATGTTGGCGTGCAAGCAACCCGGCTGTTCGTTCGCTAACTGGTCGTCGCGTGTCGGCTGCAAAGCGTTACGCGGCCGAGCGGGTGACGTGAAGAACCGGAACGCGTCGAAGTGCCCGCACTGGATCCGGCTCGCCTCGACGACCTCGTCGGTGCCCCCGCTGCCGAGCCGGAGCGGCCACGCGTTGTGCCGCACCTCCTCGGGCTGCTGCCGGTAGACCATGGCCCACTCGTGCAGCCCGAAGCAGCCCAGCCGGGCGGGACGGCTCAGCGTCGCCGTGAGCAGTGCTTGGACGAACTCCAAGGTCTTGGCCCGCTGCCCGATGAAGCTCTCCACGTCGAGCGTGACGCCGTCGGCCGTCGCCTTGTAGTGCGGGAACTCCAGGTACTCCGCCGCGTCCTCCAGGACGACGCCAGGCCCCGGATGCCACCGTTCGAGCCGCACGGGCCGATGGCTGTAATAGGTGAAGAGGAAGTCCATCACCGGGTGCTTCTCTTTGCGAAGCTTCCGCTCCTGATGCGGCCCGGTGAACCGGCGCATGCGCGCGAGGTGCGCGTCACGCAGCTCGTGCCACTCGGCTCGGGTCAGGACTTCCACGGGCAATCACGGTACGCGGGCGGCCTCTCGGGGTGCCTTACAGGGGCGGCACGAGCCCGGTGAACGTCCGCGCGCCGTTGCAGTGCGGGCACTCCCGGCCGTTGTCCACGGTCCTGGGCGCGCCGCCGATGATCGCGAGCGTCGGCGCCGCGATGTAGCTGGCGCCCCCGCACAGGTGACACACCGTGCGCGGTTCCGGCGTGACGGCGAAGAGGTCGTCCGGGTCTTCCTCGTCCTCGAAGTCGTCGTCCTCGGCGAACTCGTCCTCGTCGTCCTCACTCATGCCGCCCAACCTAGTGGGTCACCGGCTCGGCCCGGGTCAGCGACTCCGGCGTGGCCTCCTCGCCGCACGCCGTGCACACCACACGGGGCTCCAGCGTGGTGCCGCACGAGTGCTCCCACACGAGCGGGAGGGGCCCCTCCGTCACGTACGTGTCGCCCCACTCCTTGAGCAGCAGCATCACGTTGTGCAACGCACGCCCGGACTCCGTGAGCACGTACTCGTATCGCGGCGGGTGCCCGGAGTACTGCTGCTTCTCCAGCACCCCGGCCGCGACCAGCTTCTTCAGCCGCACGGTCAGCACGTCCCGCGACGCGCCGGTGTTGGCGGCGATCTGGTCGAAGCGCGCGACGCCGAGGAAGACCTCGCGCAACGCGAGCAGGGACCAGCGCTCGCCCACGACTTCCAGAGCGTTGGCGATGGAGCAGCTCCGAGGGGTCATGTGACGAGCATAGCAGTGAGTTGGCAAATCAAACCGACCGGCGCTACCGTGAGTTGGGAAATCCAACTCAGGAGGTAGAAATGGACTTCGACGGTGCAGTGGTGCTGGTGACCGGCGCTAACCGAGGCCTCGGCAAGGCGTTCGCGCAGGAGTTCGCGAAGCGCGGCGCCAAGGTCTACGGCGGCGCCCGCAACCCGGCGTCCGTGGTGGACGAGGGCGTGATCCCGGTCCAGCTCGACGTGACCGACGACGCCTCCGTGGCGGCGGCGGCCAAGGAACTCGGCGACGTCACGATCGTGGTCAACAACGCCGGCGTGACCGGCCCCGGCGACGAGGTCGACAGCATCAAGGCGGAGTTCGAGGTGAACTTCTACGGCGTAGTCCGCACGACGGACGCCTTCGCGCCGGTCCTGAAGGCCAACGGCGGCGGCACCCTCGTCAACGTGCTGAGCGTCCTGTCGTGGGCCTCCTACCCGGCCGCGCGCGGCTACGCGGCCTCCAAGGCGGCGGCCTGGTCGTTCACGAGGTCGACCCGGGACGCGTTGCGGGAACAGGGAACCCGCGTGGTCGGCGTGCACGTCGGCTACATCGACACCGACATGGCCGCGCACGTCGACGGCCCCAAGATCGCGCCGGCCGACGTCGTCTCGCAGGTGCTGCAAGGCATCCAGAACGGCGACGAAGAGGTGCTGGCGGACGACCTCACCCGCACGGTGAAGGCCTCACTGGCCTCTTGAGACAGTCGCCTCCGCCCCGCTCTGGCGCCGGAGCTCCCACACGACGTCCACCCCGACGCGGCTGCCGACCGGCGTCTCGCGCGGCGGTGTGCGGCGGTCGATCTCGGTGAACCCGAGCCGCCGCGGCACACCGCTGCTCGCGGCGTTGGCCTCGTCGTGCCAGATCTGGACTCTGCGCACGCCCTCCAGCGCGAACGCGAACTCCACCATCTCGCGGGCCGCCGCGGTCGCCAGGCCGCGGCGGACGTGCGCCGCGTGCACCCAGTACCCGATCTCCGCGAGGTCGGATCCCTTGCGGTTCACCGCGACCAGCCCGGCGATCGCGCCGTCGACCGTGATCACGTGCGCGAACAGCCTCCCGCTCGCCCAGCCGTCCGCCGCGACCCGCAGGTATCCCTCGGCGTCCGCCGCCGTGTAGCCGTTCGCCACCCACGGGCTCCACGGCCGCAGGTGGTCGAGCGACTCCGTGACGGCCCGCAGCAGCTCCTCCGCGTCGCCGTCAGCCAGTCTCCGCAGCCTCATACTTCACCTTGTACCGCAGGTGGGTGACCGCCGTGCTCTCCACGACGGAGATCGGGCCCTCCAGCTGATAGCCCCTGCCCGGCGCGAAGAACGGCGTGCCGCCGCCCAGGATCACCGGCACCAGGTCGAGGAAGATCTCGTCCACCAGGCCCGCGTCGATGGCCTGCCGGGCGACCTCGCCGGAGTTCAGGCCCACGCCCTTCGAGCCCGCGTGCTCGGACGCCACCGCGACGGCTTCCTCGATGGTGCCGTTGACGAAGGTGAAGTGCTCGGTGTTCTCCAGCGGCCGATGGGTGAGCACGACGGTGTGCACGCCCATCGGGTGCCGGCCGCCCCAGCCCTTGGTCATGTCGTACAGCTTGCGTCCGACGACCAGGGCGCCGGTGACCTCGATCAGGCCGCTGTAGTGCGCGGCGCTGGCCGGGGTGAGGTGCACGGTCATCGCGCCCGTCGGCACCGTGAACGCCACGTCGCCCGCCTCGTACCAGGCGAACAGCCGGTCGAAGCTGGAGAAGTCCGGGCCCGAGACGTAGCCGTCGATCGAGGTGCTGGCGCCCGTGTAGACCTTGTTCATCTGCTGTGCCTCCCTGTGGTGGTCCTTCGCAGGGACGTCGAACACCCCTGAACCCGCATCGACACGGGTTCGGGAGGCACATACCGGAGTCAGCCGATGGGGTTGGGCAGGCGGGTGACCTCGTAGTCGCAGTCGAGGACGTCGCCGGTCGCCGGGTCGCGCAGTTCGACGCGCCACCGCGAGGCGAACTGGTCCACGCCGTGGTGCATCGGGATCGTGCCGGACAGCAGCACGGTGCCCGGCTCGAGCAGGCCGAGGTCGCGCAGGCGGTCCACCCAGTACTGCGGGGTCAGCAGTTCGGCGAGGGTGCCGCGCTGGATCTCGACGCCGTCGGCCCACGCGGTCAGTTCGAGGCAGTCGACGCGGTCCGCCACCTCGGACAGCCGCCACGCCTTGCGGCCCAGCACGTCCGGGCCCGCGTTCTTGCTCCACGCGACGCCGTGGACTTCCAGCGCGCGGTCCGTGTGGTCGCATGCGACCGTCAGGAGGACATCGTCGGAGGTGACCACCAACGCCCACTCGGCTTCGCCGGAGGTCTTGCCGTGTTGTGCGGGGACCGTCGAGGTCTGCTGCGCGAGGTACGGCGAGACCGGGTAGAGGCTCGGCGTCACGGACGGCGCCGGCACGCCCAGTTCGGCGAGTTCGCGCACGTGAGCGGCCACGTCCTCCTGGCTGCGGCCCGCGTACCCGCCGTTGAGCAGTGTCGTCACGGCGACCTCGGCGACGGTGCCGTCGGGGAGGTCGAAAACCAGCGTAGCGGCCTGTGTACGAACGGTAGACATGCGGTACTCCTTGCGCATACGAGTTGTATACAGGCAGTATTACGCCATGCCGCCAGACACTGCAACGACAGGAACGCCACAGCCGGGTGCGCCGGACGTACCTCGGTCCGCGCTCATCAGGGCGTTCGTGGCCTCGCTCTCCGGTACCGCCCTGGAGTGGTACGACTTCGCGATCTACAACGTCGCCGCGGCCGTCGTGCTCGGCCCGTTGTTCTTCCCCAGCGAAGAGCCGCTCACCGCCACGCTGCTCGCGTTCTCGACGTACGCGGTGGGCTACCTGTCCAGGCCGCTCGGCGGGTTCCTGTTCGGCCGGCTCGGCGACAAGATCGGCCGCAAACGCGTGCTCGTCACGACGTTGCTGATCACCGGCATCGCCACGCTGCTCATCGGCCTGTTGCCGACCCACGACGCGATCGGCCCCGCCGCCGGTGTGCTGCTCGTGGTGCTGCGGTTCGCGCAGGGCGTCGGTCTCGGCGGCGAGTGGGGCGGAGCCGTCCTGCTGTCGAGCGAGTACGGCAATCCGAAACAACGCGGCTTCTGGGCGTCAGCGGCCCAGATCGGCCCGCCCGCCGGCAACCTGATGGCGAACGGCGTGCTGGCGTTCCTCGGCGTCGCGCTGTCCGACGCGGCGTTCATGTCGTGGGGCTGGCGCGTGGCGTTCCTGCTGTCCGCGGTGCTCGTGATCTTCGGCCTGTGGATCCGCGTGAAGCTGGAGGAGACCCCGGTCTTCAAGGCGATCGAGGCGCGTGGCGACCGGCCGTCCGCGCCCATCAGCGAGGTGTTCCGCACCCAGACCCGGCCGCTGATCGCCGCCGTGCTGTGCCGCGTCGGCCCGGACGTCCTGTACGCGCTGCACACCGTCTTCGTGCTGACCTACCTCACGACCCAGCTCAAGCTGCCGCGCAACGTCGGCCTCGTCGCCGTGCTGATCGCGTCCGGCTTCCAGCTGTTCCTCATGCCGCTCGCCGGCTGGCTGTCCGACCGCGTCAACCGCCGCGGCCTGTACGCCGTCGCCGCCGTGCTCGGCGCGGTGTGGCCGTTCGTGCTCTTCCCGCTCATCGACACCAAGTCGTGGCCGCTCATCGTCATCGGCGTCGTGATCGGGCTCGCCTTCCACGCCTTCATGTACGGCCCGCAGGCCGCGTTCATCGCCGAGCAGTTCACCGAACGCCTGCGCTACACCGGCAGCTCACTCGCCTACACGCTCGCCGGCGTGATCGGCGGCGCCATCGCACCGTTGCTCTTCACCGCGCTGTTGGCGGGCTTCGGCACGTGGGTCGTCGTCGGCCTGTACGTCACGGTCGCCTGCGTGGTCACGCTCGTCGGACTCTGGCTCGGCCGCGACCCGCAAGAAGAAGATCAGCCGTTGAGCAGCACCTTCAGCGTCGTGTCCAAGTGAGCGGTGATCGCCGCCGTGGCCGCGCCGACGTCCCCGGACTCGAGCGCGGCCACGATCTCGTCGTGCTCGTGGATCACCGCCTGCTGCCTGTTGTGCGCCCGGTACAACGCGACGACACCCGCGCGCACCTGCCGGGCGCGCAGCCCCTCGTACGTCTTCGTCAGCAGTTCGTTGCCCGTCGCCGCCACCAGCAGCGCGTGGAACTGCCGGTCGACGTCGATGAACTGCCGCGCGTCCTCGACCAGGAACCGCTGCCGCTCGATCAGCTCCTGCATCTGCCGCAGCGGAACCGTGTCCTCGGCCATCGTGCGCTCCGCCGCGTACCGCTCGATGACGCCGCGCAGCTCCATCAGCTCGCCGATCTGCCGCGACGACAACGGCGCGACGTACGCGCCCTTCTTCGGCACGAGCTGCACGAGGTCCTCGGCGGCGAGCAGCAGCAGGGCCTCGCGGATCGGCGTGCGGGAGACGCCGATCTGGTTGGCGACGTCCTGCTCGCTGATGAACCGCCCCTGCATCTCGGGGTCGGCGAGGATGGTGTCCTTGAGGAACTCGTAAGCCTTTTCCCTGCCAGACAACGCGTCTGCACCCTGCATACAACATGTATACCAGAGGAGGATCATGCGCTTCGCGCTCTGCCAGATCAGCTCCACCGCTGATCCGCAGGAGAACCTTGCCACCGTGCGCACCCAGGTGGCCAGTGCCGCACACCAAGGCGCACGGGTCGTCCACTTCCCGGAAGCCACCCAGTGCCGCTTCGGCGTGGACCTCAAGCCGGTGGCCGAACCCCTCGACGGCCCGTGGGCGACCGAGATCCGGACCATCGCCGACGAGCACGACGTCGTCGTGGTGGCCGGGATGTTCACCCCGGGCGAGGGCACGAGGGTCACCAACACCACCCTCGTCACCGGCGCCGGACTGCACCTCGGCTACGACAAGATCCACCTGTTCGACGCGTTCGGCTTCCGCGAGTCGGACGGCGTCACCCCCGGCGAGAAGCCCGTGACGTTCGAGGTCGACGGCACCACGATCGGCCTCGCCACCTGCTACGACGTGCGGTTCCCCGAGCTCTTCCGCACCCTCGCCGCCACCGCGCCGGTGATCCTGGTCGGCGCCTCCTGGGGAGCGGGCCCCGGCAAGGCGGACCAATGGGACCTCCTCGTCCAGGCCCGCGCCCTGGACGCCACGTCGTGGGTCCTCGCCTGCGGCCAGGCCGACCCGGACGCCGACTACGGCTCAGCCCCGACGGGCATCGGCCGCAGCGCCGTGGTCGACCCGATCGGCACCGTCCGCGAGCGCCTCGACGGCAAGCCGGGCACGATCCTGTCCGATGTGGACCCCGCACTCACCGAGGACGTCCGCCAGAAGCTGCCCGTCCTCGCCAACCGGAGGCTGTAGATGCGCGAGGAACACGAGTTCTTCCCGACCGGCGACCTCCCCTGGCACCCGGCCACCGAGGGCGTCACCGAACGGGTCCTGAGCCGCGACCCGGACACCACGACCCTCACCAGGATCGCCCGCTGGGCACCGGGCCTGGAGACCGAGGGCGTGATCCGGCACGACTTCCACGAGGAGGTCTACCTGCTCGAAGGCGACCTCACCGACCTGACGCTGAACAGGACGTTCCGGGCCGGCGACTTCGCGAGCCGCCGCCCCGGCATGCCCCACGGCCCCTACCGGACGGAGAACGGCTGCGTGATGCTGGAGATCCGGACCGCTAGCTGAGCGCGTTCCGGTAGACGTGCCACGCGATCACCAGGTCCTGCATCGGCAACCCGGCCGGGCTGTACACCGTGACCTCCTCGGCCGAGGTCCGGCCGGGGTGCTCACCGCGCAGCACCGCGCCGATCGTCGTGCCGGCGGCGACGTGCGCGAGTGCGGGGTCGTCGACCACGACCAGGGCGGAGGCCAGCAGGTCCGCACCGAGTTCGGCCTTGCCGGGCTCGTCGGCGCCGAGGCTCGTGACGTGCGTCCCGGGCG
The DNA here is from genome assembly GCF_042721395.1 of Lentzea sp. NPDC058450. NCBI lineage: Bacteria > Bacillati > Actinomycetota > Actinomycetes > Pseudonocardiales > Pseudonocardiaceae > Lentzea > Lentzea sp. NPDC058450. Next base: position 150,518 of record NZ_JBHXLO010000008.1, read on the forward strand.
GAACCTCGTGCAGCACGGGCACCCGCGACCACGTCGCCATCAGCACGATCTCGCCCTCGGGGCCGGCGGGCACGCCCAGCCCCGCGGCCCACGCCAGGAAGTCCCGCTCCGCCACGGGATCGACGTCCCGCACGCACACAGACTCGACCGGCCGCAACGCCGTCAAGGCCTCCAGCTGAGCACGGCCCTGCACCCCGGCCCCGATCACCGTCACGGTCCGGGCCTCCGGCCGTGCCAGCAGATGTGCCCCCAACGCTCCGCCCAGCCCGGTCCGCACCGCGGTGAGCCGAGGGCTGTCGATGATCGCCAGCAGGTCACCGGACAGGTCGTGCAGGCAGATCACGCCGGTGATGGCGGGGGACCGCGCGGGGTTCTTGGCGTGCACCTTCACCGTGTACGCGGGAATCCCCGGCGACAGCCCCGGCATCAGCACCATCGCCGTGACGTCCGGCGTCACCGCCGCGCGCACCCGCTGACCGGGCTCCGCACCCGCCCGCAACGCCTCGGTCAGCTCCGCTGCGAGCCGGGGCAGGTCGATCCGCAGATCGCCCGCCCCGAGCAGCAGCATCAGACCCAGCGCACGTGGGTGCCGTCCCGGACGGTGCCCACGTACTCCTCCACCAGGTCCTCCAACGCCACGACGCCGAACACCGCGCCGTCCGCCGACACCGCGCGCGCGAGGTGCGACTGAGCCCGGCGCAACGCCGCCAGAGCCTCGTCCAGGCGGGCGTCCACCGGCACCTCCGGCAGGCCGCGCACCCGGTCGCGCGGCACCGACGTCTCCGCGCCCTCCAGGTCCAGCACGTCCTTGACGTGCAGGTATCCGATCAGGCCCGCCTCGGCCAGCACCGGGAACCGGGAGAACCCGGTCGCCGCCACCGCCGCCTCGATCTCGCCCACGGTCGGCGTCGACGACACCGTCGTCAGCCGGTCCAGCGGCACCAGCACGTCGGCCACCGTGCGCTCGGCCGACGACAACGTCTGCGCGAGCCGCCGGTGCTCCGAGTCCTCCAGCAGGCCCTCCGACCGGGACTGCCCGATCAGCAACGCGAGCTCGTCCGGCGTGTAGGCCGACTCCAGCTCGTCCACGGGCTCCACGCCGAACCGCCGCAGCACCCACCGGCCCACGGCGGTGAACATCGCCAGCACCGGCGCGATCATCCGCGAGAACCCGTAGTGCACCGGGACCAGCCACACCGCGGCCCGCTCGGGACCGGCGATGGCCAGGTTCTTCGGCACCATCTCGCCCAGGATCGTGTGCAGCGCGACAACGATGACCAACGCCACCGCGAACGCCACACCGTGCACCACGGCCAACGGCAGACCGACGGCGCCGAGGGGCCCCTCCAGCACCGAAGCCAGCGCGGGTTCGGCGATCGCACCCAGGCCCAGCGAGCACAACGTGATGCCCAGCTGCGCGCCCGCGATGAGCAACGGCAGCTGCTGCGACGCCTTGATCGCCGTGCGGGCCCGGGCGGAACCCTTGTCCGCCAACGCTTCGAGGCGGTCCCGGCGCGCGGTGATCACCGCGAACTCGGCACCGACGAAGAACGCGTTGCCCGCCAGCAGCAGGGCGATGACGAGGAAGTTCACGACGACACCACCCGCAGCTCGGCCACCCGGTGCTTGTCCATCCGCATCACGGTGACCCTCCACCCGTCGACGCGGATCTCGTCACCGACGTCCGGAATCCGGCCGAGCCGCGCCAGCACCAGGCCGGCCAGCGTCTCGTAGTCGCCCTCGGGCATCTGGAACCCGGTCGCGTCGGCCACCTCGTCGTCGCGCAGCAGTCCCGACACGATCCAGCTGTCGGAACCCAGCGACCGCACGGGCGCCGCCTCACCGCGGTCGTGCTCGTCGCGCACGTCGCCGACGATCTCCTCGACCACGTCCTCCAGCGTCACCAGCCCGGCCGTGCCGCCGTACTCGTCCACGACCAGCGCGGACTGCAGCCCGGACGCCCGCAGGCGGTCCAGCAGCGCGTCACCCTCGAGCGTCTCCGGCACCGAGTACACGGGCCGGGTCAGCGCCGACAGGGGAGTGGATCCCCGCAGCGCCGCCGGAACCGCGAACGCCTGCTTGACGTGCACGATCCCGCTCACCTCGTCCAGCGACCCGTTGTGCACGGGGAACCGCGAGAACCCGGTGTCGCGGGCCTTGCGCACGAGATCCGCCACGGTCGCGTCGGCCCGCAGCGCCTCGACCCGCACGCGGGGCGTCATCAGCTCGCCCGCCGTGCGGTCGCCGAAGCGCAGCGACCGGTCGAGCAGCACCGCGGTGCTCTCGTCCAGCGTGCCGTGCTCGGCCGACGTGCGGACCAGCGCGCCCAGCTCCTCGGGCGACCGCGCGGACGCCAGCTCCTCGACCGGCTCGACGCCGAAGCGCCGCACCAGCCAGTTCGCCGAGTTGTTCATCGCGGTGATCAGCCAGCGGAACACCGTCGAGAACGCCGCCTGGAACCCGACCACGCCGCGCGCGGTCTCCAGGGGCTTCGCGATCGCGAGGTTCTTGGGCACCAGCTCGCCGAACACCATCGACAACGCCGTGGCGATGGCCAGTGCCAACGCCAGCGACAACCAGTCGGCCACCGGCTCGGACACACCGAGCCCGGAGAGCCCGGGCTCGATCAGGTTCGCGATCGCGGGCTCCGCGATGTAACCGGTGATCAGCGTGGTCAGGGTGATGGCGAGCTGGGCGCCGGAGAGCTGGAACGACAGCGTGCGGTGCGCGCGGTCGATGGTGCGCGCCTTCGCGTCACCGACCTCGGCGACGTGCCGCTCGACCGTGCTGCGTTCCAGCGCGGTCAGCGAGAACTCCGCCGCCACCGCGATGAAGGTGCCCGCTGTCAGCGCCACGACGGCGAGCAGCCCGAGCACGCTCAGAAGAATTCCGGTCACCTAAGCGCTCCAGCGGAACGGGCGACCGGGCGTATATGCCAGTCAGGGCCAGACCCCATGGGGACGGCTCAACTCCTCATGACTTAAAGAACGTGATTAGCCAGACGAGTCTAATTGTGGGCAGTTGAAGCCCGAAGCACCACCTCACCCGCCACTCGGACGGTGCGGGCCTCGTCACCTCCGCCGTCGAGCACGAGACCAGCGGCGATCTCGCCCATCTCCTCCAGCGGAAGGCGCACAGTGGACAAAGCGGGCACGGTGTCGCGCAAGGTCGGGATGTCGTCGAACCCGGCGATCGACATGTCGTCCGGAATCCGCACGCCCCGTTCGCGCAGCGCCGCCATCGCGCCCATGGCCATGACGTCGGTCACGGCGAACACGCAGGTGGCGCGCGACTTGGAGCTCAACAGCTCCATCGCGGCCTCGTAGCCGCCGTCGCGGGTGAAGGCGCCGTTGATCACCACGGGTGGGGCGATACCGGCGTCGTTCAGGCCAGCCTTGAACCCGGCCAGCCGGTCACGGGCCACCACGAGCTCCGAAGGACCACCCAATACGGCGAACTTCTTGTGACCCAGCTCGGCGAGCGCACGGGCCAGCGCCCGGCCGCCCGCCCGGTTGCCGGGCACGACCGTGTCGGTGCCGAGCTTCGCCTGCGAGACGCACGCGACCCGGCCGCCCTGCTCGGTGAACGCGTCGATCTCCGCCGCGAGCCGCGACTGCGCCGCGCGGTCCGTGGTCCGGGATCCCGCCAGCACCACCGCCCGCGCCCGATGCGCACGCAGAGTGGAGAGCAGCTCCGCCTCACGCTCCGGACGACGCCCCGTCGTGCCGAGGACGACGACGAGCCCGGCCTCCTCGGCCACCCGCGTCACCCCCGCCGCGATGCAGGAGAAGTACGGGTCGGTGATGTCGTGCACCACCAGCCCCACCAGGGAACTGGAGTTGCGGGCCAGCGCCTGCGCCGAGGCGTTCGGCACGTACCCGAGCTCCTCCGCGGTGCGCAGCACGCGGTCGCTCAGGTCCTCGCTCACCTGTCGCGTGCTGCCATTGAGCACGCGGGAAGCCGTCGCCAACGACACACCCGCCTGCTTCGCCACCTCGGCGAGCGTCACCTGTCGGGCGGACACGACCACCTCCGTCAACGTGCATGTGAGCGCTGAGACTAGCTCGCGAGGAGGTTGACGTCCGTGAAGCGCCGCGATTAGCGTGGCGGGAAAGCGCTTTCCAGCGCTGCTACCAGGGAGGTGCGATGGCGGTCAGGACCATTGGCGTGGCGGTCAACGGCGTCACGGGGCGGATGGGATACCGCCAGCATCTGGTCCGCTCGCTGCTGCCGTTGCGCGACGAGGGCGTGCGGCTGCAGGACGGGACCCTGCTCAAGGTGGAACCGGTCCTGGTGGGCCGCAACGCCGACAAGCTCAAGGAGATCGCCGAGCGGCACGACCTCGCGCGCTGGACGACCGACCTCGACTCGGCGCTCGCCGACCCGTCCGTCGAGATCTACTTCGACTCGCAGGTCACGTCGAAGCACGTCGAGTCGATCACGAAGGCGCTGGAGGCGGGCAAGCACGTCTACACCGAGAAGCCGGTCTCGGAAACGGTCGAGCAGGCGGTGGCGCTCGCGCGTCTCGCCGACGAGCGGGACCTGCGGCACGGCGTGGTGGCGGACAAGCTGTACCTGCCGGGCATCCGCAAGCTCAAGCGGCTGATCGACGGCGGCTTCTTCGGCCGGATCCTCAGCGTGCGCGGCGAGTTCGGCTACTGGGTCTTCGAGGGCGACTGGCAGCCCGCGCAACGCCCGAGCTGGAACTACCGGGCCGAGGACGGCGGCGGGATCGTCTCGGACATGTTCTGCCACTGGAGCTACCTGCTGCACGACCTGTTCGGGCGGGTCGAGGCGGTGACCGCGAAGGCCGTCACGCACATCCCGACCCGGTGGGACGAGCAGAACAACGCCTACGACGCCACCGCGGACGACTCGGCGTACGGCATCTTCGAGATCGAGAACGGCGTCATCGCGCAGATCAACTCGTCCTGGTGCGTGCGGGTGCGCCGCGATGAGCTCGTCGAGTTCCAAGTGGACGGCACCGAGGGCAGCGCGGTCGCCGGACTGCGGGAGTGCTTCGTGCAGCCCCGCGCCGTGACGCCGAAACCGGTCTGGAACCCGGATCTCCCGGTCACGCACCCGTTCCGCGACCAGTGGCAGCAGGTGCCGGACAACGAGGACTTCGACAACGGCTTCAAGGTGCAGTGGGCGGAGTTCCTGCGGCACGTCTACGAGGGCGCGGCCTTCCCGCACAACTTCCTCGCGGGCGCACGGGGTGTCGCGCTGGCCGCCGCCGGCCTCCAGTCCTCTTCGGAGGGTCGCCGGGTGGAGATCGCCGATGTCTAGTCAGAACGAACGGATCGTGTTCGCCGCGGCACACGTCGTGGCCAAGGACGAGACCACGGTGGACTGGGACGCGACCCTCGCGTTCCGGCACCACCTCTGGTCGCACGGACTGGGCGTCGCCGAGGCCATGGACACGGCGCAACGCGGCATGGGCCTCGACTGGCCGACCGCCGCCGAGCTGATCCGCCGCAGCGCCGCCGAGAAGGCCGGGCGGATCTGCGCGGGCGTCGCCACCGACCACCTGACCGGCGAGCCGAGCCTCGACGACGTGCTGAACGCCTACCTGGAGCAGCTCGACGTCGTCCAGGAGGCGGGAGCCCAGCCCGTCCTGATGTGCTCGCGCCAGCTCGCCGCCGCCGCGCGGGGTCCCGAGGACTACGAGAAGGTCTACGGCACGTTGCTCGACCGCGTCAGCGAACCGGTGGTCCTGCACTGGCTCGGCACGGCGTTCGACCCTCAGCTGGAGGGCTACTGGGGTGCCGCCGACGTCCCCCAGGCCACCCGGAACTTCCTGGAGATCATCCACGCGCGCCCGGACAAGGTCGACGGCGTGAAGGTCTCGTTGCTCGACGCGGACCACGAGATCGGCCTGCGCCGCGCGTTGCCGGAAGGCGTTCTCTGCTACACCGGCGACGACTTCAACTACCCGCAGCTGATCGCGGGCGACGAGCACGGCCACAGCCACGCGTTGCTCGGCATCTTCGACCCGATCGCCCCGGTGGCCGCGAAAGCGCTTGCCAAGCTGGCCGAAGGGGACACCGACGAGTTCCACCGCATCATGGCGCCGACGGTTCCGTTGTCCCGCCATCTGTTCAGCACGCCGACCTACTACTACAAGACCGGCGTTGTGTTCCTGGCGTGGCTTGCCGGTCACCAGGAACGCTTTCAGCTCCTCGGAGGCCTGGAAAGCGCCCGCACGATCGAGCATCTCGCCGAGGCGAAACGACTCGCCGAGATCGCCGGCGTGATCGACCCGGACTTCGCGGAACGGCGGTGGACCGCATGGCTCGCCTCTCGCTGAACCAGGCCACGATCAAACGCGCGACCGTCGCGGAGGCCGTCGACGGGTGCGCGCGGCACGGGATCGAGTCGATCGGACTGTGGCGCGAACCCGTGGCGCACCAGGGCCTCGAACGCAGCGCCAAGATCGTCCGCGACGCGGGCTTGCGCGTGTCGTCGTTGTGCCGCGGCGGTTTCCTGACGGCCGTGGACAACCGGGAGGCGCTCGACGACAACCGCCGCGCCATCGACGAGGCGGCGGCGCTCGGCACCGACACGCTGGTCATGGTGGTCGGGGGAGTGGCGGCCGACAAGGATCTCGTCGGCGCACGTCAACGGGTCGCCGACGGCATCGCGGAGCTCGCGCCGTACGCAGCTCAGGCAGGTGTGATCCTGGCGCTGGAACCCATGCACCCGGTGTTCTGCGCGGACCGCGGCGTGCTGTCGACGCTGGCCCAGGCACTCGACATCGCCGAACGGCACGAGTCCGTCGGCGTCGTCGTGGACGCGTTGCACGTGTGGTGGGACCCCGCCGTGGACGAGCAGATCGCGCGTGCGGGCGGGCTCATCGCGTCGTACCAGGTGTGCGACTGGCTCACGCCGGTGCCGGAGGACGTGTTGCTGGGGCGTGGTTATCCCGGTGACGGGGACATCGACCTGGACCGCCTGACGCGCGTCGTCGCGGCGACGGGATATGCGCGGGACGTCGAGGTCGAGATCTTCAACGCGGCCATCTGGGCGGCGGACTTCGACGAGGTGATCGGCCAGGTGTCACGCAGGTACCACGACGTTGTGGAACCGGCGCTTTGACCACGAACGCGCGGGAAGCCGGTCGTCGACGGCGGCGACGACCGACCCCGGCGTGGTGCCTGTATAGCCGAAAACCAGGGCCATCAGGTCCAAGTTTCAGATAAATCTCAGGAATCAGCCGCCGTTGAAGAACCTGTAAACCTTTGCACGGTGCCTGGGCTTCGTGGTCGTGATCTTGATGACCGCGTCGAACATGGACCGGCCGAGCTCCGCGCGGGCCGCGACGGCCGGGTGCGTGGTGCTGAAGTCCTCGTCGTTGATCGCCTTGTCACCGGAGAACACCCCGGACGCGAACATCGAGTAGACCAGGATCGCCCGGTCGTCCGCGCTGAACATGATCCCGGCCTCGTTGCGGCCGTCCTCGAACCAGCCGGCCTTCGTCGCGACGCGCAGCCGCTCGTTGGTCGTGAGGTTGAGCCGCACGCCGTCCGTGAAGCTCGCGGTGGCGCGCAGGATGTTCAGCAGGTACGCGGTGGACGCCGCGGACAGCAGCTGGCCGTCGACCAGCTTCTGCAGCAACGTGTGCGTCTCGCGTGCCGTCGTGGTGCCGAGGAAGAAGCGGTTCGGGTTCGCGACCGGAACGACCTGCGTGTGCACGAATCCCTTGCCGCGCAGGATCTCGTTGAGCTCGAGCGCCGGGACGACGAGGCCGCACAGGCGCACGGCGGTGTTGTCCGAGACGGTCAGCAGGTTCGCGAGCGCGTGGCCGACCGTCACCTCGCTCGGGTACGCGCCGTCGAGCGCGAAGATCCCGTCGGTGTCCTGGATGACGATCGCGGACGACACCGTGACCGTCTGGTCGAGCCTGATCAGCCCGCGGTCCACCTTGTCCAGCACGGCCACGGCGACCGCGATCTTGTTGACGCTGTAGGCCTCGACCACCACGTCGGCGTTCTCGTCGACGGCGGGCTTCGTGGTGCCGTCCAGGTCGGCGACCGTGATGAGCGACGACCAGGTCCCTCTCGCCTTGCGGGCCTGTCGCTTGTAGACCTGGGCCACGCGCTTGCGCGACCGGTCGGCCGTCGCCGGGGAGCGTTCGATCTCTACCTCCGCGTCTTCCTGCGCTTGTGCTGCACCGTTGGAGCCGAGCACGGCCGTCGCGGCCGCGACGGTTCCCAGCCCGAACACGGACCTGCGGTTCAAAGTCATGGCGCAATCAAAACAGGCGGCACTGACGTTTCCCTGACTAGGGTTGCCGATCATGGAACACGTCTTCGTGGTGACCGGCGCCTCCCGCGGCATCGGGGCGGCTACCGCCGTTCTCGCAGCTCAGGCGGGGTATCGCGTGGTCAGGGCCTCACGCAGCGCCGAAGAATCTGTCGGAGATCGCGGCTGGGACGCGCGATGCGACGTCTCTTCGTGGGATTCCGTGCAGGATCTGATGTCCCGAGTGGAAGCACGATGGGGCAGGATCGACGTCGTGTTCGCGAACGCCGGAGTCTCGGTGGACACGTCGTTCGTCTCTTCGGCGGGTGCCAAGCCTTCCGAATGGACGGACATGGTCGTCACCAACGTCTGCGGCCCCGCCTTCACCGCCCGCGCCGCGATGCCCGCGCTGATGCGGTCCGGCGGTCACCTCGTCATGACGGGCTCCGCCGCGGGCAGGGGAGTCCGCCCCGGCAACCTCTACTCGGCGACCAAGTGGGCCATCACCGGCCTGGCGCAAGCGATCCGCGCCGAAGCCGTCGGCACCGGCGTCCGCGTGACCGTGATCCAGCCGGGCCTCGTGGACACCGAGGGCATCCCGGCGTCCCGCGCGAACGATCCGAAGCTGGCGCCGGAAGACGTGGGCAGGGCCGTTCTCTACGCCGTGTCCCAACCGTCCACTGTGGACGTAAATGAGATCCTGCTGAGGCCGACCGGCCAGGCGGCACACCGCTAGGGGGACAACCTTGATCGTGCTCTTCGCCGTGGGTGGCGGCGGCGACCCGGAACGCCACCGCCCGCTCCTCGACCACTTCACCGCGCGCGGCCACCAGGTCATCGCGCCGTCCTTCCCCCGCCTGCACCCGCAAGCGGCGACCTGGGACGACTACCTGGCCCGGCCGCTGGGTCTGGTGGAGGCTCTGCGCGACGTGCCTCCGGACGCCGAGGTGGCCGTGATCGGCCACTCCATCGGCGCCTGGTCCGCCCTGTGCCTCGCGGGCGCGACGCCGTGGAGCAAGGAACGCAAGCCGCTCGACGTGCCGCGGGACCCGCGAGTCCGCCGCCTGGTGCTCTACACCCCGCCGGCAGGCTGGTTCGCGGCTCCCGGCGCGCTGGACGCGGTTGCGGCCTCGATGCTCGTGTACGTGGGCGAGCTCGACACGTTCGTCCCGGCGTCGGAGGTGGAGATCCTGCGTGCCGCCCCGGCCGAGGTGGACCTGCGGGTGGTTCCGCACGCCGGGCACTTCGGCTTCGTGCACGTGCCGCCGCCGGGGATGGAGGACGACCCGGCGTTCGACCGCGCCGCGTTCCTGCCGCGGTTGGTCGACGAGACCTACGCGTTCGTCACGGGGAGCTGAGCGACACCCGGCGGCTGCAACGCTTTCAGCGACAGCCGGGCCTCCTGCTGGTAGGCGTCGTGTTCCTGGAACTCGCCGGTGACGCGTTGCCCGACCTGCAGCACCTCGGCCACGGAGCCGATGTGGTGCCAGGTCACGTCGATGACCCTGACGAACCCGACACCGGGGTAGGCGGGATGCGGCGGACCCTCGTCGAGCGCCACGAACACCCCGAACCGCTCGATCGCCGCGACCGTCCCGGACAGCAGCTGTCCGGGACACAGGCCGGACAGGAAGGCATGCAGCTCCGGGTACTCCTCCGCCAGTTCGCGCTCGCGGTCGCGCGGAGTCCGCCGGGAGCCGGTCACGCGCGGCTGCCCAGGAACTCCAGCAGCAGGCGGTTCACCTCGTCCGGGCGTTCCAGGTAGCCGACGTGCCCGGCGTCCGCGACCTCGGCGTACCGCGCGCCCGGGATCACGTCCGCCACCTCGCGGGAGAGCCGCGGCGGGAGCACCAGGTCGTCCGCGAAGCCGATCACCAGCGACGGCACGGTGATCGCGCGGTAGGCGTCGAGGCGGGTGTCGTACTCGGCCAGCGCCAGCTGGACGCGTTCGCCCGCGCCCACCGACGACCCCGCGAACTCGTACATCTGCAGCCAGTCGCGCGCCACCATCGGGTCGGTCAGCGTTGCCTGCGACAGGTTCCGCACCACCGACGCCACCGCGTAGAACGACAGCGGGATCTCGACGCCCTTGTCGTGCAGGTCGCACAACGCCTGCGACCAGGCCTGCTGTACCGGATCGGGACGCCCGGCGGTCGCCATCAGCACCGCGGACCGCACCAGGTCCGGCCGGGCGAGAGCCAGTTCCTGGGTGATGCGCGCGCCCAGCGACGTGCCGATCACGTGCGCCGGGCCGCCCAGGTGCTCGATCACCGCGGCGGTGTCGGCCACCATGTCGTCGAGGGTGAAGCCGTCACCGCACTCCGACGACGGCCTGATCCCGCGGTTGTCGAAGTACGCCACCCGGTAACCGGCCTTGACCAGCGCGGGCACCTGGTACGTGCGCCAGACGCGGCCGGGACTGCCGGTGCCCATCACGAGCACGACGAGGTCGCCGGAACCCTCGGTCTGGACGTTCAGCTCGATGCCGTTGAGCGGGACAAGCGCCATTCCGAAGATCCTAGATAGCTAGAACCTGCACAGGGGGCGAATCACCGCGGCGTGTGAGGGATAACGCTCGCACAGGTCGTCCGCGTGCCCGAACTCCACGATGTCGTCGGTGTACGGCGGCACCACCACCGTGCCGGCCAACGTCCAGTCGCCCGCCGGAGTGCTGCCCTGCCACACCCCCGCCGGCACCACGACCTGCGGGTTCGACGCGCTGAGCACCGGTTCGGTCACCGAGCCGTCCGGGTGCAGCAGCAACATCCGCAACGGCGACCCGGCGTGGAAGTGGTAGATCTCCAGGTGCTTCAGCACGTGCATGCCGGAGAAGTCGGGGCTGCGCAACAGGTACGCGATCGCCGACACCTCGTCGGACCGGTGCGTCTGCGCCCAGTACCCGCCCTCGACCGGCAGCTCCTGCATGTTCAACGAGGTGATCAACTGCTCTGGGGTCACGTCATCTCCGGTAGCGGTGAACCGTGCACGACGACCATGCCCTTGCCGAGCCGCTTCGCCGTGTACATCGCGGCGTCCGCGGCCCCCAGCACGTCGTCGGCGGTGATCTTGGGATCGTACGAGAACCGTTGCGCCACACCGATGCTGGCGTGCACCCGGTGCACCCGCCCGCGCACCTCGTGCGGATGTCCGAGCGACGTGAGGAGGCGCGCGCCGATCTCGTCGGCGTCGCCGCCGTCGACCAGCACGCCGAACTCGTCACCGCCGAGCCGCGCCACGGTGTCTTCCGGCCTGACGCTGTTCTCCAGCCGTGCGGCGACATTGCGCAGGACGACGTCGCCCTCCGCGTGTCCGTTGTTGTCGTTGACGGCCTTGAAGCCGTCCACGTCGATGAACAGCAGGATCAACGGCTTGGCACGGTCACGCACCGAAAGCGCGCGCTCCAGCCGTTCGCGGAACAGCGAGCGGTTCGCGACACCGGTCAACGGGTCGTGCGTCGCCTCGTGCCGCAGTTGCTCACGTGAGACGCGCAGCTGATCCATCAGCCGTACGTTGTCCATCATCGTGAGCAACTGACGAACGATCACGAGACACACGACCATCAAACCGACGTAGATCTCGACCGGGTTCAGCCGCCCGCCAGTCGCCGTGTTCCAGATGACGAACAAACCGGTGATGGCGAGTGGCAGGTACGGCACGAGCAGATGCAGCAAATCGGCCGTGCGCATGCGTCCGGGCGTGGGGTCGAGATTGCGCGCCGGCGCCAACGCGCTCAGCAGGAAGAACGCCGGGCACAACATGAACCCGATGTCCGCCGTCGCCGGAATCGCCGTGTTGCCCTTGGAGATGTAGAACGCGAAAACCCAGCCCGACGACGACTGCGCGATACCCGCCAGTGCGACGAAAAGCATCGGCCACTGACGCACGGCCTGATGCGTCCACGACATCACCACGATCGACACGAGCAACACGAGATACGCGGCGGGATGCGCGACCACCGTGGCGAAACCGGGCCCCGAGGTGGCCCACGCGCGGGTCAGCGACTCCAGTGCCGACACCCACGTCAGCACGAACAGCGACCCGATCACGATCAGCCCGTCCAGCACGAGCACCGTGCGGCTGCGGTAGTTCGGCAGCAGGTCGTCGGCCCGGCGTTGCTGCGCCTTCGCGATCAGCGCGGCCAGGCACAGCACCGGCACCATCGTGAACCCGAGCGGCGCGATCGTGGACGACGGCAGTTGCACGCCCATGATCTGCTGGCCCCAGATCCACGCCGACAACCCGACGGTGAGGCTGGCCAGCGCCGCCGTCATCCAGCGGTTTCGCCTGCGTGCGTAGACGATCAGCGCCGCCACGGCGAACACGAGCTGCACGACCTTGTCGATTGCGATACCGATATCGCGAGGGGCGGCCAGGGCGGTGAGGATGGCGATCACCATGACGGTGCCGACGCACCCGGCGATGATCCAGAACCGCTTCACCCGTGCACTCCCGTGATCGAAACCCGACCACCGTAGTAACGGCGGCGTGGACTTGTCGAACCGTGTCGGTCGCCGGTGCCTATGGGTGCACCGGATATGGTTCGAACTGTTGTTCGTTCGGCGATGCGGGGAGCTGGTTGTGCGGGTGTTCGGGGTCGACCCCGGTCTGACCAGGTGCGGCTTCGGCGTGGTGGACGGCGGCCCAGGCCGGGTCGTGCGCGCCGTGGCCGTCGACGTCCTGCGCACGCCCGTAGACGCTCCTCTGTCCGTGCGTCTGCACGAGCTGTACGACGGCCTCTGCGTGTGGCTGGACCGTTACGAACCTCAGGTCGTCGCCATCGAACGGGTCTTCGCGCAGCACAACGTCCGCACCGCCATGGGCGTCGCCCAGGCGTCGGGCGTGGTGGCGCTGGCCGCGGCCCAGCGCGGCCTGCCGGTCGAGTTCCACACGCCGTCCGAGGTGAAGGCCGCCGTCACCGGCTCGGGCCGCGCGGACAAGGCGCAGGTGACGGCAATGGTGACCAAGCTCCTCGGGCTCAAGACCGCCCCGAAGCCGGCCGACGCCGCGGACGCCCTGGCGATCGCGATCTGCCACCACTGGCGCGCGCCGATGCGCAGCCGCCTGGAGGAAGCGCAGGCCAGGGCCGCCGAACTCGCCCGCGTGCACAAGGCGAAGCTCGCCGAAGCCGCCAAGCGCGCCCACTAACGTTCAGCTCGTGAACCCCGGAGGAACCAGGTGATCTCGTCACTGCGCGGCCAGGTGCAGCACGTCGGCCTCGACCACGCCGTCGTCGAGGTGGGCGGCGTCGGGTTCGCCGTCCAGGCCACCCCCACCACCCTCGCGAGCCTGCGCCGCGGCGAGGAGACCACCCTCGCCACCACGCTGATCGTGCGCGAGGACAGCCTCACCCTGTTCGGCTTCGCCGACGCCGAGGCCCGTGAGCTGTTCGGCCTGCTCCAGACCGTGAGCGGGATCGGTCCGCGGATCGCGCTGGCCACGCTGGCCGTCCTCGAACCCGACAAGCTCCGCCACGCCCTCGCCGAGGGCAACATCACCGTGCTCACGCAGGTCCCCGGCATCGGCAAGAAGGGCGCGGAACGCCTCATCATCGAGCTCCGCGACAAGGTCGGCCAGCTGCCCACGCCCACGACGCCCGCGCACAGCCAGACGCGCGACCACGTCGTGGAGGCGCTGCTCGGTCTCGGCTTCCCGGCCAAGGCCGCCGAGACCACCGTCGACAGCGTCCTCGCCGCCAACCCCGACCAGTCCACGCCCGCCGTCCTGCGCCGTGCGCTCGCCACCCTGGGGCGCAAGTGATGGAAGACGAGCTCAGCCCGTACGTCGCCCCGGCAGAACGCGACGTCGAGACGAGCCTGCGCCCGGCCGACCTGCACGAGTTCGTCGGTCAGCACCGCGTCCGCGAACAGCTCGAGCTCGTCCTGCACGGCGCCATGCGCCGCGGTGTGGCGCCGGACCACGTGCTGCTCAGCGGCCCTCCCGGGCTCGGCAAGACGTCCTTGGCGATGATCATCGCCAAGGAGCTCAACGCCTCCATCCGCATCACCAGCGGCCCCGCCCTGGAACGCGCGGGCGACCTCGCCTCGATGCTGTCGAACCTGGTCGAGGGCGACGTGCTGTTCATCGACGAGATCCACCGCATGGCGCGCCCGGCGGAGGAGATGCTCTACCTCGCGATGGAGGACTTCCGCGTCGACGTGATGGTCGGCAAGGGCCCCGGCGCGACCAGCATCCCGCTCGACATCGCCCCGTTCACGCTGGTCGGAGCAACGACCAGGTCAGGCGCGCTGACCGGACCGCTCAGAGACCGGTTCGGCTTCACCGGGCACATGGAGTTCTACGCGGCCGAAGAGCTCGACCTCATCGTGAAGCGCAGCGCCAAGATCCTCGGCGTCGACATCGCCGAGGACGCCGCCATCGAGATCGCCGGACGCTCCCGCGGCACCCCCCGCATCGCCAACCGCCTGCTGCGCCGCGTCCGGGACTTCGCCGAGGTCAGGGCCGACGGGCTGATCACGCAGGAGATCGCCAGGCAGGCGCTGGTCGTCTACGACGTGGACGAGCTCGGCCTCGACCGGCTCGACCGAGCAGTGCTGAACGCCCTGGTCAGGAGCTTCCACGGCGGGCCCGTCGGGGTCGCCACCCTCGCGGTCGCCGTCGGTGAGGAGACCACCACCGTCGAAGAGGTGTGCGAGCCCTATTTGGTGCGGGCTGGCATGCTGGCCCGTACACCACGCGGGCGAGTGGCGACGCCCGCCGCGTGGCAGCACTTGGGGCTGGAACCGCCCGCCGGTGATCAACTGTGGTGACCTGGCACAATCGGGGAAAGCACCTGGACATATCGGGCGTGCGTCGAGGCATGTCCATTTGATCGGAGAATGATGGACCTTGGCAGTTTGATGTTCCCGTTGCTCCTGGTTCTGCTCGCGGTGCCGCTGTTCCTCAGCGCGCGCAAGCAGAAGCGGGCGATGGCCGAGCAGCAGTCGTTGCAGAACTCGCTCACGGTCGGCGACAAGGTGATGACGACGTCGGGCCTGTACGGCACCGTCGCCGACACGAGCCACGACACCACCATCGACATCGAGATCTCCGAGGGTGTCGTCACCCGCTGGCTGCGTGCCGCGATCCGCGAGAAGGTGGCGGAGACCGAGGAGACCGTGGTCGAGGACAAGGCCGACGAGGACGAGGAGCAGGTGACCACCGCACAGGTCGCCGAGCCCTTGGACCACAACGCCAAGAAGTAACCAACAGAGTCGTGACACCTGGAGTTGGCAACTGTGAACACCGCCAACTCCAGGTAGTGACGCGCAGCTCACCTGGCGCGCGTTACGCTGCGCGCTCGGAAACCATAGCTACTAGGAGACGGACGGATCGTGGCACCTCCGGCCGGGCAAATTCGCCCTGCGAAGTATCTGGCGAGTTTTGTCCTCATCGTGGTCGCGCTCTACGCCCTGGTCTTTTTGACCGGGAACGGTTCGGCCAAACCCAAGCTCGGAATCGACCTCCAGGGCGGCACTCTCGTCACCCTGACGGCTCGGCAGGAAGACGGCGCGCAGCCGAGTGAAGAGGCGCTCAACCGCGCACGTGACCTCATCGAGGTCCGCGTGAACGGTCTCGGCGTCTCCGGTGCCGAGGTCGTGCGCGACGGCAACAACCTGGTGATCACCGTCCCGGGTGCGGACAGCGAAGGCGCGAAGGGCCTCGGCCAGACCGCTCGCCTCGCGTTCCGCAAGGTCATGGGCCAGCCGATTCCGGCAGGCGCGGTCCCGAACCCCCAGACGTCGGCGAGCACGCCTCCGTCGGGCAGCGTTCCGCCGAGCACGCCTCCGAGCGAGAGCGCCGGCAACGCGAGCACGCCGCCGTCGAGCGGTGCCCCGCAGGGCCGCCCCGCGCCGCAGCTGGCCGCTCAGCCGTCCAGCACGCCGCCGTCGAGTGGTGCGAGCACCCCGCCGTCGAGCAACGCGAGCACGCCGCCCAGCACGCCGGCCGCCCCCTCCAACGTCGACCCGAAGGTCGCGAAGGAGATCCAGGAGGCCAAGGCGCTGCGGCAGGCGACGGACCCGCAGATCCTGCAGCAGGCCGCGCTGATGCTCGACTGCTCGCAGCCCGACCCGCTGCGCGGCAACGACGACCTTGACAAGCCGCTCGTCACCTGTGACGAGAAGGGCGAGTTCAAGTACACCCTGGCCCCGGTCAACCCTCCCAAGGAGGACACCGAGACCAAGGCGGACGACTTCACGAACTACTCCCGCCTCACCGGTGAGGACATCAACAACGCCGCCGCGAACAACAACCCGAACGGCACCGGCTACGTCGTCAACCTGGACTTCAAGTCCGAGGGCGGCAGCAAGTGGGCCAAGTTCACCGCGGCCAACGTCCAGCAGGCCGTCGCGGTCGTGCTCGACGGCGAGGTCATGTCCGCGCCGACCATCCAGTCGGCCATCGAGGGCGGTTCGACCGAGATCAGCGGCAAGTTCACGCTGAAGGAAGCCCAGAACCTCGCGAACACGCTGAAGTACGGCGCGCTGCCGCTGTCCTTCGACTCGTCCGAGGCGCAGACGATCTCCCCGACGCTCGGCCTCCAGTCGCTCAAGGCGGGTCTGATCGCCGGCGGCATCGGCCTCGCGCTGGTCTTCGTCTACTGCATGTTCTACTACCGCCTGCTCGGCATCCTGACGATCCTGTCGCTGGTCCTGTCCGGCGTGATCATCTACGCCGTGCTGGTCCTGCTCGGCCGCCTGATCGGCTTCACGCTCGACCTCGCCGGCATCGCGGGCTTCATCGTCGCGATCGGTATCACCGCGGACTCGTTCATCGTCTTCTTCGAACGACTGAAGGACGAAGTGCGTGAGGGCCGTACGTTCCGTTCGGCCGTGCCGCGCGCATGGGTCCGTTCGCGCCGCACGATCCTCTCCGCCGACGCGGTCAGCTTCATCGCCGCCGCCGTGCTGTACATCATCGCGGTCGGGCAGGTGAAGGGCTTCGCGTTCACCCTGGGCATGTCCACGGTCCTCGACCTCGTGGTCGTGTTCCTCGTGACGCACCCGCTGGTCGCGCTGGCGTCCAAGTCCAAGTTCCTGTCCAACCCGAGCCTGTCCGGCCTGGGCGGTGCCGCCCGCGAGGGCGCCGCACACCGTGCCACCACGACCGGCAAGACGACCGCCGTGAAGGAGGCCTGACATGAGCGTGTTCTCACGCCTCTACGTGGGCAACGGCGCCTTCGACATCGTCGGCAAGCGCACCCGCTGGTACATCGTGTCCGGCATCATCCTGCTGGTCTGCATCGGCTCGATGGTGTTCAAGGGCTTCAACCTCGGCATCGACTTCGAGGGCGGCACCAAGATCTCGCTGCCGTCGGTCTCGGCCAGTGGCCAGACGATCACGCCCGGCGCGGTCGAGGACGCCTACGCCAAGGCCCTTCCCGGCAAGAAGCCGAACGCCGTGCAGGCCGTCGGTTCCGGCGCCAGCGCGACGATCCAGCTCAAGTCGCCCGCTCTGAACGTGGCCGAGGTCTCGGCCCTCAAGACGGGCCTGGCGACGGACCTCCAGCCGCAGGGCGGCCAGACGGCGATCTCCGACAGCGCCGTCTCCGCGTCCTGGGGTGGTGAGATCAGTGGCAAGGCCCTGTGGGCCCTGTTCTGGTTCTTCATCGCGGTGACGTTGTTCCTGGTGTTCTACTTCGAGTGGCAGATGGCCGTGGGCGCGCTCGTCGCCGTGTTCCACGACGTCATCATCACCGCGGGCGTGTACTCGCTCATCGGGTTCGAGGTGACGCCGGCGACGGTGATCGGTCTGCTCACGATCCTCGGCTTCTCCCTGTATGACACGGTCGTCGTGTTCGACAAGGTCAAGGAGAACACCCGAGGCCTGCTGGGCCTGACCCGCCGCACGTACTCCGAGGCCTCGAACCTGGCGCTGAACCAGACCCTGATGCGCTCGATCAACACCTCGTTGATCGCGCTCCTCCCGGTCATCGGCCTGCTGGTCGTCGGCGTCGGCATCCTCGGCGTCGGCACGCTGCAGGACCTCGCGCTGGTGCAGCTCGTGGGTATGTTCATCGGCGCCCTGTCCTCGATCTTCATCGCCACCCCGGTGCTGGTGGACCTGAAGATGCGCGACCCGAAGTACATCGCGCAGGCCAAGCGCGTGGCCGCCCGCCGCGCCAAGGCCACGAGCCCGCAGGTCGCCGAGGGCATCGAGTCGGTGGACGAGGACGACCTCGCCGCCGACCTGCGCAAGGAAGAGGCGTACGCCGCCGCCGCGTCGGTGCCCCACCGCACCGCCAAGGCAGCCGACGCGCGCCGCCGTCCGACCGGGAAGCGTCAGCGTTGAAATTGGATCGTGCTCTGGGACTGATGCGTGAAGTCCCGGACTTCCCCAAGCCAGGGGTCGTCTTCCGGGACTTCACGCCGGTTCTCACCGACCCGGACGCCCTGCGCGCCGTGGTCGACGCATTGCAGGACAAGATCGACGACAGCACCCAGGTGATCGCCGCCATCGAGTCGCGCGGCTTCCTCCTGGGTGCTGCTCTGGGTTACGGCTGGCGCTACGGCGTCGTGCCGCTGCGCAAGCCGGGCAAGCTCCCGGTCGTCGCCGACTCCGAGCCGTACGAGCTGGAGTACGGCACCGCGTCCCTGGAGCTGCCGGCCGACGCCATCGCACCGGGACAGCGCGTGGTCGTGGTCGACGACGTGCTCGCCACCGGAGGCACCGCGGAGGCCGCCTGCACGCTCGTGGAGCGCGCGGGCGGCATCGTCACGGGTGTCTCGGTGGTGCTGGAGATCTCCGCGCTGGGAGGCCGTTCCCGCCTCGCGGGCCGCGAGGTCAACGCCCTGCTGGCCGTCTGACCGCTCGTGGTTGTCGAAAGGGGACCGGCTCCGCCGGTCCCCTTTCGGCGTTCAGAAGCCCATGATCACGAACGCGACACCTATGGCGGCGGCGATCAGCATGAGCACCTGCGACAGCACGAAGTAGATCGCCGCGCTCAGGAAGATCAGCACCCACGGCTTGATCCGGACCCGCCTGGCGAGCGCCCACATGATCACCGAGGTGAGGCTCCACAGCACGAACCCGGTCGCCAGCACGGGGACGAGCCGGTCGAACCCGGCGCCGGTCCGGAACGACCAGACCCCGTACCCGACCACGAGGGCCAGGTACCAGATGCCGGCACCGGCGGCGGCATGACCGAACGGCGTGCCACTGTTGACGGAACGCACTTGAGGGTGCGGCGAAGTAGACATGTGGTCCCCCCAGACCTTCGACTCACGACCATCCTGCCAGCCGCGTAACCACCAAAACACCGCCTGGTGGTGGAAGTCGCACTCGCCGCAGCTCAGGCGCCCGGCGGCGGGGCCACGAACGCGGCGCCCACGCTCACGAACACGAGCGTCACGAGGGATGCCGGGGCGGTCACGACGACGATCTCCCACAGGCGTGGCCTCGGAGGGACGGCGCGGCGCAGCAGCAGCCAGCTGAGCGCGGTGGCGATCACCCACCCCACCGCCGAGCCGATCAGGGACCGCTGGTCGACGTGGCCCGGGTCGTCCAGGGCCAGGTACGCCATCGTGCCGAGCCACACGAACGTCATCGCGGCGCACCACACCAGAGTCCTCACGTGGCCGAGTCTGTCAGGTCGACCGGGGGATTCGGGCACAGCTGCGCCGGAACGCATTTCCGTGACCGTGTTCTTTGGTGGTTGCGTTGCCACGAGAGAGATTTGCACTCACGGCACCTATGCGTCGCGGCCGTGCCGATTAACCCGAATGAGTGACCTCTGACGTGCTGTTATCCGGTGATCTTGCGGTACGGTCGAACACATGAGCGATTCGAAAACCCATCTGATTTCTGTCTCTGGGGACGTTGTTGAAATTCGCGTGGCCGAAACGCGGGACGGCTGCCGTCCGGGCGTGCGGATTCCCTCGACGTAGGCCGTCAGAACGTCGCCCCCTCCGCCCACTGCATCGGCCCTGGTCGGACGGCGGCACCTGTTCGGTCGTCGGCGCGATAGTGCTGCTCCGCCAACGGTTCCTTGTCCGGTGCGGCGGCTCGAAGGCGAGACTCCACAGTGGAACTCCCGCCGGCCTGCCGTGTGCCCACCTGTTTGCTGGCCTGCCGCCTGTCCGTCCGTTGGTCTGCCTGCCGACTGTCTACTGCGTGCCTGCTTGCCGTCCGCTTGCCTGTTATCCGCCGGCGCGCCTGCTACCAGTCGCGTGCGTGCTTGCCGCTCGCAGCCTTTGCTGAGGCGTGCGTAGCTTCCGCTTGGTCCCGTCCTGCTCGCCTGCTTCTGGCTGCCTGCTTGTCGCTCACAGCGTTCATTGAGGCGTGCGTGACGTCCGCATGGTCCCGTCCTGCTCGCCTGTTTCTAGCCGCCTGCTCGTCGTCCGCAGCGTTCGTTGAGGCGTGCGTAGCTTCCGCATGGTCCCGCTCTGTCTGCCCGCTTGCCGCTCGCAGCCTGCATTGAGGCGTACGTGACTTCCGCTCGGTCCCGTCCTGTCCGCCCGCCTCTGGCCGCCTGCTTGCCGCTCGCAGCCTTCGCTGAGGCCTGCGCAACTTCCGCTCGGTCCCGCCCTGCCCGCCTTCCTCTAGTCGCCCGCAGCCTTCGCCGAGACCTGCGGGACTCTCGCTCGGCCCACCCTGCCCCCGCGCCGAAACCCAAGCGCACCACCCATCCCACGCCCCTCATCCGTCCCCACTGGACAGGAGGCCCCATGCCCACCCGCGGCACCACCACCGCGATCACCTCCACCGCCCGCAGCCGCGCGCTCGGCGACGAACTGCGCCGGATGCGCGAGAAGTTCACGCGGCTCACCGGCCAGGCCTTCGCCGAGCAACTCGGCTGGGACCCGAGCAAGGTCTCCACCATCGAGAAGGGCAAGGCGCGGGCGAGCGAGATCGACCTCGTCCAGTACCTGATGACGTGCGGGCGCGACAGCGACTGCTTCGAGGCGTTCCGCGCCCGCTACCGGCACGCGTTCGACCCGTACGTGCTGATTCCGCCGGCCGACCTCCGCACGCTCACCCTGGCGGAGGCTCAGGCCACGAAGATCACCAGCTACGACGTGCTGACCGTTCCCGCGCGAATGCAGACACCCGGTTACGCGCGGGCGCTCCAACAGTCCGGGCGCGGGTCGCCGGACGAGATCGAGGAGGAAGTGACCAGGCTGAAGGAAAGACAGGAGGCCGCGAGACGGTCGAATAGTCCGGAATGTCTCTTCTACGTGCACGAGTTCGCGTTCCGGCTCAAGGTCGGCGACGAGAGAATCATGCGCGAGCAGTACGGGCGGGTGCTGGCGGCGGCGCACGGCGTGCGGATCGTGCCTGTGTCGGCTGGTCCTGGGCCGGTCCGGAGCTCGCCGCGGATGTTGCTCAGCTTCGAGAAACTGGCGCCGCTCGCGTACGGGGAGTCGGACTTGGGCAACGTTTTCGCGCACGACGGTGGCTCCATCGCGGACAGTCGCGAGTTCTTCAAGTGGTTGGACGGCCTCGCGTTGGACGAACGGCGGTCGCGAAGATTCCTGGAGACTCTGTGATCGGTGCGGCGGAAGTTTGGCGGGCGTTCATCGTGTGAGCTGCGCCGCTCAGCGCGCCATCGGAAGTTTCGTCAGCGTAAACGCGTTATCCTCGGTACTCGCGAGACCCGAGGAGCGTGGGGTTGAGTCAAGACACCGAACCCGCTGCGACGGTTGTTCAACCGTCGGCTACCCGGCGCGTGCGCGCCCGCCTTGCGCGGCGCATCACCGCCCAACGTGCGGCCCCGGTGAAGCAGGTCCTCGAACCTCTCGCCGCCGTGCACCGTGACCTCCATCCCAAGGCCGATCTGGCGCTTCTGCAGCACGCGTATGACGTTGCCGAGGAGAAGCACCGCCCGCAGCGCCGCAAGTCCGGCGACCCGTACATCACCCACCCGCTCGCCGTGGCGACCATCCTCGCCGAGCTGGGCATGGACACCACGACGCTGGTGGCCGCGCTGCTGCACGACACCGTGGAAGACACCGACTACTCGCTCAACCAGCTCAAGGAAGACTTCGGTGAGGAAGTCGCCCGGCTGGTCGACGGCGTCACGAAGCTCGACAAGGTCAAGCTGGGGGCAGCGGCCGAGGCCGAGACCATCCGCAAGATGGTCATCGCGATGGCGAAGGACCCGCGGGTCCTGGTCATCAAGCTGGCCGACCGGCTGCACAACATGCGCACCATGCGGTTCCTGCCTCCGGAGAAGCAGGCCCGCAAGGCCCGGGAAACGCTCGAAGTGCTCGCACCGCTGGCCCACCGGCTGGGCATGGCGACGGTCAAGTGGGAGCTGGAGGACCTCGCGTTCGCGATCCTGCAGCCCAAGAAGTACGACGAGATCGTCCGCCTGGTCGCGAAGCGCGCACCGAGTCGTGACACCTACCTGCGGTCCGTCGTCAGCGGGCTGACCGGTCAGCTCGAGACGGCGCGGATCGTGGCCAAGGTCGAGGGCAGGCCGAAGCACTACTACTCGATCAACCAGAAGATGATCGTCCGCGGCCGGGACTTCGACGACATCCACGACCTCGTGGGCGTCCGGATCCTCGTGGACGAGGTGCGCGACTGCTACGCCGCGATGGGCGTCGTGCACGCCGCCTGGCAGCCCATGCCGGGCCGGTTCAAGGACTACATCGCGCAGCCCCGGTTCGGCGTGTACCAGTCGCTGCACACGACCGTCATCGGTCCCGACGGCAAGCCTCTCGAGGTGCAGATCCGCACCCACGAGATGCACCAGCGGGCCGAGTACGGCATCGCGGCGCACTGGCGCTACAAGGAGACCAAGGGCACGCACAACGGCAAGTCCGTCGAGATCGACGAGATGGCGTGGATGCGCCAGCTCCTCGACTGGCAGCGGGAAGCCGCGGACCCCGGTGAGTTCCTCGAGAGCCTGAGGTGGGACCTCGCCGCGCGCGAGATCTTCGTCTTCACCCCCAAGGGCGACGTCGAGACGTTGCCGACGGGTTCCACGCCCGTCGACTTCGCCTACTCGGTGCACACCGAGGTCGGTCACCGCTGCATCGGCGCCCGCGTGAACGGTCGTCTGGTCGCTCTCGAACGCAAGTTGGAGAACGGCGAGGTCGTCGAGATCTTCACCTCCAAGGCGGAGGGTGCGGGCCCGTCCCGCGACTGGTTGAGCTTCGTCGCGTCCCCGCGCGCCAAGGCGAAGATCAAGCAGTGGTTCGCCAAGGAGCGCAAGGAAGAGGCGATCGAGCAGGGCAAGGACGCGATCACCAAGGAGGTCCGGCGCGTCGGGCTGCCGATCCAGCGTCTGGTCAGCGTCGACTCGATGCAGGCCCTGGCGAAGGAGCTGCACTACCCGGACATGAGCGCGCTGTACGCGGCGGTGGGTGAGGGCCACACCAGTGCCCGCCACGTCGTGCAACGGCTCGTCGCGCAGCTCGGCGGGGTGGACCACGCCGAGGAGGAACTGGCCGACCGCGCCACCCCGTCCACGGTCACCCGGCGCCGCCCCACCGGCGACGCGGGCGTGATCGTCAAGGACGCGGGCGACGTGTGGGTGAAGCTCGCCCGCTGCTGCACCCCGGTGCCGGGCGACGACATCCTCGGCTTCGTGACGCGCGGCGGCGGGGTGTCCGTGCACCGGACCGACTGCACGAACGCCGACGAGCTGCTGAAGTCGCCGGAACGGCTCCTGGACGTCGAGTGGGCGCCGTCCGCGTCCAGCGTCTTCCTGGTCGCCATCCAGGTGGAGGCGCTCGACCGGCACCGGCTGCTCTCGGACGTCACGAAGGTGCTGGCGGACGAGCGGGTCAACATCCTGTCGGCGTCGGTGACGACGTCGCGCGACAGGGTGGCCGTCAGCCGCTTCTCGTTCGAGATGGGCGACCCGAAGCACCTCGGGCACGTTCTGAAGGCCGTGCGGAGCGTTGAGGGCGTCTACGACGTCTATCGCGTGACGTCGGCGTCGTAACCGGCAAGGCGCCACGCACAACCCGGCAGGACCAACTGGGGCCGACCACACGAAAGGGCCCCCGGAGCGGATGCTCCGGGGGCCCTTTCCATCGAAGAACTAGTTCGCGACCAGCGCGGACTTGATGTCGACCGGGGTCTTCGGCTTGCCGTCGCCCTGGCCGGGCGCCTGCGAGATCGTGCCGGTCTTGGCGACCTCGTCGATCTTCTTCAGCGACTCCTCGTCGACCGTGCCGAAGATCGTGTACTTGGCCTGCAGGTTCGCGCCGTCGCCGTAGACGATGAAGAACTGCGAACCGTTGGTGTCCGGGCCCGAGTTCGCCATGGCGAGCACGCCGCGGCCGTAGGTGAGCTCCGGGTAGACCTCGTCCTTGAACGAGTAGCCGGGGCCGCCCATGCCGTTGCCGCCCGGGTCACCGCACTGCAGGACCTGGATGCCGGTCACCACGAGGCGGTGGCACGTCGTGTTGTCGAAGTACTTCTGCTGAGCCAGGCTCACGAAGTTGTTCACCGTGCACGGCGCGAGCGTGCGGTCCAGGGTGAACTTCAGGTCGCCGATCGAGGTGCCGAGCGTGACGCCGACGGTGCCGACGGCGGACTGCTCGCCGTTCGCGGGCGGCGTGTTCTCCTTGGCCGCCGGCTCCTGGCCCTTCGTGTATTCACAGTTCACCTTTTCCGGAAGCGCGGCAGGGCGCTTCGGAATCTGGTGCAGCGCGGTGGGGATGTTCTCCGCCTTGTCCACCGACTCCTGGGTGGGAGTCTCCGACGCGGCGGCGTCACCATTGCCGAATACGTCATTGGTCGCGAGGAACCACACGCCACCTCCGACGAGCGCAACAACGACGACCGTCGACACGACGGCGATGATGCGACGCTTCTTGGCCCGCTCCTGGCGGTAGACCATTTGACGCTCAAGCTTGCGCTTGGCGTTCGCGCGTCGCTGCTCGTTGGTGGGCACGTGCTCCCTCCCCAGGGACTCATGCGAATAGGGCGGTCGGCTCGGGAGTCTAGGGCCTGGGCATATGAGCTTTGTGTGGTGGTTAGGCTGTCGTTGAACAGGGAGGTCATTTTCGTGCTCGTGATCGGGTTCCCCACCGGGGCGCTCCAGGCGAACTGCTTCGTCCTGGCGGCCGGTGAGGGCGAGCCCTGCGTGATCATCGACCCCGGTCAGGACGCGGTCGAGCCGATCGAGCAGGCCTTGCGCAAGCACCGTCTCGCGCCTGTCGCCGTGCTGCTCACGCACGGGCACTTCGACCACACCTTCTCCGTCACGCCCGTGTGCGACGGCAACGACGTGCCCGCCTACATCCACCCGGATGACGTAGCGATGCTGTCGGACCCGTTGAAGGGCATCAGCCGCGAGTCGGCCGCGTTCTTCGGCGGCAACCTGGAGATGCGGGAGCCGTCCGAGGTCCGCGAGCTCACCGACGGCGTCGACCTGGACCTCGCCGGACTGAAGATCGCCGTCGACCACACGCCGGGCCATACCGGCGGGTCGGTGATGTTCCGATCCGGTGTGCAGGAAGGCGGTCGCCTGGTGATCTCGGGTGACACGCTCTTCGCCGGTTCCATCGGACGCACCGACCTGCCGGGTGGCGACCACTCCGCGATGCTGTCGTCTCTGCAGAGCAAGGTGCTGACCTTGCCCGATGACACAGTGGTGCTGCCCGGCCACGGCCCGACGACGACCATAGGCCGCGAGCGTGCGACGAACCCGTACCTGCTGCAACTGCAGACCGTTGGTTCGAACGACGGTCCGGCCGCCCCTCACCGAGGACTTTGAGAGACGTGTTTTCCGCACCCAAAGGCGTTCCTGACTACATCCCGCCGACGTCCGCCGCGTTCGCGCACGTCCGGTCCACGCTGACGCGGGCCGCCGAGCTCGCGGGCTACGGCTACATCGAGCTGCCGGTCTTCGAGGACACGGCGTTGTTCTCGCGCGGCGTCGGCGAGTCGACCGACGTCGTGACGAAGGAGATGTACACCTTCCAGGACCGCGGTGAGCGGTCCATCACGCTGCGGCCCGAGGGCACCGCCGGCGTGATGCGGGCGGTCATCGAGCACAGCCTCGACCGCGGCTCGCTGCCGGCCAAGCTCTACTACGCGGGCCAGTTCTTCCGCGCCGAGGCACCGCAGGCCGGGCGGTACCGGCAGTTCCACCAGGTCGGCATCGAGGCCATCGGCATCGACGACCCGGCCCTCGACGCCGAGGTCATCGCCGTCGGTGACGCCGGGTTCCGCGCGATCGGCCTCACCGGGTACCGCCTGGAGCTCACGTCGCTGGGCGACGCGAACTGCCGCCCGGCCTACCGGGAGAAGCTGCAGGCGTTCCTCGCGAAGCTGCCGCTCGACGAGGCGACCCGCGAGCGGGCCGAGCTGAACCCGCTGCGCGTGCTCGACGACAAGCGCCCCGAGGTGCGCGAGATGGTCGCCGACGCGCCGCTGATGGTCGACAACCTGTGCGACGCGTGCCGGGAGCACTACGAGCTCGTCAAGGGGTACTTGACCGAGCTGGGAGTGAAGTTCGTCGAGAATCCGCGCATGGTCCGCGGTCTCGACTACTACACGAAGACGACGTTCGAGTTCGTGCACGACGGCCTCGGCGCCCAGTCGGGCATCGGCGGCGGCGGTCGCTACGACGGCCTGATGGCGCAGCTCGGCGGTCAGGAGCTGTCCGGCGTCGGCTTCGGCCTCGGCGTCGACCGCGCGCTGCTCGCCGCGCAGGCGGAGGGCGTGCTGCCGGAGTTCAGCCGCGTCGACGTGATCGGCGTGCCGCTGGGTGAGAACGCGCGGGCCCGGCTCGTGGCGATCGCCGGCGAGCTGCGGGCGGCGGGCGTGCGGACCGACCTGGTCTACGGCGGCCGGTCGA
The DNA here is from genome assembly GCF_042721395.1 of Lentzea sp. NPDC058450. Classification (NCBI taxonomy): domain Bacteria; kingdom Bacillati; phylum Actinomycetota; class Actinomycetes; order Pseudonocardiales; family Pseudonocardiaceae; genus Lentzea; species Lentzea sp. NPDC058450. Next base: position 177,525 of record NZ_JBHXLO010000008.1, read on the forward strand.
TGAAGGCGGGCTTCAAGGCCGCCGACAAGTCGGGCGCGAAGCTGGCCCTGGTGCTCGGCGAGCGCAACCTGGAGGCCGGCACCATCGGGGTGAAGACCCTGGCGACCGGCGATCAGGTCGACGTGACGTTGACGGACGTGGTGCCGGCGGTGCGGGACGCGCTGGCCCAGGGCGCCGAGGCGGTGCGGGAGACCCCGTGAGCGACGACAAGCTCGTTCTCGACCTGCTCGACAAGGTGACGGTCCGCAAGCGCGCGCGGATGGTGGCGATCGGCGGCCTGATGGTCGCCCTCGCCTTCGGCGCGATCGTGGGCCTGATCGGCGGGCGCTGGCCCGGCGTGATCGCGGCCGTGATCGTGGCGCTGCCGGTGATCCTGCTGGCGATGTCCGAGGCGCGCCGCACGGTGTGGCTGCAGGGCACGACCGTGCACGTGCGGGCGTTCGGCACGCGCAAGGTCGACCTCGCGACCGCCGACGGCCTCGACCTGCTGGTCACGGACCTGCGGGGTGCGCGGACGGTCGGCCTGTTCGTGCGCGGCAACAAGAAGGCGATCAACGTCGCCCTGTCGATGTACGCGGGAACGGGCGGTCGTGAGCTGGGCGTGTACCAGCTGCGCCGGCTCGCGGACGCGCTGGCGGCCCGCGGGGACACGCCGGGTCTGGTGTTCTCGGAGCTGCTGGTCGCCCAGTTGCGGGCCGAGGCGCGCGGGCTGGCGGCGGCGGAACGGCCGCTGTACCGGCTCGGGTCGCTGGCTCCGGCGGGACGGATGGCGCAGAAGCTCCACCCGGACGCCGTGTCGAAGTTCGTGACCTCGCTCGACTGACAGACGGACTGAACGCCCGCCGCGAAGCTCGTGGCGGGCGTTCGGCATGTCAGAGGGCTGTGCTCAGTTGCCCGAGAACCCGGAGGCGGGGTCGGCGGTGAGCTGTGCTCAGGTGCCCCAGAGGCCCGAGGGCGGAGCGGGCGAGAGCGTGGCGGTGGCGTCCGTGGTCACCGGGGCGCCCCCGATGAACTTCGTCAGCCCCGTCCCGTGCTCGACGCGGCCGGGGAACGGGTCGCCCGCCGTCGCGCGGGTCAGCTGCTGCATCGGCAGGCCGGTGTGCGAGGCCATGATCACGAAGTTGCCGAAGCGGCGGCCGCGGAACACGCCCGGTTCGGCCATCACGCAGACGTGCTCGAACACCTCCCGCACGGTCGCGCACTGCGAGCGGGCGAACTGGAGGCCGTTGCCGTCGCCGATGTTCGCGGCGTAGATGCCGTCCGGGGCCAGCGCGTCGGACGCCTGGCGCACGAACTCGACGGACGTCAGGTGCGCGGGGGTGCGGGCTCCGGCGAAGCAGTCGCTCACGATCAGGTCGAACGAGCCCGGACGGGCCTTGACCAGCACGGCCCGGGCGTCGCCCGTCGTGATGCGGACGCGGGAGGGCGGCGGGAGCTCGCGGCGGATGAACGCGATCAGGCCCGCGTCGATCTCGGCGACCTGCTGAGACGCGCGAGGGAGTAGATCGGCCACGTAGCGCGCTAGCGTGAGAGCGCCACCACCGAGGTGGAGCACACGTGAGGGCGCGGTGAGATCGACGATGTGACCCAGCCGGCGGACGTACTCGAACTCCAGGTAGGTCGGGTCGTCCAGGTCCACATGCGACTGTGGGGTTCCGTTGACCCGCAACGTCCAGGAGTTCCGTCCACCGAGGTCGGGGACCAGCTCCGCGACGCCTGAGTCGATCGACTCGGTGATCGCCTCTGTGTCGGGCCGTTGTCTTCCCACTGCTCTATTGTCTCACCGCGTGTGTCAGCTCTGAGGAGGAACCCAAGTGCAGGTCATCGCCAACGTACTGCTCGCCCTCGTGGCGTTGATCCACATCTACATCGTGGTCCTGGAGATGTTCCTCTGGACGACCCCGCGCGGGCAGAAGGCGTTCGGCCTCACGCCCGAGTTCGCGCAGGAGTCCAAGGCGCTCGCCGCGAACCAGGGCCTGTACAACGGTTTCCTCGCCGCCGGTCTGATCTACGCGATCGTCCGCCAGGACTTCGGCGCGTCCGTGCTGTTCACGGTGTTCGTGATCGTCGCCGGCATCTACGGCACGTTCACGGCGAGCCGGAAGATCTTCTTCGTGCAGGTGGTGCCGGGGACGCTGGCGCTGCTCTTCGTGCTGCTGGCCGGCTAGGCCGCACCCACGGCCCCTTGTCGGGGTCGTAGCCCGTGAAGAGGTCACCCTCGATGCGCGCGGGCCGGGGCTTCGGCGCCGGCTTCGCGCGCTTCACGGTCTTCGGCTCGGGTTCCGGTTCGGGATCGGGCTCGGGAACCGCGACGGGCGTGACCTCCTGGCGCACGGCGACCCAGGCCGCCAGCGCCGTGGTCACCGGGATCGCCGCCACCAGGCCGATGCTGCCGACCAGGGTCCGCACGATCTCCTGCGCGATCTGCTGCGCGGTGAGGATCTCGCCCATCGAACGCCCGGCCAGCGAGATCGCCAGCAGCAACGGCAGCGCGGCGCCCGCGTAAGCCATCACGAGCGTGTTCACCACGGACGACATGTGGTCGCGGCCGATCCGCGAGCCCGCCGCGAACAGCTCCCGCCACGTCAGCTCGCCGTTGGCGCGCCGCAGCTCCCACACGGCACTGGTCTGGGTGACCGTGACGTCGTCGAGCACGCCCAGCGCGCCGATCAGGGTGCCCGCGAGCAGCAGGCCGCGGGTGTCGATGTCGGTGCCGAGCAGCCGGACGAGGTTCGCCGTGTCGTCGTCGAGGCCGGTCAGGCTCGACAGCGCCGAGAACGCCGCGCCCAGCACCCCGATCAGCGCGAGGCTGACCATGGTCCCGAGCACCGCTGTCGACGTGCGCGCCGAGACGCCGTGCGTCAGGTACAGCACCACGAACATGATCAGCCCGGCGCCGACCACCGCCACCGTCAGCGGGTCCTTGCCCGCGAGCAGCGACGGCATGATGAACAGCACCAGCACCACGAAGCTCAGCAGCAACGCGCCCAGCGCGGCGAGGCCCTGCCAGCGCCCGAGCAGCAGCACGGCGCCCGCGAACAGCAGCGCCAGCACCGCGAGCGACCAGCCGCGCTGGTAGTCGACGATCTGGTACGACTCGGCGGCCTGCGGCTGCGTGCCCGAGTAGGACAGCACCACCTCGTCGCCCAGCTTGAAGCTCGGCGCGCCGGGACCCTTCACGCTCGGGATCGTGATGCTCTGGCCGGGGGAGGGGCCGTCGGTCATCTTCACGGTGATCGCGACGCACTTCTCGCCGCAGTTCTCCGCCAGACCCGTGACGACGGCCTCGACCGGCGACTGGTTCAGCCCCACCTGGGCGCCGGTCTTCTGCTCGACCCCGAACGGGTACAGCAGCGCCGCGCCGACGACCGTGGCCAGCGCCAACGGCACCAGCAGCCACATCAGCAACGTGCGCACGCGCTGCGACGCCGGTTCCTCGCTCAGCGCGTGGCTATGCCCGTGACCGTGACCCACGCGCGACATCCTGCCGCATGAGATGTTCGATCGCGGTCACGGCCGTGGCGAACCTGTCGTCGGTGAGCTTCAGCCACGGCACGCCGCGCCGCGTCAGCTCCTTTTCGAACAAACCGGTCATCCACTCCCGCAGGTGTTCGCCGTCACGCCAGCCGTCCTGTTCGAACGGAACGCCCGCGTGGTCGGTCAGCAGGTACAGGTCCGGTTCGGTGCCGGCGAAGATCTCCGGCCGGAACCCGAGGTAGCGCTCGCCCCAGACGGTCGCGGCGAACGCGTCGTTGTCCGCGATCACCAGCGGCGCGGTCTCGGCCTGGATGCGGCGTTCCTGCTCGCGCGCAACGTCTTCGAAGTCGCCGAGCGTCCACACCAGACCGTCCAGGGTGGCGTCCGCGGCGAACGACCTGGCGGCGGCCAGCTTGTGCTCGGTGTGCTCGCGGCCGTACTCGGGGATCCAGGGCGCTCCGAAGTGGTCGGCGAGCTGCTTCGACAGCGTCGTCGTACCGGTGCTCTCGGCGCCGAGGACCACGACTTTCCGGCCCAGGCCGCGCTGGGTGGCGGGCGCGAGGTGGTGCCAGTTCGCCACGGGGTCGGTGCGCATCGCCGTGCCGGAGACCGGGTGGGTGAGGCGGTCGAGGTCGACGAGCACGTGCCGCGCGCCGAGCCGGCGGGCGAGCTCGTCGCCGTACTTCTCGCTGGAGAACACGGCGTCGACGCGTGCTTCGCCCGGTTCGCCGTCCGCGATGGCCCGCCGGGCGAGCACCGCGCGGGTGAGCTGGACGTGCAGGTCCCAGATCTCGTCGGAGTCGAAGTCCATCGGGTGGTCGTCGAGGTCGCCGATGATCCGCACGCCCAGGGTGTGCGCGTGCGTCTCGGTCAGCCAGCGCACGCGGTGTTCGAGGGGCAGCGTCTCGTGCGAAGCGGCCAGAACGGTCACCGTCGTGCGAACGCTCCGCGCGGCCGCCGTCTCGATGAGGTGGTGATGTCCGTTGTGCGGTGGGTAGAACTTGCCGAGCACGAGTGCGTGTTCGAACTCCTTCACGCGGGCACCTCGGAAGCCTTGAGGTCCTTGGTCCAGCTGCGCAGGCCGATCACGCACAGCACCATGAACCCCACGTACAACGCTGCTGTCAGGTACAGCTCCTTGTAGGCGTACAGCGGCACGTAGATGACGTCCGCGGCGATCCACAGCCACCAGCACTCGACCTTCTTGCGCGTCTGACCCCAGGTCGCGAGCAGCGACAGCACGGTCGTGACGGCGTCCCAGAACGGCACCGTCGACTCGGTGAACGTGACCAGGACCCAGTGCAGCAGACCGGTTCCGAGGACGCCGGCGACCGCGAGCCACACCCACTGGGAGGTGGTCGTGCGGCTGACGTGCAACGTGCTGTGCTGCTCGCCGCCGCGCACCCACGCCCACCAGCCGTAGAGAGCGAGTGCCATGTAGACGATCTGGAGGCCGGAGTCCGCGTAGAGGCCGCTGGTCCAGAACAGCACGAGGAACGCGATGTTGTTGGCGATCCCGATGGGCCAGTTCCAGGGGTTCTGCCGGGCCACGAGCCACACGCAGAGTGCGCCGGTGATGAAGCCTGCTACCTCAATGGGTGACACGTGCGCTCCTTGACCGCCGTTCGAACATGTGTTCGAATCGATGGTGTGCGATGGGACGGGCAGAAACTCGAGGCAGAGCCGCAGCAGGCACTACCGGGGCTACCGGGACTGGTGCGCAGCGTACGAACTCCTGAGTTCGCGGACGTGGTGTTCCACGAGGTCCGCGCCAAATCCGTGCTCAACGGGGTACCGGGGTCGTCGCTGCCGTTCGCGTGGACGGTGAACCCGTATCGCGGCTGTTCACACGCCTGCACGTACTGCATGGCGGGCGACACGCCGATCCTCATGGGCAACGGTCGCACGAAACCGCTGTCCGAGCTGCGCGAAGGCGATGAGATCTACGGCACCGAGCTCGTCGGCAACTACCGGCGCTACAAGCTCACGACCGTGCTCGCGCACTGGGAGACGCGCAAGCAGGCGTACCGGCTGACGCTGGAGGACGGCACGAGCGTCGTCGCGTCGGGGGACCACCGGTTCCTGACCGACCGCGGCTGGAAGCACGTGACGGGCGAGACGGCCGGCGTCGGCCGCCGCCCGCACCTCACGACGGGCAACAAACTCATGGGCACGGGGGCTTTCGTCGAGCAGCCCGCCGTGACCGACGACTACCGCCGCGGCTACCTGCGCGGCATGGTCGACGACGAAACCGACTTCCGCATCCCGGTCGCCGACATCGAGGCCATGGACCGCACCCAGGAGTATCTCGACTACTTCGGGGTGCGAGAAGGGAGGGGATTTCTGCACCAAGTGCGCGAGCTCGCGCACTGGCAGATAGCCCCGAACCCCGACTGGCTCAAGGGATTCCTGGCAGGCGCGTTCGACTACCTCGGGACCTGCTCGCGCAGCATCCTGCGGATGTCGACGCGCAACACCGTGGTGCTGGAGGCGATCTGCCTGGCGTTGAAGCACTTCGACTTCGACTTCGCGATCGAGGAGCTGCGCCGCCGTCGTGGCGTGCGGGTCATCCGGTTGCGCGGCGGGCTGCGCGAGAACCTGCGCTTCTTCCACACCGTCGACCCGGCGATCACCCGCAAGCGCGACATCGACGGTGTGGCGATCAAGTCGCAGCAACCGCTCGGCGTCGTGTCCGTGGAACCACTGGGGGAGATGACCCTCTACGACATCTCGACCGGCACCGCCGACTTCGTCGCCAACGGAGTGGTGTCCCACAACTGCTTCGCGCGCAAGACGCACTCCTATTTGGACCTCGACACCGGCAAGGACTTCGACAGCCAGCTGATCGTCAAGGTGAACGCGGGGGAGGTGCTGTCGCGCCAGCTGCGGTCGTCCCGCTGGAAGCAGGAACACGTGGCGCTCGGCACGAACACCGACCCATACCAGCGGGCGGAGGGGCGGTACGCCTTGATGCCAGGGATCATCGAGGCGCTGACCGCCTCCCGCACGCCCTTCTCGATCCTCACGAAGGGCACCCTGCTGGCGCGTGACCTGCCGTTGCTGACGGCGGCCGCGGAGGTCGTGCCGGTCGGCATCGCGGTGTCGCTGGCGTTGATGGACCGCGACCTGCACAAGTCGCTGGAGCCGGGCACGCCGACGCCGGCCGCGCGGCTGGAGCTGGTGCGCAAGGTGCGCGAGGCGGGTTTGCCGTGCGGGGTGTTCGTCGCCCCGGTGCTGCCCGAGCTCACGGACTCGGTGGAGCAGCTGGACTTCCTGCTGGAGCAGATCGCGGAGGCGGGCGCCACGGGCGTGACCGTGCTGCCGTTGCACCTGCGTCCGGGAGCGAAGGAGTGGTTCGCCCAGTGGCTGCGCCGTGAGCACCCGGACCTCGTGGAGACGTACCGATACCTGTACGGCAACCGGTCCTATGTGGACAAGCGGTACCGGGAGCGGCTGACCGCGCGGGTCGTGCCGTTGATCGAGAAGCACGGGCTGGCGCCGCGCGGGCGTTCCACCGACGCCGTCACCGGAGTTCCCGGCGACGACGACGGCGTGTGGCCCGACGGAAGCCTGCCGGTCGGTGTGCCGGCGCCCCGCGTGGACCAGGAACAACTCACCCTGCTGTGATCTCTTCGAGCCCAGGCTCGGAGAAGTGGAGGACTTCGTAGGCGCCCTCTTCCCCGGGGTGCTCCTCCCAGAGTTCGAAGCGCACGACTTCCCACGTGCGCGGATCGACGCCCAGCGCCGCCGAGTGCAGGCCGGGCACCTTCTCCAGTTCGATCTCCTTCAGCGCGTCGATCGGGTTCGCCTCGGGTGCGAGCGTGATGATCTCGCGCGTCGCGTACTTCGCCCGCGCCGCATCACCCCTGAGGAACGCCACGCCCGGCCAGTGCCGCACTACCGGCCTGCCGAAGTCGGCGAGGATCCCCTGGAAACCACCTCCCCGGTAGAGGAAGTTCGCCATGCCCGCCGAGGTGTTCCACACGTAGAACGGCGCGTACTGCGTGTCGCGGACCAGATATGCCTTGAACCCCAGGCCGTCGAACCCGTCGAGCGCGTGACCGCGGGTGCGGACGCGTTCGCGGATGATCTCCATGTCGTAGTCCGACGGCAGCCTGATCTCGTACTGCATTGCGATCATGGCTCCGTTGTACAGAACTGTCGGACAGCGCCTAGGCCCAGCCGCCCTGGGCCATCGTCTGGAACTTCCACTCACCGTTCACCCTGGTGAGCAGGTCGCCGTAGCGGACCGTCATCCCGTTGATCGTGCCGTCCGTGATGACGAAGACCAGGTTGTCGTTGATGAAGTGCGGCGTCCTGGTGGACTCCATCTGCACGTCGCCGCCCAGTTGGGCGCCCATCTCCCTCAGGAACGTCTCGCGGTCCCACGACGTCGCGGAGCCGTCGGTGACCGTGTTGATCGGGAACAACGCCATGTCGGCCATCGCCTCGACGTCGCCCTTCACCGCGAGCGCGTCCCACTTCGCAAACCACTGCATGACCTCGTCGTACGCCATACCGTACATTGTACGGAACCTAGCGCCGTCCGACCACCGCATTGCTGTCTTCGCTGGTCACGAGCTTGGAGGTGAGGCCTGCGGCGGTGAACGCGGCCAGTGCGGCAGGTGCTTGGCGCTCGCTGGTCTCGCTCAGCAGGTCGCCGCCGGGACGCAGCCAGGACGTGGCCTGCTGGGCGACGCGGCGGAGTACTTCGAGGCCGTCCACGCCGCCGTCCAGGGCCACGCGGGCCTCGTGGTCGCGGGCCTCGACCGGCATGAACGGGATGTCGAGGGTCGGCACGTACGGGACGTTGGCGACCACGACGTCGATGGTGCCGCGCAGGTCAGCGGGCAGGGCGTCGAACAGGTCGCCCTCGTGGACGTTGGCCAGGTTCTGGCGGGCGCACGCCACGGCGGCGGGGTCGATGTCGGCGGCGTGCACCGTGGCGTCCGGCAGGCGGTGCTGGAGCACGGCGCCCACCGCGCCCGAGCCGCAGCACAGGTCGACGACCACGGACGGCGCGAGGTCGGTCGCGAGGTCGACCAGCAGTTCGGTGCGGTGGCGGGGGACGAAGACGCCCCTGGTGACCACGATCCGCTGCCCGCAGAACAGGGCCCAGCCGACGGCGTGCTCCAGCGGGAGGCCGTTGACGCGCTGGGTGACCAGTTCTTCCAGGTGGTGAGGGGACTCGGCGGCTTCTTCCAGCAGCGCGGCCTCTTCCTCGGCGAAGACGCAGCCGGCGGCGCGCAGGCGTTCCACGATGTTCATCGGTCGCGGACGCTAGCAAGCGTACTTACAAGCAGGCTTGACTGTTTGTTTGTTCGGCGGAAGACTCGGCCGGGTGGAGACGAGGCAGCGTCAGGCCGACCGCACGCGGGAGACGAAGCGGAAGCTGATGGAGGCGACCGTCGAGTGCCTGGTGGAACGCGGCTGGTCGGGCACGACGACGACCGAGGTGGCGGAACGCGCCGGGGTGTCGCGCGGCGCCCAGTTGCACCACTTCCGCACGCGCGGTGAGCTGGTGGCGGCGGCTGTGGAGCACGTCGGGGCGGAGAGCGTCGAGGTGCTCAAGCGGCGGGCCGAGATCGCCGAGAAGAGCACGCACGCCGTGGTGGAGCTGATCGCGGACTTCCACGCGAGCGACCTGTTCACCGCCGCGCTGGAGCTGTGGGTGGCGGCGCGCACCGATCCCGAGCTGCGCGAGCAGGTGCTGGAGCTGCAGGCACGGCTGGGCCGCGAGGTGTACGGGCTGGCGCTGGAGCTGCTGGAAGTGGACGACACCAAGCCGGGTGTGAAGGACGCCGTGCAGGCAACCCTGGATCTTGTGCGCGGGCTGGCGCTCGCCAACCAGCTCGCCGACGACGCCAAGCGCCGGGCGCACGTGGTGCGCTACTGGGCGCGGATGCTGGAGGAGCAGCTGTGATCACGGAACTGCTGGCCGACCTCGACGCCGAGTCGCGTTCGCTCGACGAGATCGTCGCGGGCGCCGACTTCTCGGTGCCGACACCCGCCGAGGGCTGGACGGTCGGGCACCAGATCGGTCATCTCATGTGGACGGACAAGGCGGCGATCCTCGCGATCACCGACCCCGAGGCGTTCAAGGCGCAGCCGCTGACCGCCGACATCGTGGACCGCACCGCGGCCGAGGCGGCGGTGCTGCCGGACCTGGTGGAGCTGTGGCGGGACAGCCGGGCGGCGTTGCGGGACCAGCTTGCGCGGGCCGAGGGCAAGATCCTCTGGTTCGGGCCGCCGATGAGCCCGGCGTCGATGGCGACCGCGCGGATCATGGAGACCTGGGCGCACGGGCAGGACGTCGCCGACGCCCTGGGCGTCGTGCGGGAGCCGACCGCGCGGATCAGGCACGTGTGCCACATCGGGGTGCGGACGATGGGGTTCGCCTTCCTGCTCAACGGACTGGCGGCGCCCGAGGCCGAGGTGCGGGTCGAGCTGACCGGGCCTTCCGGCGAGCTGTGGACGTGGGGGCCGGAGGACGCCGAGAACCGGGTGACCGGGCCCGCGCTGGACTTCGCGTGGCTGGTGACGCAGCGGCGCAACCGCAAGGAGCTCGCGATCGAGGCCGTCGGGCCGGTCGCGCAGGAGTGGGTGCCGATCGCGCAGGCCTTCGCGGGACCGCCCGGAGGTGGCCGGTGATCCGGATCGGCAACGCGTCCGGCTTCTACGGCGACCGGTTGTCCGCGATGCGGGAGCAGCTCGAAGGCGGTGAGCTGGACGTCCTGACCGGCGACTACCTGGCCGAGCTGACGATGCTGATCCTCGGACGGGACCGGATGAAGGACTCGTCGCTGGGGTACGCGAAGACGTTCCTGCGGCAGATGGAGGACTGCCTGGGGTTGGCGCTCGATCGGGGCGTCAAGATCGTGGTGAACGCCGGCGGGTTGAATCCGGAGGGACTCGCGCGCAAGCTCGGCGAGCTCCACTCCGGTGACCTGGCGGACAAGCTCGGGGCGAAAGTCGGTTATGTAGCCGGCGACGACCTCAAGGGCCGGTTCCCCGAGGCGCTCACGGCCAACGCCTACCTCGGCGCGTGGGAGATCGCGGACTGCCTGAACCAGGGCGCGCAGGTCGTGGTCACCGGCCGCGTCACCGACGCCAGCCTGGTCGTGGGCCCCGCGGCGGCCCACTTCGGCTGGGCGCGCGACGACTGGGACCGGCTGGCCGGCGCCACGGTCGCGGGCCACGTGCTGGAGTGCGGCACCCAGGCGACGGGCGGCAACTACTCGTTCTTCACCGAGATCGACGTGACCCGGCCCGGGTTCCCGATCGCGGAGATCGACGAGGACGGGTCGTCGCTGATCACCAAGCACGACGGCACGGGTGGCGCGGTCACCGTCGACACCGTGACGGCACAGCTGTTGTACGAGATCGGCGCGCCGGAGTACCTCGGCCCGGACGTCACCACGCACTTCGACACGATCCGGCTCCAGGACCACGAGCGAGGGGTCAGGATCAGCGGCACGAAGGGGTCTCCGCCGCCGGAGACGCTCAAGGTGTGCCTGAACACGTTGGGCGGCTTCCGGAACTCGACCACGTTCGTCCTCACCGGACTGGACGTCGACGCCAAGGCCGAGCTGGTGCGGCGCCAGTTGCACGACGCGATCGGCACCGACGGGCTGACGTGGACGCTGGCCAGGACCGACCAGGCGGACGCGGCGACCGAGGAGCAGGCCAGCGCGTTGCTGCACGTCATGATCAAGACGACGGACCCCAAGCGGGCCAAGGGGTTCAGCCGGGCGGCGATCGAGCTGGCCCTCGCGAGCTATCCGGGGTTCCACGTGACGGCGCCACCGAGCGACGGCACGCCGTTCGGGGTCTACAAGGCGGCCTACATCAACCGCGACGAGGTCAGCGCCAAGGCGGTGTTGCTGTGAAGAGGCCACTGGGCACGATCGCCGGTGCGCGCAGCGGCGACAAGGGCGGCGACGCGAACCTCGGCGTGTGGGTGCGCGACGACGAGGCTTATGAGTGGCTCAACGGGTTCCTGACCGTCGAGAAGCTCAAGGAGCTGCTGCCGGAGGCGCGGGACGTGAGCCGGTACGAGCTGCCGAACCTCAGGGCGCTCAACTTCGTGCTGCACGGCCTGCTGGGCGACGGCGTGGCGAGCAGCACGAGGTTCGACCCGCAGGCCAAGGCCCTGGGCGAGTGGTTGCGGAGCAGGGAAGTAGAGATCCCCGAGGAGCTGCTGTGATCACGAAGGACCTGTTCGAGCGCAAGGAGCTGAGGCAGCTCGTCGCGGACTTCACCCGCAAGGAGATCGTGCCGCACCTCGACCAGTGGGAACGCGACGGCGAGGTGCCGCGCGAGCTGCACAAGAAGGCGGCGGCGCTCGACCTGCTCGGCATCGGGTTCGAGCACGGCGACCTGCTCGACTCGGTCGCGATGACCGAGGAGATCATCCAGAACGGCGGCTCGTCCGGGGTGATCTCGGCGTTGTTCACGCTCGGCATCGCGATCCCGCACATCTGGCAGAGCGGGAACGAGGACCTGATCGAGCGGTTCGCGAAGCCCGCGATCCGGGGCGAGAAGATCGGCAGCCTCGCGGTCACCGAACCCGGCGCCGGCTCCGACGTCGCGGCCATCCGCACCAAAGCCGTGCGGGACGGCGACCACTACGTCGTCAGCGGCGAGAAGACGTTCATCACCTCCGGGTGCCGCGCGGACTTCGTCACGACCGCGGTGCGCACCGGTGGCGAGGGCTACCAGGGCATCTCGCTGCTGGTGATCGAGGACGGGTTCACCCGGCGCAAGCTCGACAAGATGGGCTGGCACTGCAGCGACACCGCCGAGCTGCACTTCGACGACGTGCGGGTGCCGGTGGCGAACCTGGTCGGCGAGGAGAACCAGGGGTTCGCGCAGATCATGCGGCAGTTCCAGGTCGAGCGCGTGACGATGGCGGTGGAGGCTTATGCCACCGCGCAACGGGCGCTGGACCTCACCGTCGAGTGGACGCGCAACCGCGAGACGTTCGGCAAGCCGCTGATCAAGAACCAGGTCATCAGGCACAAGCTCGCCGCGATGGCGCAGCAGATCGACCTGGCGCGGACCTACACGCGGGAGGTCGCGGCGCGGATCGAGCGCGGCGAGGACTGCGTGACCGAGGTCTGCTTCGCGAAGAACGCCGCCGTCGACGCGTGCAGCGCGGTCGTCGACGAGGCGGTGCAGTTGCACGGAGGCATGGGATACATGCGGGAGTCCGAAGTGGAGCGTCACTACCGGGACGCCCGCATCCTCGGCATCGGGGGCGGCGCGAGCGAAGTGATGACCGAGCTCGCGGCACGACGATTGGGGTTCGCCTGATGGGCAACAGGGAGGCGCTGCTCGCGAAGATCGCGGGCCTCGACGCCGAACACGCCAAAGCGCTCGCCGGGGGTGGGCCGAAGTACGTCGAACGGCACCACAAGCGCGGCAAGCTCCTCGCCCGCGAACGGGTCGAGCTGCTGATCGACGAGGACAGCCCGTTCCTGGAGCTGTCGCCGCTCGCCGCGTGGGGCACGGACTTCCCGGTCGGGGCGTCCGTCGTCACGGGCATCGGGCGGATCGAGGGCGTCGAGTGCGTGATCGTCGCGAACGATCCGACGGTGCGCGGCGGCTCATCGAACCCGTACACGCTGCGCAAGTCTTTGCGGGCCAACGACATCGCGTTGCAGAACCGGCTGCCGCTGGTCAGCCTGGTCGAGTCGGGCGGCGCCGACCTGCCGACGCAGAGCGAGATCTTCATCCCCGGCGGGCGGGCGTTCCGCGACCTCACGCGCCTCTCGGCCGCGGGCATTCCCACCGTCACGGCGGTGTTCGGCAACGCGACGGCCGGCGGCGCGTACGTGCCGGGCATGTCCGACTACGTGATCATGATCAAGGACCGCTCCAAGGTGTTCCTCGGTGGCCCGCCGCTGGTCAAGATGGCGACCGGTGAGGACGCGGACGACGAGTCGCTGGGCGGCGCGACCATGCACGGCGCCACGTCCGGGCTCGCGGACTTCGTGGCCGAGGACGAGACCGACGCGATCCGGCTGGCCCGGCGGGTCGTCGCGCGGCTGAACTGGCGCAAGCTCGGGCCGCAGCCCGCCGCCGTCGAGGAGCCGCGGTTCGACGCCGAGAGCATCCTCGACGTCGTCTCGGAGGACCAGCGGGTGCCGTTCGACCCGCGCGACGTCATCGCGCGGCTGGTCGACGGATCGCACTTCGACGAGTTCAAGCCGTTGTACGGCAACAGCCTCGTCACCGGGTGGGCGCGCATCCACGGCTACCCCGTCGGCATCCTCGCCAACGCGCGCGGCGTGCTGTTCAGCGAGGAGTCGCAGAAGGCCACCCAGTTCATCCAGCTGGCGAACCAGAGCGACACGCCTCTGGTGTTCCTGCAGAACACCACCGGGTACATGGTCGGCGCGCAGTACGAGCAGGGCGGCATCGTCAAGCACGGCTCGATGATGATCAACGCCGTCTCGAACAGCCGGGTGCCGCACCTGACGATCACGATGGGCGCGTCGTACGGCGCAGGCAACTACGGCATGTGCGGCCGCGCTTACGACCCGAGGTTCCTGTTCACCTGGCCCAACGCCAAGTCGGCCGTGATGGGCCCCGCGCAGCTCGCGGGCGTGCTGTCGATCGTCGGGCGGCAGGCCGCGCTGGCCAAGGGGCAGGAGTACAACGAGGAGCACGACGCCGCCATGCGCACGATGGTGGAGGCGCAGATCGAGGAGCAGTCGCTCGCGCCGTTCCTGTCGGGGAAGCTCTACGACGACGGCGTGATCGACCCTCGCGACACCAGGACCGTGCTCGCCCTCTGCCTCTCCGCTGTCCACAGCGGACCGATCAAGGGCGCCGACGGCTTCGGCGTCTTCCGGATGTGAGCGGGATGATCAAGAGTCTTCTCATTGCCAACCGGGGCGAGATCGCCCGCAGGATCATCCGCACCTGCAACGACAACGGCATCCGGACGGTCGCGGTGTTCTCCGACCCGGACGCCGAGTCGCCGCACGTCCGGGAGGCCGACTTCGCGGTCCGGCTGCCCGGCGCGGCGCCGTCCGAGACCTACCTGCGGGCCGACCTGCTCGTCGAGGCGGCGCTGAAGGCCGGGGCTGACGCGGTGCACCCCGGCTACGGCTTCCTCAGCGAGAACGCCGAGTTCGCGCGCAAGGTGCAGGCCGCCGGGCTGACGTGGGTCGGGCCGGAACCGGACTCCATCGAGGCGATGGGGTCCAAGGTCGCGGCCAAGAAGCGGATGGCGGCGGCCGGCGTGCCGACGCTGCCGGAGCTCGATCCCGAGACCGTCACCGAGTTCCCCGTGCTGATCAAGGCGTCGGCCGGTGGCGGCGGGCGCGGCATGCGGATCGTGCGGGAGAGGGCGGAGTTCGCGGACGCCCTGGCGAGCGCGCGGCGCGAGGCCGAGTCGGCGTTCGGCGACCCCACGGTGTTCTGCGAACCGTTGCTGGAACAGGCGCGGCACGTCGAGGTGCAGGTCCTCGCCGACGCGCACGGCACGGTGTGGGCGCTCGGCGAACGCGAGTGCTCGATCCAGCGGCGGCACCAGAAGATCGTCGAGGAGTCGCCGAGCCCGGCGGTCGGCGACGACGTGCGGCAGCGGTTGTTCGCGGCGGCCACGGCGGCGGCCGAGTCGATCGGGTACGTCGGCGCGGGCACCGTCGAGTTCATGCTGAAGGGCGAGGACTTCCACTTCCTGGAGGTCAACACCCGGTTGCAGGTCGAGCACCCGGTGACGGAGTTCGTGTACGGCGTGGACCTGGTGGAGTGGCAGCTGCGGATCGCCGAGGGCGCGCGGTTGCCGGTGGAGGCACCGGAACCGCGCGGCCACGCGATCGAGGTCCGGCTGTACGCCGAGGACCCCGCGCACGACTGGCGGCCCGCGAGCGGCACGCTGCACCGGTTCGAGGTGCCCGGCGACGTGCGGCTGGACAGCGGCGTCGAGGACGACTCGGTGGTGTCGGTGCACTACGACCCGATGCTGGCCAAGGTGATCGCGTACGCGCCGACGCGGAGGGCCGCCGCCCGCAAGCTCGCCACGGCGCTGGAGAGCGCCCGGATCCACGGGCTGGTGACGAACCGGCAGCTGCTCGTGGACGTGCTGGGCGACGAGGACTTCCTGAACGGGGACACCCACACCGGGTTCCTGGACGAGCACGACTTCACCAGGTCCGTTGACCCGCAACCGTTTGCGCTCGCGGCGGCACTGGCGCAGGCCGCGACGCGCCGGATCGGCACGCTGCCGCTCGGGTGGCGCAACGTGCGGTCGCAACGGCCGAAGGCGAAGTTCCTGTTCGGCGAGGAGCTCGTCGAGGTCGAGTACGACCCGAGCCAGGCCACGCCGGACACGGTCGTGCTGGACCTGGACGGCGTGCGCGTTCCGTTCCAGGTGGCCCGGTACGGCGACGTGGTGGAGGTCGACTCGCCGCGCGGGTCGGTGACGCTGAAGGTCGTGCCGCGGTTCCCCGAACCGGAGACGAAGCTCGCGCCGGGCGCGACCGTCGCCCCGATGCCGGGAACCGTGGTCAGGGTGTCGGTCCAGCAGGGCGATGTGGTCGAGGCCGGCGCCGAACTGCTGGTGCTGGAGGCCATGAAGATGGAACACCGGGTGCTCGCGACCAACGCGGGCACGGTCACCGAACTCCTTGTCGAGCAGGCACAGCAGGTCAACGCAGGCGATGTTCTGGCTGTAGTGGAGGAATCGTGAGCTTCGTCGAGTCCGAAGAGCGGGTCGCGCTGCGCAAGGCGGTCGCCGAGTTCGGCGCCCAGTACGGCCACGACTACTTCACCGCCAAGGCGAGGGCGGGGGAGAAGACGACCGAGCTGTGGGAGGAGGCCGGCAAGCTCGGCTACCTCGGTGTCGCGGTGCCGGAGGAGTTCGGCGGCGGTGGCGGCGGCATCGGCGACCTGGCGGCGGTGTGCGAGGAGCTCGCGGCCGCCGGAAGCCCGTTGCTGCTCATGGTGGTCTCGCCGGCGATCTGCGCCACGGTGCTCGCCCGCTTCGGCACGGACGAGCAGAAGGCCAAGTGGCTGCCCGGTTTCGCGGACGGCACGCTCAAGATGGCGTTCGCGATCACCGAGCCGGACGCCGGGTCGAACTCGCACAAGCTCAGGACGAGCGTGCGCCGCGACGGCGACGACTGGGTGCTGAAGGGCGGCAAGACCTACATCTCCGGTGTCGACGAGGTCGACGCCGTGCTCGTCGTCGCGATCCTGGAGACCGGGCCGGTGCTCGTCGTCGTCCCGACGAACGCCGAGGGCTTCACCTGGCAAGAGATCGACATGGACCTGTTCATGCCGGAGAAGCAGTTCACGCTGTTCTTCGACGACGTGCGGCTGCCGTCCGACGCGGTCGTCGGCTCGCCGGACCAGGGCCTGCTGCAGGTCTTCGCCGGGCTCAACCCCGAACGGATCATGGGCGCGAGCATGGCCACCGGGTCCGCGCGGCTCGCGGTCGCCAAGGCCGTGAAGTACGCGAAGGAGCGGCAGGTCTGGGACACGCCGATCGGCGCCCACCAGGGCCTCGCGCACCCGCTCGCGAAGATCCACGTCGAGATCGAGCTCGCCCGGCTGATGACGCAGAAGGCCGCCGCGCTCTACGACTCCGGCCGGGACAAGCAGGCGGGCGAGGCCGCGAACATGGCCAAGTACGCGGCGGGAGAGGCCATCGCGGCCGCGGTCGACCAGGCGATCCAGATCCACGGCGGCAACGGGCTGAGCCGCGAGTACGGCCTCGCGTCGATGCTCGCGTCGTCCCGCCTCTCCCGGATCGCGCCGGTGTCGCGGGAGATGGTGCTCAACTTCGTCGCGCAAAACTCGCTGAAGCTCCCCCGGTCCTACTGACACACTGCGGGGCATGGGGACTTTCACGACTTCGGACGGCGTCGGCCTCACCTACCACGGTGAGGCCGGCGACCCGTTGATCTGCCTGCCCGGCGGGCCCATGCAGGCCTCGTCGTACCTGGGCGGACTGCCGCTGCCCGACCTGATCCGGCTGGACCTGCGCGGCACCGGTGAATCGGAGAAAGCGGACAGCTATCGCGCCGACCACGTCGTCGACGACGTCGAGGCGTTGCGGCAGCACCTGGGACTGGACCGCATCCGGCTCCTCGGGCACTCCGCGGGCGGCACGCTCGCGATCCTGTACGCGACGCGTTTTCCGCAGCACGTCAAGGAACTCGTGCTCGTCGCGCCGAGTGCGCGAGTGGTCGGCATCGACGTGACCGACGACGACCGCCGCGCGGTGGCGCTGAAGCGGTCGGGAGAACCTTGGTACGCCGAGGCGATCCAGGGGTTCGAGCAGATCTGGGCCGGGAACTTCAGCGCGGAGGCGTTCGCGAAGATCGCCCCGTTCCACTACGGGCGCTGGGACGACGAGGCGCGCGCCCTCGAAGACCACCCGCGCAACGACGAGGCCGCCGCAGAGTACTACGCCGAGGGCGCGTTCGACCCGGCTCGGGTCCGTGCGGCTCTCCAGAACCTCGACGTGCCAACGGTTTTCGTGGCCGGCGAGTACGACGTGTCGTTGCCGCCGAACCGCGCGCGGGAGTACGCGGAGCTGATTCCCGGCGCCCGGTTCGTGTCGCAGGCCGGCGCCGGTCACTTCCCCTGGGTGGACGACCCCGTGGCGTTCGCGGCGGCGGTCCAGCGCATTCCGTAGACGCCGGGGCCGAAGTCGAGGGCGGCGGCGTGCGCGTAGCCGCCGTCGTCCACCGGAGCCGGGCGCGCGCCGAACATTTCCGTTCCGGCCGGGCCGGACGCGAATTCCTCGCAGGCGTCCGGCTCCGCCTGGAATTTGATCTCCAGCACGTAGTCGTGGACGCGTTCGGCGAACCGGCGGAAATGCGTGTGCTCGGCCGTCGGATGTGGATAGATCAATTCGTACTCGATCGCGACGGACTCGCCCGCGGAGATCGGTTCGTCGAACAACAGCTCGGCGACGAGCACGCCGTTCGTGCGTTCGCGGGCGACCCGGCCGACCCGGCAGGAACGCACCGCGGTGAGCGCGGGCTGCGCGGAACCCGTTTCCTGACAAAGGATCCAGCGGTCCACAGCGGCCGAGTTCGCCCGCATGACCTGGCGGGACCGGACGCCGCGCACCCCGCCGCAGGGCGCGACGTCCACCCGGTCGTGCTGGGCGGTCAGCACCAGGCCGGACGAGTCCCACGCGGCCCAGGCGGACGGCTCCCGCCTGCGTGAACGGCCACGCGGCCGAGGTGGGCCCAGCAGGCGGCTGAGAGCGCTCTCGGGCAGCCCCAGGACGTCTTCCAGGTGGGTGAGGGCCATCAACGACTCGGGCCGCTCGGGTCTGCGTCTGCCGGACTGCCAGTAGCTCAGCGCCGTCACGCTGATCGGCGCGCCCCGCACCTTCAGCCGGTGCTGCAACCGTTCCAGACTGAGTCCCCGCACCTGGATCGCGACCCGCAACGCGTCCGCGAACGGACCCGTCACGAGAAGGTCGGCCAGCTCCTCGCGCGGTGGGTAAATCGTGAGCATCGCTCCTCCGGTTTCACGGAGTCAAGATCGGAAGGCTATCGGCAGCAAAGGAAACGCGGTACAGCCGATCGGCGGTTTTCACGGGCTGGGATACCCGCCAGGTTCAGATCTCGGGACTATTACGCCGCCAATAGGCCCGATGGTTTCCACGCAGCATCCCTGCGACGAACAGGACTGCACAATGCGCAAGACTGCAACTCTGCTGGGTTCGGCGGTCATGATCGCCGCGTTCGCGGCACCGGCCACCGCCGCGGTGGGCGAGATCCGCGTCTCGCCCGGTCAGAACATCGCCGGAAGCTTCATCGTGAAGCTCAAGGACGGCGGGATCACCGCGAGCGCGCAGACTCTCGGTTCCCGCTTCGGCGGTCAGGTCGGCTACGTCTACGACACGGTGTTCCAGGGCTTCTCGGTCAAGATGAGCGACGCCCAGGCACGCAGACTGGCCGCTGACCCCTCGGTCGAGTACGTGGAACGCGACCAGGTGGTCAGCATCCAGGCGACCCAGGTCAACCCGCCGTCGTGGGGGCTCGACCGGATCGACCAGCGCAACCTGCCGCTCGACCAGCGCTACACCTACAACTCCACCGGTTCGGGCGTGAACGCCTACATCATCGACACCGGTGTCCGCATCACCCACCGCGACTTCGGCGGCCGTGCCCGCAACGGCTACGACTTCGTGGACAACGACGCCGTCGCGCAGGACGGCAACGGCCACGGCACGCACGTCGCCGGCACCGTCGCGGGCACCTCGTACGGTGTCGCGAAGCAGGCGACCATCATCGGTGTCCGCGTGCTGAACAACGCGGGTTCCGGCACCATCGCCGGGGTCGTCGCCGGCGTGAACTGGGTGGCGAACAACCACGTCAAGCCCGCTGTCGCCAACATGTCGCTGGGCGGCGGCGCGAACACCTCGCTCGACAACGCCGTGAGCGGGGCGATCACGCGCGGCGTGACGTTCGCCGTCGCGGCGGGCAACTCGAACACGAACGCGGCGAACACCTCGCCCGCGCGCGTGGCGGCGGCGCTGACCGTGGGCTCCACCGAGCGCACCGACGCCCGTTCCTCCTTCTCCAACTACGGCGCCGTGGTGGACGTCTTCGCACCCGGTGGTGGCATCACGTCCGCGTGGAACACCAGTGACACGGCCACGAACACGATCTCCGGCACCTCGATGGCGTCGCCGCACGTCGCCGGCGTGGTGGCCCGCTACCTGCAGGGCAACCGGAACGTGACGCCCGCCCAGGTGGCGACGGCGATCACGAGCAACGCGACCAACGGCAAGGTCACCAACCCCGGCGCCGGCACGACGACCAGGCTCCTGTACTGGCCGCCGACCAGCTGAATGCGGTCCCTGTGATGTGCGGCCCCGGCTCCTCTCGCGAGCCGGGGCCGTTTTCCCCTGCAACCGGAAGGAAATCCGCCCGTGAGAGCCCTGCTGGCAGTCGCCGCGCTCGCGGCAACGGTCGTGGTCGCCCCGGCGTCCGCGGCCACCTCGTCCTACATCGTGGTGTTGAAGGACGGCGCCGTCTCGTCGTTCAGCGGCACCGTCGAACACCGCTATTCCAGTGTCTTCAACGGTTTCAGCGCGAGGCTGACCGCCGCGCAGCTGCGGGCGTTGAAAGCCGACCCGAACGTGTCCTCAGTGGAGCGTGACGGGATCGTGCGCGCACTCGGCGTCCAGGTCGATCCGCCGTGGGGACTCGACCGGATCGACCAGCGCGCATTGCCGCTCGACCGGCGCTACGAGTACGCGACCACCGGGCGTGGCGTGAACATCTACGTGATCGACACCGGATTGCGCGTGACGCACGCGGACTTCGGCGGCCGCGCGCGCAACGGCTGGGACACGGTCGACAACGACGCGGTCGCGCAGGACGACAACGGCCACGGCACGCACGTCGCCGGCATCGCGGCCGGCACGAAGTACGGCGCCGCCAAGCAGGCCACCGTGTGGGGTGTGCGCGTGCTGAACGGGTCGGGCTCCGGCACGATCGCCGGTGTCATCGCCGGCGTGGACTGGGTGACGCGCAACGCCGTCAAGCCCGCGGTGGCCAACATGTCGTTGGGCGGCAGTGCTTCCGCGGCACTCGACACCGCTGTGAAGAAGTCGATCGACTCCGGTGTTTCGTACACGCTCGCAGCAGGAGGCAGCAACACCGACCCCGTGAACTCGTCGCCGCAACGGGTTTCGCAGGCGATCTGCGTGGGAGCGTTGACGCAGACCGACACCAAGGCCTCTTCGTCCAACTACGGACCGCTGGTGGACCTCTACGCGCCGGGCGTCAGCATCCCGTCCGCCTGGAACACTTCGGACACCGCGACCGCGACGCTGAGCGGAACCTCAATGGCCGCACCACATGCGGCCGGTGTCGCGGCCCGGTACCTGGAGAGGAACCGCGCGGCCACGCCCGCGCAGGTGGAACGCGCGCTGGTTACCACGGCCACTCCGGGCACGCCACCCGTCAGTCGTATCCTCTACTGGCCGCCATCCCTGTGAAAGGTGAATTGTCCGGCAATGCAAGCCCGTCTTAAACACTAAGACACCCTTGGCAGGAACCGGATCTCTCCATAACGTCGAAAGCGCTTCGTTCCCCTGCAATGAACGGAATGCAATCATGACGCGAAAGATCCGGTTCCTGGCCGGTGCCGGCGTGGCGAGTCTCGCCCTGTCGGTTCTGATGGTTCCCAGCGCCTCCGCCGCCGAGGGCGAGGTGCTGTCCCTCAACCACCCCGAGAAGATCGCCGGCTCCTTCATCGTGAAGCTGAAGGAGGGCAAGACGAACGGGCACGCCCTCGCTTCCCGTTTCGGCGGCTCGGTCGAGCGCGAGTACAAGACCTTCGGCGGCTTCAACGTGAAGCTCTCCGAGAAGCAGGCCAAGAGGCTCGCCGCCGA
Source organism: Lentzea sp. NPDC058450 (assembly GCF_042721395.1). Classification (NCBI taxonomy): domain Bacteria; kingdom Bacillati; phylum Actinomycetota; class Actinomycetes; order Pseudonocardiales; family Pseudonocardiaceae; genus Lentzea; species Lentzea sp. NPDC058450. Next base: position 199,387 of record NZ_JBHXLO010000008.1, read on the forward strand.
CCCGTCGGTGGAGTTCGTCGAGGCCGACCAGGTCGTGCACACGCAGGCCACGCAGACGAACCCGCCGTCGTGGGGCCTCGACCGCATCGACCAGCGCAACCTGCCGCTCAACAGCTCCTACAGCTACACCTCGACCGGCGCCGGCGTGACCGCGTACGTCATCGACACCGGTGTCCGCATCAGCCACTCGACGTTCGGGGGCCGCGCCTCGAACGGCCGTGACTTCGTGGACAACGACAACGTCGCGCAGGACGGCAACGGCCACGGCACGCACGTCGCTGGCACCATCGCCGGTTCGCAGTACGGCGTCGCGAAGTCCGCGCGCATCGTCGCCGTCCGCGTGCTCGACAACAACGGCTCCGGCACCCTCGCGGGCGTCGCGGCCGGCATCGACTGGGTGGGTGCCAACGCGGCCAAGCCGGCCGTCGCGAACCTGTCCCTCGGCGGTGGCGCCAACGCCACCCTCGACACGGCCGTGCGCAACGCCATCGCCAAGGGCGTCACGTTCGCCGTGGCGGCGGGCAACAGCAACGCCAACGCGTCCGGCTTCTCGCCGGCCCGCGTGACCGAGGCGATCACGGTCGGCTCCACCGACCGCACCGACGCCCGCTCGTCGTTCTCGAACTACGGCGCGGTGCTCGACATCTTCGCCCCGGGCCGCGACATCACGTCGTCCTGGAACACCTCCGACACCGCCACGAGCACCATCTCGGGCACGTCGATGGCCACCCCGCACGTCGCGGGTGCCGCCGCTCGCTACCTCTCGACGAACACGTCGGCCACGCCGGCTCAGGTCGCCTCGTACCTGATCTCGCAGTCGACGCCGTCGAAGGTGACGAACCCGGGTTCGGGCTCGCCGAACCGCCTGCTGTACCTCGCGCCGACCGCGTGAGCTGACGCCCCATGAGAAAAGCCGCGACCCCCGGTCGCGGCTTTTCCTATTCTGGTGTCCATGGTGGAGGGTCTGGGGGCCGTCGACTGGTCCGCGTTGCGCAACCACGGCGGGTACGGCGACCAGGTTCCGGTGCTGCTGCGGGAAGTGGGCACGTCCCGTGCGGCCGGCGAGGAACTGCTCGACCTGCTGATCCACGGCGAGTTCGACGTCACCGAGGCGGCCGCGGCAGCCTGGCCGTTCCTGCTCGAACTGGTCACCTGCGAGGAAACGCCGCGTCGCGAGTGGATCCTGAGCGAGCTCTGCGCGGCCATCGCCCTGAACGGCGGGGGCGGCGGCCACGACGTCCACCCCAGCTGGCACGTCGCGTGGGAGGCGGCGAAACCCGCGCTGCTCGCGTTGCTCGGCTCCCCGGACCTGTGCCGGCCCGCGTTGCACGTGCTCTCCCGGGGGCGCGGGGACAGCGCGCCGGTGCTGCCCGCCCTGTCCCGGCTGTGGGCCGCCGAGACCGATCGGGTCACGCGCCTGAGCGTCGTGTTCACGGCGGCGGAGTTCGCGGGGCACGGTGACGTGGCCGCGGTGGACTGGCTGGCGGCGCTGCGGGTTCCCGAGGACGAGCCGGAAGCGGCGATGCTGGTGTCCGCGGCCGCGCGGCCGGACGCCGCGGTGCTGGTGCGCGGGCTGAACGCGGACCTGCGGCCGTTCTACGAGCTCTTCGAGATGAACTACGCGGACCTGCTGGCGCACCTGCGCTGGTTGCTCGGCGACGACCCGGCCGAACTGACTGGCCTGTGGCTCGCACTGCTCCAGCACCCGTCGTGGCGGACGGAGGCGCTGGACGGCCTGCTCACCGCCGTGCGGACCTGGCGTTCGGCGGAGCCGCGGGTGCGACCGCTGCTGGCCGGGTGGCTCGCCGATCCCGACCCCCGGTCGCGCCGCTTCGCCGTGGAGGTCGCCGGAGGTCTGCGCGCCGCCGAGCACGCGGACGCCGTCGCGGAACTGCTGACCGACGGGACCGAAATCTCGGCGCGGCACCGGATCGGCGACGTGGCGGCGTGGGCGCTCGCCCGGTGCGGACGGCCCGCGCCCGCGACGACCTGGCCACCACCGGACCGGCAGGGCTACCGCGACTACGACCCCGCCACGTTGTCGCTCGACGAGACGTTCCCGCCCAAGCGGATGCGGGCCTGGTACGAGCACTGGCGGCGGACCGGCGAGGTCGGGGAGCTCGAGCGGCTCGCGCTCGCCGAGGTGGAGCGGTGGCGCGGCCGCGCGCTGGGCGAGGACGGCATCACCGCCGTGCGCCACCTCGTCGAGCTCGGCGTCCGCGTGCCCCGGCGCGACGAGCTGCTCGCCTCCGACCACCGGCTCGGCGGCGGCGGTTCGTGGCAGGGGTTCGACGAGGGCGAGGACGTCCGGGGTCTGCTGGAGCGCTCGTGACGCGTCCGCCGCGGCAGGTGGAATGATCGGACCCGTGGTGGACGGCCTGAAGAAGATCGACTGGTACCGGTTGCGCAGTCATGACGGGTACGCCGACGAGCTTCCCAGGTTGCTGAGGCAGGCGCGGACCTCCGTGGAGCCGCACGAGGAACTGGTGCGGCACCTGACCGGCGACCCCGCCGAGGTCAGCGAGGCGACCGCGGCGGCGTGGCCGTTCCTGCTGGAACTGGTCGCGCACGACAACACGCCCAGCCGGGAGTGGCTGCTGGAGAACCTGTGCGGCGCGATCGCGGTCGCCGGGGGCAGCGGTTCGGTCGGCGTGCACCCGAGCTGGCCACCTGCCTGGGAGGCGTCGAAGCCGGCGTTGCTCGCGCTGCTCGACCACAGTTCGGCGGCGGTGCGCCGCGGCACGTTGTTCATGCTGGGCAAGGGGCTCGGCGACAGCGCGCCCGTGTTGCCCGCGTTGGCGAAGCGGTGGGAGGAGGAGTTCGATCCGGCCACCCGGTTGTGCCTGGTGATCGTCGCCACGGAGTTCGCCGGGCGCGGGGACGAGGCGGCGGTGGCGTGGCTGCGGGAGCTGCCGGTCGCGGACTCCGAACCCCTGGCGCGGATGCTCGTGTCCGCGGCCACCCGGCCCGACCACGACGTGATCCTGCGCGGGCTGACCGGGGACCTGGAGCTGTTCCTCGCCACCGGGTCGTTCGAGATGGGCTACGACGAGGTGCTGGAGCACGTGCTCTGGCTGGTGGGCCCCAAGGACTTCGACGGCATCGACCTGGTGCTGGCGCTGGTGGACGTGCTGCCGTGGCGCACCGAGGCGCTCGACTACCTGCGCAGGCTCTTCGAACGGGACACCACCGACGTCGGCCTGGTCGTGCCGTTCGTGCCGGTGTGGATCACCGACCCGGACGTCCGGCTGCGCGCGTTCGCGGTGTGGCTGGTCGGCGTCGCGCGCGCCGCGCAGTACCGGGACCTCGTCGCCGAGCGGGTGCACGACACCGGAGTGACGTCGCTGGGGCAGCACGTCTCGGCGCTCGCCACCTCGGTGCTGCTGGAGCTGGGATGAGCCTGGAGGGACTGGACGACGTTCCGTGGCACTCGATCGACCACGCCTACGGGCCCGCGCTGGACACGCCGGGTCACGTCCGGGCGTTGCTGTCGGACGATCCCGAAGTGGTCGCGCGGGCGATCACCGACCTGGACCGGACGGTGCACGAGGAGGGCGGGTTCGTGTGCGGGGCGGCCACGGCGGTGCTGCCGTTCCTGGTCGAGGTGCTGCCGTCGCTGGACCGCGAACCCTGGGCGCGGCTGGTGGACCTGCTGCACCGGATCGCCGAGTGGGGCGACGCCGAGCAGGTCGACGCCGGATGGGCCGCGGCGTGGGAGAAGGCGCGGCTAGAGGACGTTCTGCGCGATCTGGAGTGACACCAGGTAGAGCACGATGATCAGTGCCGCGCCCAGCCACGGCACGGCGGCGCGGGGCGCGCGGACGGCGCGGAACCACGTCGCGAACGTCGCGCACAGGCCGATGACCACCGTGCCGGCCAAGGTGATCACCAGCGGTGCCTGGCAGGCGCCGGAACAGGTGGTGGTCGGCGTGAAGCCGAGGACGCCGATGAACAGCACGCCCACGGCGACCACGGTCATCACCAGCATGCCTACTAGGGCGAACGCGATCCGCATGCCGCCCGACGGTAGCCAACGGAGATCATCCGCGCAGCGAGAAAGCCCTGCCTGAAAATCTGTCGGTGGCTCCGGCTAGCCTTGACGACAAGGTTTACTTCGTCTACAAGGAGCCACCACCGTGTTGCGCACGCACGAGGCCGGGTCACTCCGGGCCGAGCACGCCGGGCAGTCCGTCACCCTCACCGGGTGGGTCGCCCGCCGGCGGGATCACGGCGGTGTCATCTTCATCGACCTTCGCGACGCGTCCGGTGTCGCGCAGGTCGTCTTCCGCGAGGGCGAGATGGCGGAGCGCGCGCACCGGCTGCGCAGCGAGTACGTCGTCAAGGTCACCGGCGAGGTGAGCAAGCGCCCCGAGGGCAGCGAGAACCCCGAGCTGCCGACCGGCGCCATCGAGGTCTACGTGAGCGACCTCGAGGTCCTCAACGAGGCCGCGCCGCTGCCGTTCCAGGTCGAGAGCGAGGTCGAGCCGGGCGAGGAGGCGCGGCTCAAGCACCGCTACCTCGACCTGCGCCGCGCCGCGCCCGCCAAGGCCATCCGGCTGCGCAGCGAGGTCAGCCGCATCGCCCGCGAGGTGCTGCACGCCGAGAAGTTCGTCGAGATCGAGACGCCGACGCTGACCCGGTCCACGCCCGAGGGCGCGCGCGACTTCCTGGTGCCGGCGCGGTTGCGCCCCGGTTCCTGGTACGCGCTGCCGCAGTCGCCGCAGCTGTTCAAGCAGCTGCTCATGGTCGGTGGCCTGGAGCGCTACTACCAGATCGCGCGCTGCTACCGCGACGAGGACTTCCGCGCCGACCGCCAGCCGGAGTTCACCCAGCTCGACGTCGAGATGAGCTTCGTCGAGCAGGACGACGTGATCGGCCTGACCGAGAAGCTGCTCGCCGCGATCTGGAAGGAGACCAAGGGCGTCGACCTCCAGCTGCCGTTCCGCCGGATCTCCTACGCCGACGCGATGGCCAAGTACGGCTCGGACAAGCCGGACCTGCGCTTCGAGCTCGAGCTCACCGAGCTCACCGAGTACTTCAAGGACACGACGTTCCGCGTGTTCCAGGCGCCGTACGTCGGTGCCGTCGTCATGCCGGGCGGTGCCTCGCAGCCGCGCCGCACGCTCGACGCGTGGCAGGAGTTCGCGAAGCAGCGCGGCCACAAGGGTCTCGCGTACGTGCTCGTCGGTGAGGACGGCACGCTCGGCGGCCCGGTCGCGAAGAACCTGACCGACACCGAGCGCGACGGCCTCGCGAAGGCCACCGGCGCCAACCCCGGCGACTGCATCTTCTTCGGCGCGGGCGACCCCCGCGACGCGCGCGCCCTGCTCGGTGCCGCCCGCGTGGAGATCGCGCACCGCGTCGGCCTGATCGACGAGAACGCCTGGGCGTTCGGCTGGGTCGTCGACTTCCCGATGTTCGAGTCGGTCGACAAGCTCGAGGCCGGTGACGTCGCGGTCGGCGGCGGCAACTGGACGGCGCTGCACCACGCGTTCACCTCGCCGACCCCGGAGTGGGTCGACAACTTCGAGTCCGACCCGGGCAACGCGCTGGCCTACGCCTACGACGTGATCCTCAACGGCAACGAGCTCGGCGGTGGCTCGATTCGTATCCACCGCGCGGACGTGCAGCAGCGCGCGTTCAACGTCATGGGCATCGGCGCCGAGGAGGCGCAGGAGAAGTTCGGCTTCCTGCTCGACGCGTTCAAGTACGGCGCCCCGCCCCACGGCGGCATCGCGCTCGGCTGGGACCGCCTCTGCATGCTGCTCGCGGGCGCGGACTCGATCCGCGAGGTCATCGCGTTCCCGAAGTCGGGCGGCGGCTACGACCCGCTGACGGCCGCTCCGGCGCCCATCACGGCGCTGCAGCGCAAGGAGGCCGGTGTGGACGCGAAGCCGCAGGACAAGGGCGAGCCGAAGGCCTGACGACCTTCAGGAGGAGTGGCCCGGTCGCACGGCGGCCGGGCCACCTCACCTGGGTGCGGTTCGGTGCCGGGCAGTGCTGGCCTCGTCGTGGCGGGCCCGGCAGCACACCGCCGCTGACCGCGTGCGCTGCCTGCCGGGGCCACACGTCCGGGGTGCGAAGCCTCCGGAAACGAGCCCGGACGAGGGCGTCGAGAAGGCTTGACGATCTTTTCCACGCGGCGAGGCAACCTCCGAGGTGCCTCCTCGCGTCCCAGAACATGAGACCGGTTCGCCCGATCGAGCAGCTACTTGATCGGTATTGACGTTCAGGCGTCGATCGATCGCCTTGATCAGTGCGTAGTGGGCAACGGAAGGTGTTTCCACACGTCCACACGTCGGAGGGGGATCCGGAAACAGCGCGAGCCGTTACCAACGAGTGGTGGTGGTCGCAGCCTGGCCGGATTAGCGTCGGTCCGGCTCACGGACTTGGGGAGTAGGGTCGGAGGGGATGAGCGTGGAGATCACCGCGGGCCCTCCCGACACGACTTCACCAGAGATCGCGGACGCTGTCGGGGCGGCTGAGCGGGTACTGACCAGACGACTGGGCGCACAGGTGCGCCTCGCGGACCCCGAGGCTCTCGGGGGTACCGGTCGTTCCGTGGTAATCCGGGTGAGGGTGGCCTCGTCGCCGTTCTCCATGCCGCGCACGCTCGTCGTGAAGCGGTATCCGGAGGCGAGCGGCGACCGCGATCCGTGGGCGCACGAGGCCGTCAGCCACCAGCTGCTCACGGCGTTGCCCGCCGAGGAACGCGCCACCCCGGAGCTGTTCGCGCACGACGCCGGTTCGCGCCTGGTCGTGCTGGAGGACCTGGGCCGGGCACCGAGGCTGTCGGAGAAGCTGCACGCCAAGGACGCGCGGGCCGCCGAACGCGGGTTGCTGTCCTGGGCGCACGCGATGGGCCGGCTGCACGCGACGACGGCGGGCCGGGACGCGGACTTCGACGCGTTGATGCGGCGGGCCGGGGCGCAGTGCTGCCAGGACCCGATCGCGGTCGACGTGCACACGGCCATCGCCGGGTTACCGGGACTGCTGGAGGAAACCCTCGGCGTCGCCACGTCCACGCAGGCTGTCGAGTTCGCGGCCGGTGCGGCGCGGGCGTTCAGCACGTCGCGGCGGCGCGCGTTCAGCCCGTCGACGTCGTGCCCGGACAACCACCTGGTCACCTCGCGCGGGGTACGGTTCGTCGACTTCGAGGGCGGCTGCGTCCGCGACATCGTGTTCGACGCCGCCGCGCTGCGGGTGCCGTTCCCGTCCTGCTGGTGCGGGTGGGGGCTGCCGCCCGGCATGTCCGAGGCCATGGTCGCCGCCTGGCGGGCCGAGGTCGGGTCGGTGTGGCCCGAGATGGACGACGACGCGGTGCTCTTACCGCGGCTGCTGGAGGCCCAGCTGCTGTGGGTGTGGCTCGCGACGTGGCGGGCGCTGTCCAAGCCGATGCCCGTCCCGGACGCCGACGCGCCGCCGCGCAGCGTGGTGCTCACCGGCCGGTGGATCAGGTTGCGGTCGGACGCGCTGATCCTCGGCGAGAAGACGGTCGCGTCGCACGCCGACGCGGTGATCGGGGCACTGGCCGACCGCTACGGCCCTGAGGTGCTCGAACTCCCGCTTTACCCAGCATTTCGCTGAACCGTTCCCGCACGGTCACGCCGAGATCACCGGGCCAGCTGATGCTGTTTCGCGTGCTGGTGTTACTCGGTGACTCGACAGCGGTCGGGATCGGCGACCTCGTGCCCGGCGGCTGGCGCGGCTTCGGCCCGATCCTCTCGTCCGCGTACTCCGACAACGGCTACCGCAACTACGCCGTCTCCGGCGCCCGGCTGGCCGACGTCAGACGCACCCAGCTGCCCCAGGCGTTGCGGGACAAGCCCTCCGCCGCCGTCGTGATCGCCGGCGTCAACGACACGCTCCGGTCCGACTTCTCCGTGCGGCGGATGCACGAGGACCTCGACCACGTGTGCCGCGAGCTGACCGCCGCCGGGGTCTCGGTGGTCACCGTGCGGTTCCACGACCAGGGCCGCGTGTTCAAGCTTCCCGGCCGGTTGCGGCGGGTGCTGAAGGACCGCATCGACGAGTACAACCGCGTGGTCGACGTCGTGGTGGCACGGCACGGGGTCCGCTGCGTCGACCTGCACACGATGCCCGGCGCGTACGAGCTGGACACGTGGGCGGTCGACCGGCTGCACCCGTCCGAGCGCGGGCACCGGATGCTGGCGCGGGCGTTCGCGGCGGAGCTGCGGGCGGTCGGGCACCAGGTCGGCGAGGTCAGCCTGGAGTGCTCGGGCGGGCGCGAGCTGACGGTGTGGCACCACCTCGCGTGGCTGGTGCTCAAGGGCGTGCCGTGGTTGTTCAAGCGCGGTGCCGACCTGGTGCCGTTGCTGTGGGCGGACCAGGAACCGGCCGAGATCTTCCCGGCGGGCACGGTGTTCCCAGGGGGCACGGTGTTCCAGGCAGGTGCGGGGCCGGTGCCGGGGGAGGTTATCCCCGCTGACACCGGCCGCCTCTGACGTGTCGCCTGACCTCAGCCCTGGAGGTCGTAGAGCGTCTGGCCGCCGACCGTGGTGGCGGTGAAGGTCGCCGCGACCCACTCGCCGATCTCGTTGCTGCCACCGGGACCGCCACCGCGGCCGCCCTCGACGTAGTAGCGCACCTTTCCGTCGGCGACGAGCTGCTTGAACTCGTCCAGCGTCGGGGCGGGATCGCTGCCGTTCCAGCCGCCGATCGCGATCACCGACCGGCCTGACGCCAGCTGGAGTCCGGCCGCGCTCTGGGCGCCGGTCGTGGCGGCGGCCCATTCGGTGTCCGTCGCCTTGAGCAGCTGCACGACCTCCGACGACGACGTGCCCCCGCCCATGCCCATGCCGCCGCCCTGCTGGGAACGCGGGCCGGACAACGGGATCGAGCCGCTGTGCGTCGTCGCGGCGGTGGCGACCGCGTAGCCGGACGTGCCGAGCAAGGTCGCGGCGACCAGCACTCCGGCCACCCAGCGGCGGTCGAGGCCGAACACCAGTGCCAGCACGGCGACCGCGGTCACGGCCAGCAGGAGCCAGCGCACCCACGGCGCCCAGTCCGGGGTGCGGTCGAGCAGGATGTAGCCCCACACGCCGGTCGCCGCGACCATCGCGGTCAACGCCATGCGCGCCGGGAAGTGTCCACGGCCACGCCAGAGCTCACGGGCGGTGATGCCGACCAGGGCGGCGATCGCGGGAGCCAGCGCCACCGTGTAGTAGGGGTGGGTGATGCCGCTCATGAAGCTGAACACCGCGCCGCTCACCAGCAACCAGCCGCCCCACAGCACCAGCGCCGCACGGGTGCGGTCGGTGCGGGGCGCCCGGCGCAGGAACCACAGCCCGGCGACCAGGCCGATCAACGCGGCGGGCAGCAGCCAGGAGATCTCCGGACCCATGCTGGCGCCGAACAACCGGCCGATGCCCGTCGAGCCGCCGAAGCCGATGTTGCCGTTGCCGCCCATGCCCCCGCCGCCTCCGCCGGGACCGGCGTTGCCGAAGATGCGGCCGAGGCCGTTGTAGCCGATCGCCAGCTCCCACAACGAGTTGTTGGTCGAGCCGCCGATGTACGGACGGCTGTCGGCGGGCCACAACTCCACCAGCGCGATGAACCATCCCGCGGACACGACGACCGCGACACCGGCACCGAGCAGGTGCAACAGGCGCTTCCAGACGGATGTGGGCGCGGCGATCAGGTAGACCAGCGCGAGGGCGGGCAGCACCAGGAACGCCTGCAACATCTTGGTGAGGAACGCGAACCCGATCGCGGTGCCGGCGAGCGCGAGCCACCACGGGCTCGCCTTGTCCAGCGCGCGGACCGTGCAGTACGCGGCCGCGACCATCAGCAGCACCAGAAGCGCGTCCGGCAGGTTGAAGCGGAACATCAGCGCCGCCACCGGGGTGAGCGCGAACGCGGCGCCCGCGAACAGGGCCGCCCACGGGCCTGACGTGCGCTTCACGGTCGCGTAGAGGAGGCCGACGGCCGCGATGCCCTCGAACGCCTGCGGGGCCAGCACGGTCCAGCTGGAGAACCCGAAGACCTTCGCGAACACCCCGCTCACCCACAGGAACGCGGGCGGCTTGTCGACGGTGATCGTGTTGCCGGGGTCGAGCGAGCCGAACAGCAGCGCCTTCCAGCTCTGCGACGCCGCCTGCGTGGCCGCCGCGTAGAACTCGTTGCCGTAGCCGGACGCGGTCAGGTTCCACAGGTACAGCACGGCCGTGCCGGCGAGCAGCGCCAGGAAGGCCAGGCGGTGCAACGGTTTCGGGTCGCGCTTCGGGGCGGGCGGGGCCGCGGCCGGCGCGGGGGCGAGGGTGGCGGTCATGACGCGTCCAGGTCGTAGAGGGTGGCACCGGCGACGGTGGTCGCGGTGTAGTTCTGGGCGACCCACTCGGCGATGCGGTGGGCGTCGTCGCTGCCGGTCTCGCCCTGCATCATCCGTCCGGCCGCGACGTAGTAGTGGATCTGTCCACTTCGGACCATCTCCTGGAACTCGGCGAGCGTGGGGGCGGGGTCGGTGCCGTTGAAGCCGCCGAGCGCCATGACCGGCCGCCCGCTGGCGAGCTGGAGGCCCGCCGCGTTGTTGGAGCCGATGGTGGCGGCGACCCACCTGTAGCTGTCGGCGTTGTCCTGCAGGAGGTTCGTGACCTCGGCGTCCGGGGTGGTCGTGTCGAGCAGCCCGCCGCCCATGCCGCCCATCCGGCCGTTCGACGGGCCCGCGACCGGCAACGCACCGGTGTGCGGGGTGGTGACGGTCGCGAAGGAGTAGGTGGTGGGGCCCAGCAACGCGGCGATCAGCGCGACCGGGATGGCCCAGCGCAGCGACAGCACCAGGCCGACGGCGGCGATCAGGCCCGTCATCAGGACCAGCAGCGCGACCGGCGTCGAGAAGCCGTTGATCAGGACGTAGCACTGGAGCGCGGACAGGGCGACCGAACCGGAGAGCACCGCCGCGGCGACGGGTTCGTGGCGGCGGTCCCAGAGCTCGGCGGAGGCGATGCCGATGATCGCGGCGATCGCGGGGGCCAGCGCGACGGTGTAGTAGGAGTGGATGATGCCGTTCATGAAGCTGAAGACCCCGGCCGTGACGACGAGCCAGCCGCCCCACAACGCGAGCGCGGTGCGGGCGCGGCCCTTCGTGAGCCACAGCCCGGCGATCAGCAGCACCACGGCGGCGGGCAGCAGCCAGGCGATCTGACTGCCCATCTCCTCGTTCAGCAACCGGCTCCAGCCCGCGCTGCCCCAGCCGCGGCCGCCGCCGACGCTGCCGACCTCGTCACCGGTGAGGCGGCCGAACCCGTTGTAGCCCAACGTCAGTTCCAGCACGCTGTTGGTCTGCGACCCGCCGATGTACGGCCGGTCGGGCGTGAGCTCCACGGCGACGATCCACCAGCCGCCCGCGACGATCATGGCGCCGAGCGCGCCGGTCAGGTGCAGGAGTTTCCTGCCGACGGTCGTGGGAGCGGCGATCAGGTACGCCAGCGCGAACGCGGGCAGCACCAGGAACGCCTGCAACATCTTGGTGAGGAAGCCGAACCCGATCGCGACACCGGCCAGGGCGAGCCACAGCGGGCTCGCCTTCTCGGCCGCGCGGGTCACGCAGTAGGCGCCCGCGATCATCAGCAGGACCAGCAACGCGTCGGGATTGTTGAAGCGGAACATCAGCACGGCGACTGGCGTCAGCGCGAGCACCGCGCCGGCGATCAGCGCGGCGGCGGGGGAGAACCAGCGGCGCACGGTCGCGTACAGCAGCCAGACGCTGCCGACGCCCATCAACGCCTGCGGCACCAGGATGCTCCACGCGTTGACGCCGAACAGCCGGGCGGACAGGCCCATCACCCACAGCGAGGCGGGCGTCTTGTCGACGGTGATCGCGTTCGAGGCGTCGGAGGAACCGAAGAACCACGCCTTCCAGCTCGTCGCACCGGCCTGCGCGGCGGCCGAGTAGTAGGCGTTGGCCCAGCCCGAGTCCCCCAGCCGCCACAGGTACAGCGCGCCGGTCGCGATCAGCAGGACCGCCAGCGCCAGGCGTTCTCGTCTCATGGCGACGAGCCTCGCGGCCTACGCTGGGTCGGTCGTGTGCTCCCGCTGTGAACGAGCTGTGTGCAGGGAGACCGTGAACGTGGTGGCGCCCGGACGGCTCGCGACGGACACCTCGCCGTCGTGCGCGCCGACCACGGCGGCCACGATCGACAGCCCCAGCCCGGTGCTGCCCGCCGCCCGCGACCGCGAGGAGTCGCCGCGCGCGAACCGTTCGAAGACCTCCAGCCCGGCCGGGATGCCGGGGCCGTCGTCGGTCACGCTCAGGTCGACGCGTCCGTTGTGGACGGACAGGCCGGTGGTCACGGTGGTGCCCGGCGGGGTGTGCGCGCGGGCGTTGGACAGCAGGTTGCCGATGACCTGGTGCAGCCGTTGCACGTCACCGGGAACCGTCACGGGCTCGTCCGGCAGCGCGATCCTCCAGCTGTGGTCGGGGCCCGCGATCCGGGCGTCCCCGACGACGTCGAGCACCAGCCTGGAGAGGTCCACGTCCTCGCTCTCCAACGGCCGCCCGGCGTCGAGGCGAGCGAGCAGCAGCAGGTCCTCGACCAGCGACGTCATCCGCACCGCCTCGGACTCCACCCGGCCCATCGCGTGGGTGACGGCGGGCGGCAGGTCCTCGCCGGTGCGGCGGGTCAGCTCGGCGTACCCGCGGATGGCGGCCAGGGGCGTACGCAGCTCGTGCGACGCGTCGGCGACGAACTGCCGGACCCGCGTCTCGCTGTCGTGCCTGGCTTTCAGCGCCTCGTCGACGTGGCCGAGCATCTTGTTCAGCGCCAGGCCCACCTTGCCGACCTCGGTCGCGGGATCGGTGTCCTCCTCCGGCACGCGCTCGGCGAGCGCGACCTCGCCCTCGTGCAGCGGGAGCTCGGAGACGCGGGTGGCGGTCTCGGCGACGCGGTCCAACGGCACGAGCGCGCGCCGCACGATCACCCTGCCCGCCAGCGCGACCACCGCGGCTCCCGCGAGGATGAGCGCCGCGAGGATCCACACCATCTGCCACACGATGTCCGTGACCGTTGTCAGCGACAGTCCCTTGATCCCGCGCTGATCGGTCGCCACGCGGAACTCTCCGGCCTCGCCCAGGTTCACCGTGTGCACACCCGAGGGCGTCGCCGCCAGCACCTTGATCTCGTCGTCGGTGAGCATGCGCGGTGCCTGCCAGCCGGGGAGCTCGATCGTGCCGCCGATGCTGCCGTCGGGGAAGATCCGCGCGTTGATGCCGGGAGGGCCGTACTGCTGGCCGGGCGGACCGGGCCGCAGCGTCGTGACCTCGCGGTCCAGGTTGTTCATGAGGAACGCGTGCAGCGCGAGCACCGCGACCCCGCCGATCACCAGGCTCAATGCCGTGAGCAGGACGATCTGGCCGGAGACGAGCTGAGCCCGCAGAGTTCTAGGTCGCAGGCTTGAGGACATATCCGGCGCCTCGCATCGTGTGGATCATCGGGGTGCGCCCGGCGTCGATCTTCTTGCGCAGGTACGAGATGTAGAGCTCGACGATGTTGGCCTGGCCGCCGAAGTCGTAGCTCCACACCCGGTCCAGGATCTGGGCCTTGCTCAGCACGCGCTTCGGGTTGCGCATGAGGTAGCGCAGCAGCTCGAACTCGGTCGCGGTCAGGTCGATCGCGGTGCCGGCGCGTTCGACCTCGCGGGTCTCCTCGTTCAGCGACAGGTCGCCGACGATCAGCCGGGTGCCGGCGTCCGCGTCGGTCACGCCGGTGCGCCGCAGCAGTGCGCGCAACCGCAGCACGACCTCCTCCAGCGAGAACGGCTTGGTGACGTAGTCGTCGCCCCCCGCGGTGAGACCGGCGATGCGGTCCTCCACGGCGTCCTTCGCCGTCAGGAACAGCACCGGCAGGATCGGGGCCTCCGCGCGCATCTTGCGCAGCACCTCGAAGCCGTCGAAGTCGGGCAGCATCACGTCGAGCACCACCACGTCCGGGCGGAACTCCCGGGCGGTCTTCACAGCCGTGGTCCCGTCGAGCGCCGTGCGCACGTCCCACTTCTCCATGCGCAACGCCATCGACATCAGCTCGGCCAGGGTGGACTCGTCGTCGACGACGAGCACCCGGACCGGTGTGCCGTCCGGCCTGCGGAGTTCGGTCTTCATCGCGCGCATGGCTCCCATCGTGAACGCGGATCCTGTGTACCAGCTGTGAGCGATCCCCACAGCTCAGGCCTACGGCGCACACAGGTCCGGCACAGGCGCGGCCGCCACGGTTGCCGTCATGACCGAACAACAGCCCCCGGAGTGGGGCGCACCCCAGCCCGCACAGCAGCAGGCTCGCCCCGCGTGGACCGCGAAGAAGACCGTGGCGGCCGTGGCCATCGCCGTCGCGATCGCCGGTGCCGGAGGCGTCGCGATCTACGCCGCGAGCGGCACGAACCAGCAGGCCGACTCGATGGGCTTCGGCGGACCCGGAGGCATGGGCGGAACCCCGCCGGACGGCGCGGGCGGCGGCATGCGCGGCGGCCTCGGCTTCGGCACCGCCACGCACGGCGAGTTCCAGACCGGTGAGGTGACCGCGATCAGCGACTCCTCCGTGGAGGTGAAGTCGACCGACGGCTACACCAAGACATACGTGATCGACGCCGACACTGTGGCCGAAGGTGTCGAGAAGGGGGACACCGTCACGGTGATCGCCACCACAGAAGACGGCAAGTCCGTGGCCACCAGCGTCGTCGAACCTGGTCAGCGCGGGCAACGGCAGGGACAGACCCCTCCCACGAGGTGATTTGGGGTCAAGTGTGAGCGGTTATGGTCGGGTGATCAGCCCGACCACAACCGGAGGTGAGCGTGCGGACGTTCACACTGACGGTGATGGGTTCGACAGACCTGCACGGCAACCTGTTCAACTGGGACTACTACCTCAACCGCGAGTTCGACGACTTCGCGCACAACGACGTCGGGCTCGCGAAGATCTCGACCCTGGTGAACGACGTGAGGTCGGCGGTGGGCCGCCATCGGACGTTGCTGCTCGACGCCGGTGACACCATCCAGGGCACACCGCTCGCCTACTACTACGCGAAGGTCGAACCGATCACGCGTGGTGCGCACGTGCATCCGATGGCGGCGGCGATGAACGCCATCGGCTACAACGCCGCCGCACTGGGAAATCACGAGTTCAACTACGGGTTGCAGGTGCTGCGGACGTTCGAACGGCAGCTCGACTTCCCGTTGCTGGCGGCGAACGCGCTGGACGTCGCGACCGGACTGCCCGCGTTCCCGCCGTACGTGGTGAAGACGGTGTGGCGCACCGGCGGGCAGCCGTTGAAGGTCGGGATCCTGGGGCTCACGAACCCCGGGATCGCCGTGTGGGACCGCGCTCACGTGGACGGCGTGCTGACGTTCCCCGGCCTCGTGGAGCAGGCGCTGCACTGGGTTCCGGAGCTGCGGCACAAGTCCGACCTGGTGATCGTGGTGGCGCACTCCGGCGCCGACCTGTCGTCGTCGCTCGGCGACCAGGTGCCGTTCCCGGAGAACTGCTCGGAGCTGCTCGCCGAGACGGTGCCGGGGATCGACGCGATCCTGGTGGGCCACGCTCACGTGGAGATCCCGCAGCGGATCGTGACGAACAAGGTGACCGGGCGGCCAGTGCTGCTGACCGAGCCGCTGTACTGGGGCAAGCGGTTGTCGGTGATGGAGTTCGACCTGGCGCACGACGGGCACTGGGAACTGGTCGGCTCGCGGTCCTCGGTGCTGTCGTCGGCCTCGGTCCAGGAGGACCCGCGGATCGTGCGGTTGCTGCGGCACGACCACGAGAAGGTCGTGTCCTACGTGAACGGGAACATCGGGACCTGCGCGTCGGCGATGTCGGCGGCGCGGTCGCGGTTCGAGGACACGCCCGCGTTGCGGTTCATCAACCACGTGCAGGCGCTGGAGGTCGCGAAGGCCACCTCGCTGCCGGTGCTGTCGTTGTGCGCGCCCTTCAACCGCGCGGCGGCGATCCCGGCCGGGGACGTGTCCATCCGGGACGTGGCCGGGCTCTACATCTTCGACAACACGCTGGTGGGCGTGCGGATGACGGGCGCGCAGGTGCGCGACTTCCTGGAGGAGTCGGCGCGCTACTTCGCCCAGGTGTCGGGGCCGGGGCCGTTCACGGCGGCCGAGGTGTCGAACGACGTGCCGGACTACAACTTCGACATCGCCTACGGGCTCGCGGCGCCGCTGACCTACGACATCGACATCTCCGCACCGGTCGGGTCGCGGATCCGCTCGCTCGCCTACGACGGACGGCCGGTGGGCGACTCGGCCGAGTTCGCGGTGGCCGTGAACAACTACCGGCAGGCGGGCGGCGGCGACTTCCCGCACGTCGCGGCGGCGCCCGTGCTGCACAACCAGCAGCAGGAGATCCGGCAGCTGCTGATCGACTGGGTCAAGGCGGCCGGCTCGCTCGACCCCGCCGAGTTCACCGGCTCGGACTGGCGGCTGGTGTCCGGCGGCGAACCCGTGGTGGTTTCCACTAAAGAGTGAATTCCGGTGGGGTGTCCTGCTGGTTCCCGCTCGGTCGGTGGAAGTCGATCAGCCGGATGAGATAGTCCAAGCGCGTGCAGTTGCCGCAACGCGTTGCCGTCGGCGCATTCGTCGTGCCTGCCCTGCTCGCTTCGGTGGGTCTCGCCGCCCATCCCGCTCCGGTCGTGGCGCCCGGTCAGCTGGTGATCGCGGTGCGACAGGTCGAGGTCGTGCTGGCGGGCACCGCCGCGTCCGCCGAGGAACGCCAGCAGGTCGTGGACGCCGTGCGCGCCCTGACGGACCACCGCGTCACCGACGTGATGACGCTCGGGGACCGCCTGCCCGTTGCGCCCGGGGTGGTCACTTCGGTGCTGCGGGCCGTGCTCGACCACGGCGTCACCGAGTTCACCGGTGTCGTCCACGAAGGACACCTGACCGCGTCGGCACGCGTCGAGGACCCGGAGCGCGCGGGCTCGCTCAGCGACGCGCTGCGCTCGGCCGCCCCCGGCCTGCGCGTCGACGAGGACTTCACGACTACGGGCTAGGGAGCTGTTCGGTGTTCGGGTTCTTCTTCCAGATGTTCCTGCTGTGCGCGGGCGCGTTCCTCGCCGGCGTCCTGCTGACCTGGCTGACGATGCGCACGCGCGACACCGCCCCGGCCGATGTGCAGCCCCTGTCGATCATGGAGGAGCCCGCGGCCCCGGTGCCCTCGATCAAGGCGAACTCGCGCACGATGATGTTCCACACGCCCGACTCGCCGTACTACAAGCGCATGAAGGGCGACGCGTTCTTCCACTCGCCCGAGGACGCCCGCCGCGCCGGCTACACGATGTGGACGCCCCGCCCGCGCGTTCCGGCTGACGCCTAGCGGGCGCGCAGCCAGGCGTCGAGCGTGAGGTAGTCCGCGTCGGTCAGGCCGTGCCGCGGGTCCACCCGGTGCAGCAGCGCGTCGCCGTGGTGTTCGGCGACCCAGGCGCGGTCCTCGTCGCGGATCTCGTCGTCCACCCAGGCGAACGGCCGGGTGCCGGCGATCGCTGTCAGGCCGCGGGTCTTCCAGTGCAGGCCTTGAGGCGGCTCGTCGTCGGGCCAGTTCGCAACCGGGAGCGGCGGGAGGCCCAGCAGGGGCGCGATGTGGGTGTTGGCGTCGTCCATCCAGGTCGTGGCCCAGATCAGCTCGCACGGCAGGGCGGCGAGCCACGGGCCGTGCGCGGGGTCGAGGCGGGGGAGGCCGGGGTCGCCGGGGACGCCGTCGCCGAACGGCAGCAGCGGGCCGTCGACGTCGAGGAAGAGGATCGGCTTCACAGCGTGGCCGCCTGGTGCTCGCGCCACGCGGTGCGCAGGCCTTCGAGTTCGTGGCGGGGGAACGGGCGCCGCCAGTCCCGTTCGTACTCGGCCGGGGCCAGCGCGTCGAAGGCGCGGACGGCGGTGCGGGCGAGCGTGCCGAGCGGCTGCCGGGTCGACCAGATCTCGGCACCGGGACGCCGGTGGCCGGGGTGTTCGGTGATCCGCAGGTCGACCGCGCCACCGTCGCGCCGGAAGTGCCAGCGGTAGACGGTGGGCTCGGCCTCGAACTCGGCACGGGTCTCGGCGTCGCCGCGCAGCAGGCGGGTCACGGCGGTCAGGAGGTCCTCGGGAGCGGCGGTCACGTACGAGGCGACGACCACCACCTGCGCCGCGCGGTCGGCCAGCCGCACGTCCGCCCACCCGTCGCGCACGGACCAGGTCATCGTCAGATCGGCCATGGCGGGCAGGTTATGTCGCGCCTCGTAGGCTTGGCGACGTGATTGCCGATGTGATCAAGCCCGGGCTCGACGTGTTGTTCTGCGGGATCAACCCGGGGCTCGTGTCGGAGGCGACCGGGCACCACTTCGCGCGGCCCGGAAACCGGTTCTGGCCCGCGCTGCATTTGTCCGGGTTCACGCCGCACCAGTTCGCGCCCGCCGAGCAGGAGAAGCTGCTCGATCTCGGGCTCGGCATCACGAACGTCGTCGCGCGGCCCAGCGCCCAGGCCGCCGAATTAACAATTGACGAAATGCGGCAAGGCGCGGCCGAGCTGACCGAAAAGGTCGAGCGGTATTCACCGAAGGTTCTCGCGGTACTCGGCGTGACCGTGTACCGGGCCGCGTTCGGCCGGAAGAAGGCGCAGGTCGGGGCCCAGCAGGACACCGTGGGCGGCGTGCGCGTGTGGATCCTGCCGAATCCGAGCGGGCTGAACGCTCACTGGCAGTTGCCGGCGCTCGCGGAGGAGTTCGGGCGTCTCAAAAGGAGTCTCTAGAAACAGAACAAGTGTTCACATTCATGCCCACTGAAAGTGGGCTGGACGGAGTGGGGCCTGGTCTGGTTGCATCCACATCTGCGTCCGTTCGAGTGCATTCACCTGGAAGTGGAACCCCGGAATGCCGGGCTGCGTCAGAATTTGGCAATGCCGTGCAGAACTTGGTGAATCTTCAACACTGGTGGGGGCGCAGTGGAGATCAGGATTCTCGGGCCGGTGGAACCGACGGTGCCGCCGAAGCCCGCGCAGATCTTAGCCGTCCTGGCGGTCGAATGCGGGAAGATCGTGCCCGTCGAACGCCTCATCGACCTCATCTGGGGCGAGGAACCGCCGCCGCAGGCGCGCAAGTCGCTGCAGGTGCACATCTCCAGCCTGCGCCGGACCGGGCTGCCGGTCGAGCACCGGGCGGCGGGGTACGTGCTGAACGCCGACCCCGAGTCCGTCGACCTGCACGCGTTCCGGCGGCTCGTCGCGCGAGCGGGTGAAGAGGCCGAGCTGAAGGTCAAGGCCGAGTGCCTCGACCAGGCGTTGCAGCTGTGGCGCGGCGCTCCGGTGGTGTTCGCGCAGACCCTCGACGTGCAACGGCTCGCGGCCGCCGAGGCGTGGGTCGACGCCGAGCTGGCGCTGGGCCGGCACGCCGAGCTGGTCGACCGGCTCGGGGCGTTCGTCGCCGAGTACCCGCTGGCCGAACGGCTGCGCGGGCAGCTCATGACCGCGTTGGCGCGGGCGGGCAGGCGGGCCGACGCCATGCGGGTGTTCCGCGAGACGCGCAAGGTGCTCGTGGACGAGCTGGGGGTCGAGCCCGGCGAGCAGTTGCAGCAGCTCTACCGGGACGTGCTGGAGGGCTCGCGGGACAGCCGCCGCAACTACCTGCCGCGCGACGCGGGCGACTTCACCGGGCGCGACCGGGAGCTGTCGCGGCTGCTCGACAGCGACGGCGGCGTGTGGTGGATCGAGGGACCCGCGGGCGTCGGCAAGTCGGCGTTGGCCGTGCACGCGGCCCATCGGCTCGCCGACCGGTACCCGGACGGGCAGCTGTTCGTGGACCTGCACTCGCCGTCCGGCGCGCTCGACGCGTTGCTGCGGGCCATGGACGTGCCGAGCGAACGGATTCCGGAGTCCGCCGAGGAACGCGCGGCGCTGTGGCGGGCCACGGTCAGCGGGCGGCGGGTCGTGATCGTGCTGGACGGCGTCACGAGCGTCTCGCAGGTCAGGCCGTTGCTGCCGGGCAGTCCGGGCTGTCTGACGCTGATCACGAGCCGCAGCAGGCTGTGCGGGCTCGAAGGCGTCCGCCGGATCCCGCTCGACGTGCTGAGCAGCGACGAGGCGGTGACGTTGCTGCGGCGGATCCTCGGAGACGACCGGGTCGCCGCGGAGCCGGACCAGGCAGAAGAGGTCGCGCGGCTGTGCGGGTACCTGCCGCTCGCCGTGCGGATCACCGGCGCCCGGCTCGCCGGACGCGCGCACTGGCCGGTGTCGAAGCTGGTCAGGCGGCTGTCCGACGAACGGTCCCGGCTCGACGAGCTGGTCGCGGACGACCTGGCGGTCAGGGCCGGCCTGGAGCTCACCTACCGGGCGCTCGACGCGAACGCCCGCCGCGCGTACCGGATCTTCGGGTTCCTCGGGCTGCCCGAGGTGCCGAGCTTCCTGTGGGTGCACCTGCTCGACGAGGACGTGCTCGACCAGCTCGTCGACGCACGGCTGCTCGACGTCATCGGCAGCGCGCGGTACCGGATGCACGAGCTGGTGCGGCTGCACGCCCGTGAGCTGGCCGAGGCCGAGGACGCCAAGAACGACAGGGAGGACGTGGTCCGGCGGGCCGTCGTCGCCGCTTTGTCCACTGTGGACGGCCTGACCGAGCAGCTGTTCCTCGCCGTGCCGCGGATGCAGGACTCGCTGGGCGTGCTCGCCCCGGTCGCGCGGCCCGCCGACAAGGACGCGTGGTTCGCGCGCGAGGAACCGTTGCTCGTGCGGCTCGTGGAACGGGCGGCGGAGCTCGGCCTGGTGGAGATCGCCTCGCAGCTCGCCGAGGTGCTGGTGTTCGCCTGGTTCGGGCTCAGGAACCGTTACGAGGCCTGGGAGAGGACGCACACGGCCGCGTTGGAGGCGGCGTGGCGGACCGGCGACCTGCGGCTGGAGGCGGTGCTGCGGTGCAGCCTCGGGCAGATGCACTACAAGCGGGACAACCTGGTCGAGGCGCGGTCGTGGTTCGACACCGCGCAGACGTTGTTCGTGAACCTGGGCGACCAGCGGGGCGAGGCCGTCGCGATGAACGGCATCGGCATGGTGTGCCGCGACCTGGGTCAGTACCCGTGCGCGCTGGAGGCATTGGACCGGGCGCGTGAGCTGCTCGCGTCGCACGACCTCGAAGGCGAGGCGCACGCGCTGTACGGAATCGGCTCCATCAAAAGGGAACTGGCCGACGACGCGGGGGCGTTCGAGACGCTGGAACAGGCCGCCTCTGTCTACCGGCAGGCCCGCAGCCGGCGCGGTGAGGCGCTGGCGGCACGGGGGATCGGGCTCGTGCACCGGGCGCGCGGCGAGCTGGACCTCGCCGAGGAGCACATCCGGCGCGCGCACGAGATGGTCGCGGGCACCGGAGACGAACTGCTCGGCTGCTACACCGCGCAGGCGTTGGCGAAGGTGTTGCTGCGCAGGGGTTTCCTCGACCCGGCCGAGGCGCTGATCGGGCAGGCGCTGGACGGGTGCCGCGACGTCGGGGACCGGTTCGGCGAGGCGCTGGTCCGCCGCACGCTGGGGGAGTGGCGGCTCGCGGCGGGCGACCACGCGGGAGCACGGGTGGTGCTGACGGATCTGCTGCCGGTGTGGAACGACCTGAGCCTGCCGCTGTGGCGGGCCAGGACGTTGCGCGACCTCGGAGCGGTCCACGCCCGTCTGGGGGACTGGGAAGGCGCGGACCGCTCCTGGGACGAGGCCGCCGGCCTGTTCACGCGCCTGGGCACCAGGGAGATGGGAGAGGTGCACCAGTGGCCGGCTCAGTGGGGCCTCGCGTCTGTCAGCCCGTGATCTTCTTGTACTTCCACGGGGCGTAGCCGCCGCTCTTCAGCGACGAGATCGTCACGGTCTCGTGGTCCATGTCCGTGGCGGTGCTGCCCTCCTCGTAGATCCACGCGGAGGTCTTGGCCGAGTTGGCCCACTTCTCGAACAGCTTCACGTGGCCGTTGCGCAGGATCATGTCGCCCGGCTTGAGGTTCGCCCACGAGATCTTGGTGGCGACGCTGTCCAAAGTGGACGTGTTGAGGCTCGACGTGAGCTTCCACGTCATGGACACGAAGCCCGAGCAGTCGGTGCGGTACTTCTTGCCCTTGTTGATGTCCCAGGCGTAGGCCGACTGGCTGTACGGGACCTTGCGGTCCCACCAGTCCTTGGCGCGCTTGATGACCTCGGTGCGGCTGATCGAACCGCCGTACCCGGCCGCCGCCTCGACCTGCGTCGCGGCGGTCGCCTGCTCGGACGGTCCCTCCGGCGCGGCCTGGGCGATGCCGCTCATGCCGCCCAGCAGCCCCAGCGAGATGGCGGTCGCCGCCACGGCGTGGCGAATGCGCATGGTGTTGCTCCGATCGTTGGTGACGACCGGAACTGTCCACGGAGGCGCCAAAGATCGGCCAAAGACCGATTTAGGCCTTCCTTTACCGCTCCTTCCTAGCTTTCGCGGCACCTTGCTTTGGGCTTGAAGGAGAGAGCACATGTTCGTTCGCACGATCGCAGCCGTGATCGCGATGTTCGCCGCTCTGATCATGGGCGCGTCCGTCGCGTCGGCGGCCCCTGCCAAGTACACCCACTCCCAGGCGACCGCGCAGCTCAGCGCTGCCGGCATCGGCTGGACGTCCAGTGGTGGGTGCAGTGACCGCAACCGTCCCAACTGCACGTCGTTCGAGCAGATCAACCAGACGACGATCGCGGGCGCGAAGACGTTCAAGAGCGCGTCGGGCTGCGCGCTGACCATCACCGGCGGGACGGAGACCGGCCACGCGTCGGGCACCTACTCCCACTGGAACGGCTACAAGGTCGACTACCGGCTGAGCACCTGCGTCACGAACTACATCAAGGGCAGCTTCACCTCCATCGGTGGCAACAAGTGGCGTTCCAACGCCGGCAACGTCTACTACCTGGAGTCGAACCACTGGGACGTCACGTACCACAACTGCGGGTGCTGACGCCGTAGTTCTGTCGGGGGCCGGTAGTAGGTTGGCGGAGTGACCACACTCGGCGTTGTCTACCGGCCCCAGCTCCCACCCGAGAACCTGCGTTCCGTCGTCCTCGCCGCAGAGGAGTCCGGAGTGGACTCCCTGTGGCTGTGGGAGGACTGCTTCCTGGAGAGCGGCATCGCCTGCGCGTCCGCCGCGCTGGCCTGGACCTCGCGGCTGCACGTCGGCGTCGGCCTGCTGCCGGTGCCGCTGCGCAACGTGGCGCTGACCGCGATGGAGACCGCGACGCTGGAGCGTCTCTTCCCCGGCCGCGTGACCCTGGCCGTCGGGCACGGCGTGCAGGACTGGATGGGTCAGGTCGGCGCGCGAGTGGCATCACCCCTGACGTTGCTGCGCGAGTACACCCTCGCTCTGAAGGCGCTGCTGGCAGGCGAACGCGTCACCGTCTCCGGCCGGTACGTGAACCTGACCGGCGTGGCCCTGGACTGGCCGCCCGCCGCGCCGATGCCGATCTACGTGGGCGGACTGGGCATGAAGACCCTGGACCTCGCCGGCGAGGTGGGCGACGGCACGGTCCTCGACGCCTCGGCCGACCTCGACCGCGTCCGTGCGATCAGCGCGACCCGCACGCACCCCGTCGTCGTCTACGTGGAGACGGACTCGCGCGACCGTGCGTACGTCACGGACCTGGTGGCTTCCGTGGCCGACGCGGGCGCGACCAGCGTGATCTTGCAGCAGTCCGCCACGAGCGAAGACCCCGAAGGGTTCGTTCGTTTCGTGGGATCACTCGATGGTGTGAGTGCGTAGCGCGAGAGATAACGGCGGATTCCCCCTTGCGATGGAACGGTCATGGGCCTTTCGTCGCTGATCGGGGAGGTAAGCATGCTCGGGCGCAAAGACCGCCGGATCGCTGAGCTGGAGCAGGCCGTGGAAGGCCTGCAAGAACTCCTCTCCAGGATCAGCGCAGCCCAGACGGCGCAGACCAGTGCGTTCGAAGAGGTGGACCGAGCCGGTGCCGAACTAGTAGCGCTGCGGCACCGCATCACCACCGCCCGCGCCGAACTCCAGCCGCTGAAGGACGAACTGACCTTCCAGCGAGCCGGCGTGTTCCGCACCGACGCCACAGCGGACCACCAGGCACAGCTGGACCTGGTCCACGACGAGATGAAGACCCTGATCAAGACCGGTGCGGCGATCGAAGGTGGCGGGCAGGTCACCTACAACGGATCGGACGTGACCGGCCGCAGGCTCGTCGAGGACTGGTCGGCGCTCATGCTCCGCTCGTACAACTGCGAGGCCGAGAACTGCCTGCGCATGCTGCGAGCGGGCGGCCTGGACGCGGCGAGAAGGAGGCTCGATCGCGCGGCGTCGGCGATCGAACGCCTCAGCGGAACCTTCGGGCTCCGCGTCTCGCCGCGCTACCAGGCCCTGCGCGCCTACGAACTGGAACTCACCGCAGACCACCTCCAGCGCAGGCAGGAGTCGAGGCGCACCCGCCGCATCGCGTCCTGACAGCCGCCGGCTCGGGTGCCCTCGCCAACGCGGGCCTGGGCGAGGCAGGCCGAGGCAAGGCGAGGCAAGGCGAGGCAAGGCGAGGCAAGGCGAGGCGGGGCAGGGCAGCGCGGCGCGAAGCAAGTCAGCGAAGCGCGGCAGCGAGGTACGGCAGGCGAGGCGGCACAGTGCTGGGTGAGGCAGGGCACGGCGGTCGAGGTACGGCGGCAGGTGTGGTGAGCCAAGACGGGTGGACCTTGCCGGGTACCAATGGCTTGAGGACTCGCGATGCCGAAGGCGAGCCCGTCTGAGCGTAAGCATCGCGATGGCGCAGCCGAGCGCCCGGCCAAGACCCAACGCAATGCCGAAGGCGAGGCGTCCTTCCTTCTTGGCTCGGTCCAAGCGGTGTGGCGACGTGCGCTGCCAACGTGCCCACGCTGCAAGGAGATTGGGGCTTGACTTTGGGTGCGAGGTGCTAGCTTCGAGAGCTCGGCCGGGCGCTTTTCAGCCCGGCCTTTTCCGGCCGATCAGCGCCTCGCAAGGGCCCCGAAGTCAAGCCCCAATCTCTATCGACGCGCCAGCGGCGATGACTCGACCACGCTCGTCCGCAGTTCGTCTTTGCACCCAACCCGACCACCGCACTGGCGACGCATACCACCCCAGCTAGCACCCTTTCACTAGTTATCTAGTGAAAGGGTGCTACGGTAGAACCCATGAGGCAGAGGGAGCACCCGCCAGTCCTGGCGGAGAACCTGGGGAAGAAGTACCCACGAGGCTGGGCCCTGCAAGACTGCACACTGCAGATCCCACCCGGCCGAACCGTAGCGCTGGTAGGCCCGAACGGCGCCGGCAAGAGCACCCTGATGGGCATGGTCACCGGCCTCCTACGCCCGACCACAGGCCAAATCAAGGTCTTCGGCGAGGCACCGAACGGCCGAGGCATGCACCGCTCAGTAGCGTTCCTGACCCAAGCCAAACCCCTGTACCCGCAGTTCACCGTCACCGAGACGCTGAAATACGGCCAGCAAACCAACCCGAGCTGGGACCAGACCTACGCCGAGCACCTGATCCACAACGCGCAGGTGCCGCCACAAGCCAAGGTGGGCACCCTCTCCGGCGGCCAGCGAACGCGAGTGGCGCTGGCCCTGGCCCTGGGCAAACGCCCGAAGCTCCTGATGCTCGACGAGCCCCTGGCGGACCTGGACCCGCTGGCCCGCGAGGACGTTCTCACCACGCTCGTGCAGGAGTGCCGCCAACAGAACATCACGGTCCTCCTCTCCTCGCACGTGCTGGCGGAGCTGGAAGACGTGTGCGACCACCTGGTGCTCCTGGCAGAAGGCAAAGTGCGACTGGCAGGCGACGTCAGGGACCTGCTCAACGCCTACCCGCAACACCGGACGCTCAGTCAGCTCGCGCTCGCGCACATGCGGATGGAGGTGGCGGCATGACGTGGGTCGTGTGGCGGCAGCAGCGGGCCGTGTTCATCACGCTCGCCGCGGGGCTGGTGGTCAGCGTGGCCGCGATTCTGTTGCTCAAAGCCGCGATGGTGGCGGACCTCAACGCTCGCAACCTGCTCGACTGCGTCGCCAAGGGGCTGGACGCGTGTCGCGGGGAGGCGGCCAGCGAGTTCCAGAACACCTGGTTCGACCGGCTGCACGTCGCGCACGGCACGGTCATCGCCGCGCCCGCGCTGATCGGGGTGTTCGTCGGCGCGCCGTTGTTCGCGCGGGAGTACGAGCAGGGCACGCACGCGCTGGCGTTCACGCAGTCGGTCAGCAGGACGCGGTGGATGGTGACCAAGTTCGCGGTCGCCGCGTTGCCCGCGCTGGTCGTGGTGCTCGCTTACCAGGCCGCCGTGCACAGCTGGGTGGACGCGGCGGGCAAGCTCGGGCCACTTGCGGCCGGGCCGTTCTACGTCACGACGTTCGACGCGCAGGGCGTCTCGCCGGTCGCGTACACGCTCTTCGCCTACGCGCTCGGGATGTTCGCCGGCGCGCTGTCGAGGCGGACGCTCGTGGCGATGACGGTGACGCTTGGGCTGTTCGTCGTGGTGCGGGTGGTGCTCGGGGGTGTGCGGGAGAACCTGATCACGCCGACCAGGGTGCTGTCCGACGACCTCGACGGGCGCTCGACCGTCGAGCGCGGGCCGCTGGTGGTGGAATCGGGGTTCCTCGACGCCAGGGGCGCGGTGGTCGCGGATCCGACGCCGATGATGAACTGCTCCGCCCGCGGTGACGCGCAGGCGGTCACGGACTTCGAGGCCTGCTACCGGGAGAACGGGCTGGCGCAGCGGTTCGCCGACGTCATCCCGGTCGACCAGGTGAACACGCTGCACCTGCTGGAGGCGTCGATCTTCACCGGGGCCGCGGTGCTGTTCGTGCTCGGCACGGTGTGGGCTGTGCGCAGGCAGGCGTGAGCCGGGAGGGTGGGCACCTATGCTGAGCGGCGTGATCGAGTTTCGCATCGATCGGCACTCCGGGGTGTCCACCTATCTCCAGATCGCCGCGCAGGTCAAGCAGGCCATGCGGATGGGGCTGCTCGGACCCGGCGACAAGCTGCCGACGGCACGGGAGGTGGTGGAGGCCACCAGGGTCAACCCCAACACCGTGCTGAAGGCCTACCGCGAGCTCGAGCACGAGGGGCTCGTGGAGGGCAGGCGGGGGATGGGCACGTTCGTCACGGCCTCGCTCGCCACCGACGCGGCGAAGGCGGACGCGCCGCTGCGGCAGGACCTGGAGAGCTGGATGGACCGCGCGGTCGGCGAGGGGCTGTCCGGCGACGAGGTCGACGCCATCTACACCGACGTGCGGGACACGCACTACTGATGTCCACTGTGGACGTGGGGGCAGCATGAACGCCAGTCCGGTGCGGGCGGAGAACGTCGCGAAGCACTTCGGGCGCACCAAAGCCCTCGACGAGTGCTCGTTCGAGCTGCCGGAGGGCAGCGTCACGGGCCTCGTCGGGCCGAACGGCGCGGGCAAGAGCACGTTGCTGTCGCTGATCGCCGGCCTCGCCCGGCCCACGAGCGGCGAGATCACCGTGCACGGCACGGCGGTGCGCGGCCGGATGCACCCCGACGTGTCGTTGCTGACCCAGAAAAGGCCGCTGTACGACCAGTTCACGGTCCGCGAGCTGATGCGGGCGGGCGCCGCGATGAACGACCGGTGGTCGGCCGAACGCGCCGACGAGGTGCTCGACCTCCTCGCGGGCGTGGACAAGGACGCGAAGGTGCGCACGCTGTCGGCCGGTGCGCGCACACAGGTCGCGATCGCACTGGCGCTGGGGCGCCTGCCGAAGGTGCTGCTGCTGGACGAACCGATGTCCGACCTCGACCCGTTGGCGCGCGACGAGACGTTGCGGATCCTCATGACCGAGGTCGCCGAACGCGGCACGACGGTCCTGCTGTCGTCGCACCTGCTCACCGACCTCGGTGACGTCTGCGACCACCTGCTGCTGCTGGACGAGGGCCGCGTGCAGGTGTGCGGCGAGATCGACGAGATCCTGCACGAGCACCACGTCGTCGTCGGGCCCGCCGGACAGGAGCTGGAGGCGGACGGCGTGGTCGACGCCTCGCACACCTCCCGCCAGACCACGGCGCTGGTGCGGGGAAACGTGCCGAAGGGGTGGGAGACAACGCATCCCGACCTCGAAGCGCTCGTGATGGGCTACCTGCGGGCGTCGCGCGCCCGAAAGTTCGCTCGCACTCAGTAGAGGGCTTTGTGCAGGCCCTGCACCAGGGTCTTGTACAGCTCACCGGCCGCGCCCCACCGGGCCAGCGCCGCCCGTGCCGCGTTCGCGCCCGCCGCGCCGTGCACGCCACCGCCCGGCCAGGCCGACGAGCCCGCGAGGTACAGGCGGTCGAACGGCGTGTCCGCACGCCCGAGGCCCGGCAACGGGCGGAACACCAGCTGCTGGTGGATGGCGCCGGTGCCGCCGTTGACCGACCCGATCTCGGCCGGGCCGAGCACCGACCGGCCGAGGATGCGGGACCGGAAGCCGGGGGCGCGTTCCTCGATCATCACCTCGAGGCGGTCGGCCCGGCGCTTCAGCCGGTCCGGCGTCCAGTTCCCGCCCAGCGGCACGTGCGTGTACGCCCAGGCGGCCTCGGTGCCGGCGGGGGACCGGGTCGGGTCGGTCGTCGTCATCTGGCCCATCACCACGAACGGCGTGCGCGGCACCTTGCCGCAGGCCAGCTCGTGCGCGACGCCCGCCAGGCCGTTCACGTCCCCGCCGAGGTGGACCGTGCCCGCCTGCGCGGCCTCCGGGTTCGTCCACGGGATGGGGCCGGAGAGCGCCCAGTCGACCTTGATCGTGTCGCTGTCCCACTGGAAGCGGCGCAGGTCCTCGGCGAGCTTCGCCGGCAACGCGTCGGGGCCGAGGAGGTCCAGGTAGAGCGACGGGGCCGGGATATCCGCGACGACGGCACGGCGTGCGCGCACGACCGAGCCATCGGCCAGACGCACGCCCACGGCCACACCGCGCGCGTGCAGCACGTCGGTCACCTCGGCGTTCGTCTCGACCCGGCCACCGAACCGGCGCACCAGGGACGCCGTCAGCTCACGAGCACCGCCGCGCGGGACCGGGTTGCCGACCTCCTGGCCGAGCATCGCGAGCAGCCAGCCGAAGCCCGCGCCGCCCGCCTGGTCGGGGCCGAGGTCCGTGTGCATCGTGTTGCCCGCCAGCAACACACGGGCGCCCTCGCCGTCGAACAGCTCCTCGCCCAGCCGTCGCACCGGCATCGTCAGCGTCCGCGCCAGCCGCAGCGCCTCGCCGATCCCGGCCGACCGCAGCAGCGAGAGGCCGCCGCGCACGGGTGGAAACGGTTGCAACAGAGAGTGAAGTACCCCTTCGCGCACCTGGAGCCACTTCGCGTACTCCGTCTGCCAGCGGTCGCTGTCCGCGTGGGCAAAGGTGCCGACGGATTTGGCCGTCACCTCGACGTCGCGGGAGAGCAACGCGACTCGGTCATCCGGCAGCACGTGCGCTAGGACGGCTGGAGCGTGCTCCCACCGCACGTCGAGGTTCAGGGCACCCAGCACGGGAGAGCCGAGACCCAACGGGTAAAAGGCGCTGTACACGTCGTTGGTGAAGCCCGGCGCGGTCATCTCCGCCGACGTCACGGCACCACCGGGGCTGTCGCGCCGCTCCAGCACGAGGACGTCCCAGCCGGCGTCGGCGAGCAGCGCGGCCGCCACCAGTCCGTTGGGTCCTGACCCGATGACGATCGCGTCGGCCTCGTTCACGCACGCCTCCCCAATACCCGTGTGGGAGCAACCATTGCAGATCTTCACGCGTTCGGATGCGCCCGTACGGAGGTGTGAGATGTGACCGAAGACGCCGTATCTCATTTCGTTCGGTACCGAAGAGCTAGCACACTCCGTAGTCGAGCGGTAGTCACATGAACCTTACGTCTCTGTGAGCCGTAACACATAAGGGGGTGTTATGTGACCCCCGTGTCAATACTGAGCTACCGCTTAGTATGTGTCGATCATTTGGACAAGGACCTCTGCATGCCCCTCCGCCGCGTACTGCCCACCGCCGCCTTGGCGCTCGCCGTCCTCGTGGCCGGCTGTGGCTCCGAGACAGCTGACAAGCCCCAGTTGAAGACGGGGCCGGGCGTTACCGACGACACGATCTCGCTCGGCGTCCTGACCGACATGACAGGTCCGTTCAAGGGCTCGGCGCTGACCCGCATGAAGGGCTACGAGCTGTACTTGAAGCAGGTCAACGACCGCGGCGGCATCTGCGGCCGCAAGATCGACCTGAAGGTCAAGGACCACGCGTACGACGTGCAGAAGGCCCTCGACGCCTACTTCGACCTGGAGCCGCAGGTGCTCGGCTTGCTGGAGCTCGCGGGCACCCCGATGACCGCCGCCATCGAGCCCGACATCATGCAGACCCGCACGCTGACGGCTCCCGCGTCGTGGGCCGCGTCATTGCTCGGCAACCCGCACATGATGATCGTGGGCACGACGTACGACCTCGACGTCATCAACGGACTTGATCACTACAAGCGCCGTGGCGTGATCAAGGAGGGCGACACCGTCGGCCACGTCTTCGCGCAGGGCAGCTACGGCGACAACGCCGTCGAAGGCAGCCGGTTCGTCGGCACGCAGTGGAACATGAAGATCGCCGAGCAGCCCATCAGCGAGACCGCGGCCGACCTCTCGCAGCAGATCGCCGCGCTGAAGGCCGCCGGAGCCAAGGCCGTCGTGCTGAGCACCACCCCGCCGCAGACCGCCGCCGCCGTCGGTGTGGCCGCGGCCCTCAAGTGGGACGTGCCGTTCCTGGTCAACGTGGTCGGCTTCGACACCGCGATCCTCGACTCGCCGGTCGGCCCGGCCGTCGAGAAGCAGGTGACCGTGGTGACGTCGGTGGCGCCGTTCACCGGCTCGCAGCAGGGCCCGCGCGAGGTCGCGGCGGCGTTCAACAAGGCCTACCCGAACGAGAAGCCCGCGATCTACGTCGACCACGGCTACACGGTCGCGAAGGTGTTCCTGTCGGTCGTCGAGAAGGCCTGCCAGAAGGGCGACCTCACCCGCGACGGCGTGCTGGACGCGTTCCACGACACCAACGGCCTGGACACGCAGGGCCTGACCGGCGCGCTGCACTACTCGCTCGTCGGACGGCCGTCGGCCACGCAGTCCTACATCGCCAAGGTCGACTCGAAGGTGCCGGGCGGGTTGACCACTGTCGAGGAGCTGTTCGAGTCCGAGCTCGTGAAGGCCAAGGGCACCCGCGCCAAGTAACGGCACGGCGCCTCCGCGGCTCCGCCATCGGCTGCCAGCGCCACGAGGCTTGGCTTCTGCCGCCTCCGGCAGGCCCCACACCCGCCAAATGAGAAACGGCCCCTCCCGAGCGCGGGAGGGGCCGTTCTCCGTCCTTTCTACTTGCCGAACCCGGCCTTGCGGAGCGCGTCCGCCATCGAGCCGCTCGCGGGCGGCGGCGAGTTGCGCTGCTGCTGCCCGCCGCGCTGCTGGCCACCACCGCGCTGCTGCGGACGGCCACCGCGGTCCCGGCCGCCACCGCCGCCCTGCTGCTTCGGCGCGGGCTTGCCCGGCTCGTCGGTCAGCCGCAGCGTGAGGCCGATGCGCTTGCGGGCCTCGTCGACCTCCAGGACCTTCACCCGCACCACGTCACCGGACTTCACGACGTCGCGCGGGTCCTTCACGTAGGTGTTGGACAACGCCGAGATGTGCACGAGGCCGTCCTGGTGCACGCCGATGTCCACGAACGCGCCGAACGCGGCCACGTTCGTCACGACGCCCTCCAGCACCATGCCGGGCTTGAGGTCGGCGATCTTCTCGACGCCGTCCGCGAAGGTCGCCGTCTTGAACGCCGGGCGCGGGTCGCGGCCGGGCTTCTCCAGCTCGCGCAGGATGTCCGTCACGGTCGGCAGGCCGAACTGGTCGTCCACGAACTGCTCGGGCCGCACCTTCGTGAGCACCGCCGTGTTGCCGATCAGCTCGGCGCCCGCGGCCTCCTGGATGCGGCGCACGACCGGGTACGCCTCGGGGTGCACCGAGGACGCGTCGAGCGGCTCGTCGCCCCCGCGGATCTTGAGGAAGCCCGCGCACTGCTCGAACGCCTTCGGGCCGAGCCGCGCCACCTCCATCAGCGACTTGCGGGTCTTGAACGGACCGTTCGAGTCGCGGTGCAGCACGATGTTCTCCGCGAGCCCGGCGGTGATGCCGGAGACGCGGGTCAGCAGCGGCACGGACGCGGTGTTGAGGTCCACGCCGACCGCGTTCACGCAGTCCTCGACCACCGCGTCGAGCGAGCGCGACAGCTTCGACTCCGCGAGGTCGTGCTGGTACTGGCCGACGCCGATCGACTTCGGGTCGATCTTCACCAGCTCGGCCAGCGGGTCCTGCAGGCGGCGTGCGATCGACACGGCGCCGCGGATCGAGACGTCGAGGCCCGGCAGTTCGGACGACGCGTAGGCCGACGCCGAGTACACCGACGCGCCCGCCTCGGACACCACGATCTTGGTGAGGCCCAGGTCGGGGTGGCGCTTGATCAGGTCGGCGGCGAGCTTGTCGGTCTCGCGCGAGGCCGTGCCGTTGCCGATGGCGATCAGGTCGACGTTGTGCTGCTTGGACCACGCGGCGAGCTTCGCGATCGACTCGTCCCAGCGGTTCGCGGGCACGTGCGGCTGGATGACGCCGTGCGCGACGACCTTGCCGGTGGCGTCGACGATCGCGACCTTCACGCCGGTGCGGTAGCCGGGGTCGAGGCCCATGGTGGCGCGGGTGCCGGCCGGGGCGGCGAGCAGCAGGTCGCGCAGGTTCGACGCGAAGACCTTGACGGCCTCGTCCTCGGCGAACGAGCGCAGCCGGCCGCGCAGGTCGATGCCCAGGTGCACGAGGATGCGGGTCCGCCACGCCCAGCGCACGGTGTCGGTGAGCCACTTGTCACCGGGACGGCCCCGGTCGTCGATGCCGAACCGCGACGCGATGCGGACCTCGAACGTGGACGGGCCGCCTTCCTCGTTGGGCTCCTCCGGCTCCAGGACGAGGTCGAGGACCTCCTCCTTCTCGCCGCGGAACAGCGCGAGGATGCGGTGCGACGGCAGCTTCGCGAACGGCTCGTCGAACTCGAAGTAGTCGGCGAACTTGGCGCCGTCGGTCTCCTTGCCCTCGCGGACCTTGGAGACGACCCGGCCGCGCGTCCACATCTGCTCGCGCAGGTCACCGATCAGGTCGCCGTCCTCGCCGAACCGCTCGACCAGGATGGCCCGCGCGCCCTGCAGGGCGGCCGCGGCGTCCGCGACCTCCTTGGCCGGGTCGACGAACTTCGCGGCCTCTTCCTGAGGGTTCAGGCCAGGATCACCCAGAAGTGCGTCGGCGAGGGGCTCCAGGCCCGCCTCCTTCGCGATCTGGGCCTTGGTGCGGCGCTTCTGCTTGTACGGCAGGTAGAGGTCCTCCAGCCGCGCCTTGGACTCGGCGGCGAGGATCTGCGCTTCGAGGGCTTCGGTGAGCTTGCCCTGCTCGCTGATCGAGTTGAGGACGGCCGCCCGGCGCTCTTCCAGCTCGCGCAGGTAGCCGAGGCGTTCCTCGAGCGTGCGCAGCTGGGCGTCGTCGAGACCGCCGGTCGCCTCCTTGCGGTAGCGGGCGACGAACGGGACGGTCGCGCCACCGTCGAGCAGTTCGACAGCAGAGCCGACCTGGCCAGCGGCCACGCCGAGCTCGTCAGCGATCTTCTGGTGGATGAGCGTTGTCACAGCGCGCCATTCTGCCCGCTGTCCGATTCGACGTGGCACGGTGTCCTTCATGACCATCGCCGAGGTCGTTCCCTCACTGCTGTCGGGCCTGGACGTTCCGGGTGCCGACAACACGCTCGGGCTGCCCGCGGCCCGGCGTGTCGTCCTGCTGCTCGTAGACGGCCTCGGCCACGAGTTGCTGCGCGAGCACGCCGCGCACGCGCCGTTCCTGTCCTCGCTGCCGGACCGCTCCATCGACGCGGGGTTCCCGTCCTCGACGGCCACGAGCATCGCCTCGATCGGCACCGGGCTGCACTCCGGCGAGCACGGCATCGTCGGCTACACCTTCGCCGTCGGGGACGAGGTGCTGAACTCGCTGACCTGGTCGCGGGCCGCCGAACACGGCCACGACCTGCGCAAGACGCTCGTGCCGGAGGTCGTGCAGCCGCACCCCACGCTGTTCGAACGCGCGGCCGCCGCCGGGGTCGCGGTGAGCGCCGTCGCGCCGTTGCTGCACCGCTCGTCCGGACTGACGAGGGCGGTGCTGCGCGGATCCTGGTTCCGCGGCGTGGCGGGGTTCGGCGACCTGGCGCTCGGGGCCGTCGCGGCGGTCCAGCAGGACCGGTCGTTCTGCTACGCCTACCACGCGGACCTCGACACGATCGGGCACTTCTACGGGCCGGGGTCCGAGGAGTGGCTGATCCAGCTGGAGTTCGTGGACTCGCTGGCCGAGCGGATCGCGTCGCGGTTGCCTGCCGGCGCGCAGCTCGTGGTCACGGCCGACCACGGCATGGTCACCGTGGACGAGCGGATCGACTTCGACACGGAACCGGTGCTCTGGCAGGGGGTCCGGGTGGTCGCCGGCGAGCCGCGGGTGCGGTACCTGCACGTCGAGAGCGACGAGGTGCTGTCGACCTGGCGGGAGTTCCTCGGGGCCCGCGCGGACGTGCTGAGCAGGGACGAGGCCGTCGAGGCCGGGTGGTTCGGGCCGGTGAGCCCGCTGGCGCTGGACCGGATCGGGGACGTCGTGGTGGCGATGCGGGACGCGCACGTGGTGGTGCGCAGCCAGGCCGAGCCGTTGCTGAGCGGCCTGACCGGGATGCACGGCTCGCGGACGCGGGCCGAGCTGGCGATTCCACTGCTCGTGCACTCAGTAGCTTCAGTGTAGACCGAAGCAAGCTGAACCCGTTGCCTCACTTTAGGATCACCGGACGTGACGATCGAACTGCCAGGACCAGTCGGGTTCGTGCTCGGCGGCGGGGGAAGCCTTGGCGCCGCGCAGGTGGGCATGCTGCGGGCGTTGCACGAGCACGGGGTGCGCCCGGACCTGGTGGTCGGCACGTCGGTCGGGTCGGTCAACGGCTCGCTGCTCGCGCTCGACCCGGACAAGGCGTTCGAACGGCTTGCGCTGCTGTGGGAGGGCATGACCCGGCCGCGGGTGTTCCCTGGCGGGCCGATCGCGCAGCTGAGGTCGTTGCGCACCAACAAGACCTACCTCTTCCCGAACACCGGGCTGGAGTCCGTGCTCGCCGACGGACTCGACGGCTGCGCCTCGTTCGCGGACCTGGCGCTGCCGTTCGGCGCGGTGTCGGTGGACTGCGTGACGGGCGAGGCGGTGAACATCACCGAGGGCGAGCTGATCCCGGCGATCCTCGCCAGCGCGGCGATCCCCGGCGTCTACCCGCCGGTGCGGATCGGCGACCGCGTGCTCTACGACGGCGGCGTGCTGGCGAACGTGCCGATCCGGCAGGCGCTGGCGATGGGCGCGAAGTCGTTGGTGGTGCTTGACTGCGCGTTCCCCGGCCACCTGCCGACGGTGCCGGAGACGCTGGCCGAGACGTTGCTGTTCTGGGCGACCCTGGGGATGCGCAACCAGGCGGTGCTGGAGGTGGAGCTGGCCTCGCAGAGCGCGCCGGTGCTGTACCTGCCGGGTGCGCCGGTGCAGGCCGTGACGCCGCTGGACTTCTCGCACACCGCGGAACTGGTCGAGGCCTCCTACCAGGCCTCGACCACGTTCCTCACGACGCTGGAGATCGCCGGCGTGGGGCTCTACGGGCACCCGTCACACGGGTAGCGCGGTGAACTGGCTCGCCGGGCGCCGCAGGCCGTAGTGCTCGCGCAGGGTCGTGCCGGTGTAGTCGGTGCGGAAGAGGCCGCGCCGGCGCAGGATCGGCAGCACGTCGTCGGCGAAGCGTTCCAGGCCGGACGGCAGCACGGCGGGCATGATGTTGAACCCGTCCGCCGCGCCCCCCGCGTGCCACTGCTCGATCTGGTCGGCGACCTGGAGCGCGGTGCCGGTGAACGTCCGGTGGCCGCGGCCGCCGCCGAGCCTGCCGATCAGCTGCCGGACGGTCAGGCGTTCGCGCCGGGCCAGCTCGACGATCAGCGTGTAGCGGGACTTGGCGCCCTCGATCGCGGCCTCGTCCGGGAGGTCGGCCGGGAGTTCCTCGTCCAGTTCGAGGTGGTCGACCCTGAGCAGGCCCGCGAGCTGCTTCGCGGCGTGCTCGGGGAGGATCAGGCGTTCCAGCTCGGCGTCGAGGGCGTGCGCTTCTTCTTCGGTGGCGCCGATGACCGGGACCAGGCCGGGCAGGATCTTGACCTCGTTCGGGTCGCGGCCGAACTCGACCGCCCGGCGCTTCACGTCCTGGTAGAACGCGACGGCGTCTTCGAGGGTCTGGTGCGCGGTGAAGACGGCTTCGGCGTGTTTCGCGGCGAAGTCCCTGCCGTCCTCGGACGAGCCGGCCTGGACGAGCAGCGGGTAGCCCTGGGGTGAGCGCGGCAGGTTGAGCGGGCCGCGGACCTTGAAGTGCGGGCCGACGTGGTCGATCGGGTGCACGCGGTCGTCCCGCGCGTGCACGCCTTCCGCCTTGTCGGCGACGATCGCGTCGTCGTCCCAGGAGTCCCAGAGCTTCTTCGACACCTCGACGAACTCGGCCGCGCGGTCGTACCGGGTCAGGTGCGCGGGCTGGGCGTCGAGGCCGAAGTTGCGGGCCGCGTCGTCGCCCGCGGTCGTGACGATGTTCCAGCCCGCACGGCCGCCGCTCACGTGGTCGAGGGAGCTGAACCGGCGGGCGAGGTTGAACGGGTCGTTGTAGGTGGTGGAGGCCGTGGCGATCAGGCCGATTCGTGTTGTGACGGCGGCGATCGCGGTCAGCAGGATCGTCGGTTCGATCTTGCCGGACGGCCTGCGGCTCGGATTTCCCCACAGCACCGGGGAGTCCGCGAGGAAGACCGAGTCGAACTTGGCGTCCTCGGCGATCTTCGCGACGCGCTGGTGGTAGGCGATGTCGATGTGCGCCAACGGGTTCGACTCCGGCAGCCGCCAGGACGCCTCGTGGTGGCCGGTGTCGTGCAGAAAGAGGTTGAGGTGCAGCGTCATGCGGGTGCTCCGATGCCGAGGGCGGACAACAGGTGCGTGCGGTCGGCGTCGTGCGCCGGGAGGTCGAGGCCGATGCGGCCGTCCTGCAGGACGAGGACGCGGTCGGCGAGTTCGATCGCCTCGTCGACGTCGTGCGTGACCAGCAGGACGGCGGGCCGGTGCCGGGCGCACAGTTCGCGCAGCAGGTCGTGCATCTTGATGCGGGTCAACGCGTCCAGGGCGCCGAACGGTTCGTCGGCGAGCAGCAGGCGGGGTTCGCGGACGAGGCAGCGGGCGAGCGCGACGCGTTGCTGCTCGCCGCCGGAGAGCTCGGCGGGCCAGGCGCGTTCCCGGCCCTTGAG
Organism: Lentzea sp. NPDC058450; assembly: GCF_042721395.1. Lineage (NCBI taxonomy): Bacteria > Bacillati > Actinomycetota > Actinomycetes > Pseudonocardiales > Pseudonocardiaceae > Lentzea > Lentzea sp. NPDC058450. The sequence continues at coordinate 236,703 of NZ_JBHXLO010000008.1, forward strand.
CCCTACCTCTTCCAGCGCCGCCCTGCCCTTGCCGGGTTTGACGCCGAGTTCGACGTTGTCGAGGACGCGCAGCCAGGGGAGCAGACGGGAGTCCTGGAACGCGACGGCGACCTCGTGCGGGACTTCGAGGGTGCCCTCGCCGGTGACGTCGTGGTCGAGGCCGGCGATGGCCTTGAGCAGCGTGGACTTGCCGGAACCGCTGCGGCCCAGCAGTGCGACGAACTCGCCTGGTGCGATGGTGAGGTCGAGGTCGTCGAGGATCTTGCGGTCCTGGAACTGCCTCGTGAGGCCGTTCACCCGGACAGCGTGCGTCGCCATGCCAGCGCCCTCCGTTCGAGGATCCGCAGCACCGCGTCCGAGACGAACCCGAAGAGGCCGTAGACGACGAGCCCGACGACGATCACGTCGGTCTGGCCGTAGTTCTGCGCCTGGAACATCAGGTAGCCGATGCCGCTGGTGGCGTTGATCTGCTCCAGCACCACGAGCGAGAGCCAGGACGCCGTGACGGCGAGCCGCAGGCCGAGGAAGAAGCCGGGGAGCGCGCCGGGGAAGACGACCTTGCGCACGTACTGGGCGCGGTTCAGGCCGACGGCCTCGGCGAGTTCGACGTACCGGCTGTCGATGCCCGTGAGCGCCGCGTAGGTCTGCAGGTACATGATCGTCGCGATGGTCACGGCGATCACGACGATCTTGAACTCCTCGCCGATGCCGAGCCAGAGGATCAGCAGCGGGATCAGGCCGAGGGACGGGATCGCGCGCTTGACCTGGACCGTGCCGTCGATCAGGGCCTCGCCGACGCGGCTGAGACCGGACGCGATGGCGAGCAGCGTTCCCGTTGCGGCGCCGAAGAAGAAGCCGAGGGCGGCGCGTTGCAGCGAGGTGAGGATGCTCTCGGGGAGCTTGCCGTTCTCAGTGAGCTCGATTCCGGTGTGGACGATCGTCCACGGTGCGCTGAGGATGCGCGGGTCGAGGGCGCCGGTCGCGGAGGCGATGCTCCAGACCGCGAGGATCAGCGCCGGGCCGAGGACCCGGCCGTAGGGGATGGGTCTGCCGAGTCCCAGGCGTTTGCGGCGGGTTGGTGTGGTGGGTGCCGCGAGGGTGGCGGGGCGGTCGAGCACGTGGGTCATGTCCGGCTCCGGTACCTGGCGTCGACGGCCTCGGCGGCGACCTTCTCGAACCGGCGGTCGAAGAGTTCGGTGACGTCGAACTTCTCCACGAAACCGCCTTCTGCCAGCAGGTCCGCGGTCTCCTGCTCCCACTTGATCGCCCGATCCCAGTTCGTGGGGAAGGTCAGCGGCGGGGTGGACTGCACGATGCGGTCGCCGTCGGCCTTCGAGACGTTCTGGTCCTTGACGTAGTAGTGGTCGACCCACTTGTCGGGGTTCTCGTAGCTCCACACGGTGCCGCGCGCCCAGAACGGGATGAACGCCTTGATGGCGGCCAGTTTCGCGGGGTCGTTGAGGACCTCGACCGGGGCCCAGAGGACGGTGAGCAGGTCGACGGAGTTCATCGGGATCGCGGTGGCGTCCGGGTACTGGCCGAGGTACTTGGTGAGCTGCGGCTCGGCGAGCACGGCGACGTCGACCTGGCCCGCCTGCACGGCGGTGAGGAACTGGTTGCTGGTCAACGGGATCAGCTCGACGTCGCTGATCTTCAGGCCGAGCTCCTTGAGGGTGCGCAGGACGACCACGCCCTGCGCCTGGCCCTGGCTGAACGCGATCTTCCTGCCCTTGAAGTCTGCGAGTGACTTGATCGGCGAACCCGGTTTGGTGGCGTAGGTGTAGAGCGGCTTGTCGCGTTCGCCGACCGCGACGATCTTCGTCTGCAGCCGCGTGGCCTGCGCCTGGATCGGCGGGATGCCGGCGTTGGAGCCCAGGTCCACCGACCGGGCGCGGAACGCCTGGATGACGTCCGGCCCGGCGCTGATGTTCGGCCAGTCGCTGACCTGGAACGGGAGTTTGCCCAGTTCCCCGCTCGCTTCGAGCTGCTTGAGCGTGGTGCGGATGGAGATCGACAGCCTGGTGTCAGGTGGCGGGGGTGTGGTGGGCAGGTCGCCGAGGACCTGCTGCGTGGTGGTGCCGCCCGCGGAGCACCCCGCGGCACCGAGAGCCGCGAGGCCGAGCAGCAGGGAACGCCTGGTCAGCATCAGTCCACCACCACGGCGTGGTCGGCGGTGAACGGGCGGCCCGCGAGCAGCGTGGACTCGCGGCCGTCCGGGCCCACCGGGGTGTCGCCGATGATCGTGACGCGGTGCAGGGTGCGCTGGACGTCGAGGTGCTCCAGGTCGCGCGGGGCGAGGTGGGCGGTGGCTCGGTTGTCCCAGAAGGCGACGCTGCCCGGTTCCCAGCGGAACCGCACGGTGTACTCGGGCCGGGTGAGCTCGGCGTAGAGCAGGTCGAGGATCGCCTTGCTCTCGCTCGCCGACACGCCGACGACGTGGCTGGTGAAGCCGGGGTTGACGAACAGGCCCTTCTCGCCGGTGACGGGGTGCACGCGGACGACGGGGTGTTCGGCGACGAGCAGGTTGTCGTTGACGCGCTTGGCGTACGCGCCGTCCGCGACCTTCACCGACCCGCCGTAGCGGTGCTCGGCCCTGAGCCCGTCCACAAAGGACCTGATGGGCTCCGACAGGCCGTTGTAGGCGGCGACGAGGTTGGTCCACGTCGTGTCGCCGCCGATCTCGGGCACCACCTCGGCGCGCAGGATCGAGGCGGCCGGCGGGTTCACCGCGGCGGTGACGTCGGTGTGCCAGCCCGAGAAGTAGCTGTACTGGCGCTTCTGGGACTGTTTGAAGTCCTTGCCGTAGCGGTCCTCGTAGCGGCGCGGGTCGATCGTGAAGATCTCCGGGAAACCGGTCGGCGGGGCGTCGTCGTGCGGATGCGCGTAGGTGAGCTCGCCGAACTGGCGGCCGAACGCGATCTGGCTCGCGTGGTCCAGATCCTGGTCGCGGAAGAAAATCACCTTGTGCCGGTGGAGTGCGTTCTGGAGGGTGTCCAGCTCGGCCGCGCGAAGGGGCCGGGAAATGTCGATGCCCGAGATTTCCGCGCCGATGTGCCCGGCGACCGGCTTGACGGTGAGCGTCTTTTCCTGAACTGAGGTCATGCCACAAGCGTGCAGTTCAGGCGTTCGCGGTGTCTATTTTCCGCTCAGCTAAAATAAGTCGTTCCACCGTAGATATCGCTGAGCACGACACTTCCGGCGGCGACGCTGAGAACCTCCGCGCCGAAACTCGTTCGAATGACGTCGTCCTTGCGCGTGATTTCCTCTGTCAATTCGTTCCAGCATCCGGGAACGAAGATCACGCCCGCCTCCACCACGACCAGCACGTCCGGGTTGATTACGTCGAGCAGCAGCTGGGCGGCCTGGCCGACGAGCCGCGACCGTCGCCGGAACAGCTCGACGGCCTGTGGCTCACCTCGTTGCCCGGCCTCGATCAGCAGGTCCAGCACCGGTTCCGCGATGATCCCGAGCCGCGCGGCCCGTTCCGCGAGCGTCCGGTTCGACGTCGCGGCCTCCAGGCAACCCCTGCGCCCGCACGGGCACGGCGTGTCGTCGTCGCGCAGCCGCAGGTGCGCGATCTCGCCCGCCGCGCCACCCGGACCGCTGTGCACCGACCCGCCGGTGACGATGGCCGCGTCGACCACGTTGCCCACGAACAGGTGCACCAGGCTGGTGCGGGCTCTGGGATCAGCCCCGAAGAGCTGCTCGGCCCGCGCGAGCGCCCTCGAGTGCGACTCGACCTGAACTGCCATGTCGAGCGCGGTGGTCAGGAAGTCCCCGGCGGGGACGTCTCTCCAGCCGAGCTGGCTGTGCTCCACGATCGTGCCGTCGTCCACGCGCCCACCGGTGGCCACGCCAACCCCGATCGGCACCCGGTCGTGCCGCCGCAGGAACGCGGGCACCCGTTCGGCGATCCGCCGCAACGCCTGCGTCGCACTCGGCCGGTGGTGCGGCTCGCGTTCCTCGGCGAGCACCCGCCCGCGCAGGTCCACGAGCGACAACGTCGTGTGCCCGTAAGCGATGTGCACCCCGCACACCACGTGCCGTTCCACGTCGATGTCCACCGGCACGTGCGGCCGCCCGATCGTCACCCGCGGCACCCGCGCGTCGACCTCGCGCACCAGCCCGCGTTCGGCGAGCTCGGCGTACTGCTTCGTGACGGTGGCGGCGCTCAGCCCGGTGAGGCGGGCGATGGTGCTGCGCGCGACGGGCCCGTGGTCCAGCACGGACCTGAGCACGGTGGCGGCGGTGCGGCTCATGCGTCCCTCCCCTTCTCGCAGGGGCTGCTCTCCGGTCAGGCGAAGGCGGGCACGGCACAGATCGCGCTCGCCTGCCGACGGAGGTCGACGTGACGGCGCGTGCTGAGCACGGATGCCTGGGACACGCCTCCGATGCTGACACCCGCACGCCGCGTTCGGCCAGGCCGCCCACGTGGTGAGACGCGAGCAGACATCGGTTCATTCGGGCAAAATCCGCCGCCTTCGGTCATGTAACAACGTCAGACCTCCGATGAACTCTTGAAGTGGGGGCGGGATCGGCGTAGACCTGGGCACGTCTTCCCTCCGCCGCGGGGAGCCCGTCCGTCAGGAGGCTCGCTCGTGCGGAGAACGTTGCGCCGGCTCGGCGTGGTGATGACCGCCGTCCTTCTCGTCGCGGGCGTGAGCCTGCCGGCCCGCGCCGAGGTGCTGCACCCACGCCAGGACTGGCTGCGGGCGGCCACGTCCGGGCTGTTCCTGCACTGGGGGATGCGGACCAGTCCCGGCTACACCAGTTGTGCCGCTTGGGAAGCCGCCGTCACGGGCGGCGGGTGGAACGCGCGGTACTGGGTGGACGAGGCGAAGAAGCTGCACGCGCAGTACATCGTGCTCGCGTCGTTCCACAGCAGGCTCGGGTACGCGCGGGCGTGGCCGTCGGCGATTCCCGGCAGTTGCGCCACCAAGCGGGACTTCCTCGGCGAGCTGATCGACGCCGCCTCCGCGCAGGGCGTGAAGGTCGTCAACTACATGACCGACGACCCGCAGTGGCACGACGAGGGCGGGCACGAGTGGCTCGACTCCGCCGGGTACTCGAAGTACAAGGGCAAGGCGGTGAACCTCCAGGAACGGCCGGGGTTCGGGCAGTTCAGCTACGACAACTTCGTCGAGGTGATGCAGCGCTACCCGAAGCTCGCCGGGTTCTGGATCGACAACGACAACGCGTACTGGGAGCAGAACGGCCTGTACGAACGGATCCGGCGCGATCGGCCGGACATGGTCCTCAGCAACAACAACGAGGACACGCCGATCATGGACACGATCAGCAACGAGCAGAAGACCGGCATGACCCCGAACTACGACTACCCGCAGGCGGTCTACACGGCCGCACCGAGACTCATCGAGGCGTGCTTCAAGCTGCCGAGCACCGGCGCGTGGTGGTACTCGGGCTCGAACTCCGCCGTCGACCACAAGCTCACGCTCGGGCGGCTGATCACCAACGCCGGCAGCGACGTCAAGGCGTTGATGGCGGAGACCGCGATGGTCAACGGCAGGTTCCCCTCGAACCAGGCCTCCTTCAACACCTTCGCGAACACCTACCTCGGCGACATCTGGGAGTCGATCGGCGGCACCTACGGCGGCGGCTACCTGCACGGCGGGCTCAAGCCGGGGTTCTGGAACGACGGCGCGCACGGCGTCACGACCGTCTCGAAGTCCAACCCGGACAACCACTACGTGCACGTCATCACCAAACCGTCCGGCAGCACGCTGAAGGTGCGCGACAACGGTTACAAGGTCAGCCGCGTGACCAATCTGCGCACCGGGGCCGCGGTGCAGTGGTCGCAGTCCGCGGGCACGATCACGCTGACCGGCATCGCGAACTGGGACCAGTACGACACGGTGTTCAAGGTCGAGACGGCCGGACGGGAAGGCGTCATCCTGCCGTCGAGCTACACGATGAGCGCCTCGGCCGCGGGGTCCGGTCACCCTGCCTCGCACGCGGCCGACGGCAACTACCAGACCTATTGGGACGCAACGGGTGCGGGCACGGTGTCGCTCCGGTTCGACCTCGGCAGCGCGAAGAAGGTCTCGTACGTCGCGCTGAACCAGCGCGAGGACTCCACCACCTACCCGGCGTCGAACTCAGCGCGGATCAAGGCCTACAACCTCTACACGTCCGACAACGGCACCACCTGGACGAAGGTGAAGTCGGGCTCGCTGCCCAACCACCGGGGCGTGCAGTTCCTCGACCTGCCCGCGAACACGACGACCCGGCACGTGCGGGTGGAGAAGACCTCGACGCAGGGCAAGGCACAGCTGAGGATCGACGAGGCCTGGCTCGGTCAGTACTAGGAGGCACGTCCTCGCAGTACGCCGCCCGCGCGATCCCCGCCACCCCCAGATGTGCCACGCTCCGCAACGGTAGAGCGGCACGTGAAGACGGTGCCAACACTTCCGGGGCGGGCGGACACGAACAGGCATGACAACCGAAGACCCTGACGACCGCGCGCTGTGGTCGCAGGCCGCTGGGGGCGGTGCGCACGCCTTCGGGGTGCTGTTCGACCGGCACGCGAAGGCGGTCTACAACCACTGCTTCCGGTTGACGGCCTCGTGGGCCGAGGCGGAGGACCACCTGCAGGCGACCTTCCTGCTGGCCTGGCGCAAGCGCGGTGACGTGCGGCTCGAACGCGAGTCGGCGCTGCCGTGGCTGCTCACCGTCGCGACCAACGTCGTGCGCAACGAACAGCGCTCGCTGACCAGGCGCCTCAAGAACCTCAAGCGCGCGACCCACGACCAGACAGTGCCCGACCACGCCGACCTCGTGGCCGAACGGCTCGACGACCAGCAACGGATGCGAGACCTGCTCGACGCCGTGCGGAAGTTGCCGCGCAACGAACGTGAGGCGCTCGCGCTGTGCGTGTGGGCCGAGGTGTCGTACGCCGACGCGGCGGCCGTCTTCGGCATCACCGAGGGCAGCGTCCGCGCGCGGGTCAGCAAGGCCAAGTCGAAGCTCCAGCAGCACCACCTGGTGCTCGTGCCCGCAGGGGAGGACCGATGACCAGCATGCTCCCACCCACCCGCGACCTGCCTCCCGGCCGGCAGGCCCGGATCCGCGCCGAGGTCGAACGCGCCGTCACCGGCCGGAGCAGGCGCCGGTGGCTGTTCCCGGTGCTCGCCGGGGTGGCCTCGGTGGCGGCGGTGGCCACCAGCGTCGCGCTGCTCCCGCCGACCCCCGGGCCGCCCGCACCGGCTGTGCAGGTCACCACTTCGCCACCGCCGAAGGAACCGGACTTCGGCGTGCCGCCGGAGGAGGTCGCGGCGATCGAGAAGGGGTGCGCGAAGATCGCCACCGCCGGTGAGGCGAAGCTCTACCAGTTGCTGGAAGGCCAGATCCGGTTCGCGTTGCTCTACACCGAGAACTCGGCGCTGGACTGCACCATCGGCGTCGGCGGCATGGAGTACAACTCCGGCTTCTCCGGCACCGAGGTGAAGTGGCTGCCGGGGCACTTCTCGGTCGACCACAGCGGTGCGAGCGCCGGCGGTGACCTCAACCTGAAGCCCGTCTACAAGGGCGTGCCCGGCATCCGCACCGTCCTCGGCAGGGTCGACGACACGGTGGCGCGGGTGACGTACACGATCGACGGCAAGACCGTCGAGGCCTCGATCGCGAATGGCACGTACGCCGTCCGGATCTACTACCCGTCGGACTGGCAGATCCCGAACATCGACGACCAGGGGGTGCTGCACTTCTACGACGCGGCGGGCACCCTGCTCGGCACCGGTGCCGACGTGTGGAAGAAGTGCTTCGTCGACCCCCAGGGCAAGATCGTCCAGGGCGACCGGCGGGCCGACCCCGCGACGTGCGTGCCGGCGACGCCGTGGAAGCCGAGGTAGAGCTCACTACCGGTGAGTCACTTCTGGCGACATACTGGTTGGTATGACGACTGTGGCGCACTTCGGCGGGACCAGCCACCACGCGGACCTCGACGGGCCCGTGCACTGGGTCGACTTCGGCGGACCGGAGGACGGTCCTCGCGTCGTCCTCGTGCACGGGCTCGGCGGCTCGCACCTCAACTGGGTGCTGCTGGCACCGTTGCTGGCGCAGCGGGCCCGCGTCACGGCCGTCGACCTCGCCGGGCACGGCCTCACCAACCCGGAGGGCAGGGAGACCACCGTCCAGGCCAACACGAGGCTGCTGGGACGGTTCCTGCGCGAGGTGGTGCGGGAGCCCGTGATCCTCGTCGGCAACTCGATGGGCGGGCTGATCTCGCTCTTCCAGACCGCCTACGACCCCGAGCTGGTCAGGGGCCTGGTGCTGGTCGACCCCGCGCTGCCGATGGTGCTCGGGACGCGGCCTGACCCGACGATGCTCGGCACGTTCTTCATGTACTCGGTGCCGGGCCTGGGGGAGCGGTTCCTCGCGAAGTCGAAGACCGTCCCCGCGCGCCGGCAGGTCGAGCGGCTGCTGGAACTGGTCTGCGTCGACCCGTCCGGCATCCCCGAGGAGCTCAAGCAGGCGAGCGAGCACCTGATCGGGGAACGGGCCAAGGTCGAGGGGCTCGACAAGGCGTTCCTCGCCGCCGCGCGCAGCGTCGTGTTCACGAGCTCCAAGCGCGGCGCCTACTACGCGGCGATGGCCAAGGTCCGCGTGCCGGTGTTCCTGATGAGCGGCGACAAGGACCGCCTGGTCAACGTCGCCGCCGCCCGGTACGTGGCGCGGAGGTACCCGCACTGGCGCTACGACGAGTTCGCGAACATCGGTCACGTGCCCCAGATGGAGATCCCCGAGGTCGTGTCCGAGAGGGTCCTGGCCTGGATGGACGCCAACCGCCTGAGCACGTCCGCCAGCTGACCGAGGGTGAGCCGCTCCCGCAGCACGGGGGCGGCCCCGGTCAGCACGAAGTGGTCGTCGTGCTGCTCGACGCCGGCGAGTTCGATGCCGCGCGGCAGCTCCGGCACGGCGAACACCTTCGCGGGCAGCCACTTGTGCGGCCTGACGTGCAGTTCCGTACCAACCAACTGGATGGTCAGCGGTAACCAACCGAACGGTTGCAACTCCGGGATGTCTGCCTTGTCGACCTCGACGCGGAACTCGACGGGCGACGCCACCAGGACCGCCGGCGGGTTCACGTGCACGTCCCGGCACACGACCGTCGCGCGGCGGGCCCGCCAGCGCGACCAGCGCACGTCCTCCAGCTCGATCCGGACGTCGTCGAGCTGACCGAGCGCCAGTCCCAGGGCGCCCAGCCGTGCGTCGAGTCCGACCACGGTCAGGCGCGCCTCGTGCGCGCCCGCCTGGATCGTCAGGTCGTGTCTCAGGCCGTCGTCTCCGGCTTCACGCCGTTCGTGGCGGCCTTGGTGGTCGACCGCACGGCACGGGGCTTGGGAGCGGGCTTCTTGGCAGCGGGCTTGGCGGGAGCGGCGTCCACGACCTTCTGAGCCGCTTCCGTCTTCTCCGCGGCCTCGGCGGCCAGCGCCACCATCTCGTCGAAGCCGTTGCGGATGCCGTCCGCGAGCAGCTGGACGTCCGGCACGCCGTCGAAGTCGGCGTTGATGCCGAACGTGAACCGGTCGAGGTAGGAGAAGATGCCGACGGTGATCCGGATCGTCGAGGCGACCGGCACGTACGGGAACATCTCCACCAGCGGGCGGCCGAGCATGTAGAGCGGGATCCGCGGGCCCGGCACGTTCGTGGTGACGGTCTGCAGGATCTGCTGCGGGAACCGCATCGCGGTGCGCGACCCCAGCGCCATCAGCGTCGGCGCGGCGAAGTTCGACAGGTTCGTGATCACGTCGGCGCCCGCGGCCTGGCGCGAGCTCTTCAGGTCGTCCATCTGCGCGCGGATCGACGCGAGGCGCTTCACCGGGTCCGCCTCGCCGACGGGCAGGTTCACCAGCACGGCGCTGACGCGGTTGTTGAGCTCGTTGTGCTGGTCCGCCTTGCGCATCGACACCGGCACCATGGTCCGCACGACCATGCCCTCGGTCAGTTCGCCGCGCTTCTCCAGCAGATCGCGGAACCCGCGCGTGATCGCCGTCAGGATGACGTCGTTGACGGTGCCACCCGCGGCGGCGCGAATCTGTTTGATCTCAGCCAGGTTCGCACGCGCCCACACCCAGCGGCGGTGCGGCCCGATGGGACCGTTGAGCGACGTCGCCGCCCGCGTGACCAAACGCTTGGCGGTACCGGGAAGAGAACCGAGAACGGTCTTGCCGAAGTCCACGATCTCGCTCAGCGACCGCACGTTGCGCGCCACGGCGGGCAACGCGGACAGGTGCTGCACCGGCGTCACCACGGCGTCGCGCACGCCGTCGATCACGAGGTCCAGGGTGGACGGTTGCTTCTCCGGCTTCCACTCCTTCGGCTCCGGCAGCACGCTTTCGGACTTGAAGTCGAGGATGAGCTGGAGCATGTCCGTTCCGGACACTCCGTCGATCATGCAGTGGTGGACCTTGGAGATGATCGCCCAGCGGCCGTCTTCGAGACCCTCGACGAGCCACGCCTCCCACATCGGCTTCTTGTCGTCGAGCTTCTGCGCGAAGATCCGGCCCGCGAGGTTGCGCAGCTGGTCCTCCCCGCCCGGCGACGGCACCGCGGTGTGGCGCACGTGGTAGAGGATGTTGAAGTGGTCGTCGTCGACCCACACCGGGCGGCCGACGTGGAACGGCAGCGCCTTCACCTTCTGCCGGTAGCGCGGCACCTGGTCCATGCGCGCCAGGAAGAGCCGGATCACGTCGCCGTACGACGGGACCGGTCCCTCGAAGACCAGGACGGAACCCACGTGCATCGGCACGTTCTCGTCCTCGATGAAGTAGAAGCTGGCGTCCAAAGAGCTCATGCGATCCACTCGAAAAAGAGTAGAGGAGCTGCGCAAGCTGAACGACGTCCATGCAGGTGAGAGGCACTGCACACCTGTGAGGTTGCCAACGTGTTACCGGGACGTGGCGAATCGAGACTCGAAAGTACTGGCCAAAAGATCGTTCAAGAAACATCATGGGAGTACTGGGCAACGCCGCCCAGAACGCCGGCTCGGGGTTGTCGACGTGTGGGGAGGCTCCTATGTCCGCTGTACCTTCGGACGAAGTCTTCGAAGTTCCTGCTGCCTCTCGCCTCCAGCTCGTCAGAGGCTCCGCACCTGGTCTGTTCTGGTACCTCACCGAGCCCACGCGCTGCGCTCTCGACGTCGGCGAGTTCGTCGCCACGCGGTCGACGCTGCAGGGCGCTCCCGCCGGTGACGGCCACCCGGTGCTGGTGTTCCCGGGACTCGGTGCGACCGACTCGTCCACCGTCATGTTGCGGCGTTTTTTGTCCGGTTTGGGTTACGAGGTGCACGGCTGGGGCCTCGGGCGCAACATCGGCCCCACGCGTCGCGCCGTCGACGGCATGCACGCCTTGGTGAAGAAGGTTTCCGACGACCACGGCGGCCCGGTGTCCATTGTGGGCTGGTCGCTCGGCGGGATCTTCGCGCGCGAGATGGCGCGCGACCACCCGCACCGCGTGCGTCAGGTGATCACGATGGGGTCGCCGTACAACATGAGCGACCCCGTGCAGTCCCGGGCCATGCCCGCGTTCGGGTTGTTCTCGCGCCTGCACATCCCGAAGGACGAGTTCCCGCCGCTGGAGTCGACGCGGCCGCCGATCCCGGTGCCCGCCACGTCGATCTACTCCAAGACGGACGGCATCGTCTCGTGGGAGTCGTGCGTCGAGGAACCGGGGCCGCGCCGGGAGAACGTCCAGGTGTCGTCCTCGCACCTGGGGTACGGCTTCAACTCCACCGTCCTGTGGGTGGTGGCGGACCGCCTGGCGCAGGCGGAGGGCACGTGGGCACCCTTCGCCGCGCCACCCGGCATGGTGCGGAAGTACCCGCGGGTCGCCTAACTGGTCATCGGCTTGCCGTTCGCCGTGACGTTGGTGAACTTCAGGCCGTCGACGTTCTTCACGGTGTTGGTGGTGGAGCTGACGGTGAACTTCGAGTCCCGCAGCTCCAGCCCCTTCACGTGCTCCTGGCTCAGGCCTGACACGTCGAGGACCTTGGACGCCTTGGTGCTGCTGGAGTTCGCGACCGTGAACGGGCCGAACTTCGGGACGTTGCCGCCCGTCTGCGAGTTGTAGGTCGTGGTGACGTAGACGAAGGCGCGTTCGAACGTGCCGGAGACGCTGTCCAGGTTGATGTTCTGCGAGAAGCCGCCGCGCTTGGTGTTCGACTTGACGTAGAGCGCGAACTTGGTGGCGTTGACGCAGTTCAGCTTGTAGCCGTAGACGTTGCGGATGCCGCCGGTCTGCTCGGAGCCGCACGTGATGGCGCCCCAGTTGCCGTTCATGCGGCAGTTGACGACGACGATGTTCTGGCACGGCACGTTGACGCGGCGACCGTCCTCGTCCCGGCCCGACTTGATCGCGACGTTGTCGTCGTGCGCGCCCAGATCGCTGTTGGAGATCACGACGTGGTCGCACGACTCGGGGTCGCACGCGTCCGTGTTGTTGGCGGACGTCGTGGGGTCGGTGTGCACGTCGTCGACCGTGACGTTGCGGCAGAGCGTGGGGTGGATCTGCCAGAACTTGGGGTTCTTCAAGGTGATGCCCTGGATCAGCACGGTGTCGCAGTCGTAGGGCTCGATGAACGTCGACCGCATGTTCTTGCCCGAACCCGGAACCACGCGCTTCTCCGGCGGGGTTCCCTTGGCCACCAACGACTCCAGGTAGCTCCGGTCGCTGCCCTTGTTCCAGCTGCCGGTCGCGCCGGCGTCGAGCGTGCCCCTGCCGGTGAGGGCGATGTTGGTCTGGCGGTGCGCGTAGACCATGGGGGAGCGGTTCATGCACTCGATGCCCTCGTAGCGGGTGAACACGGTGGGGAACTTCGAGGCGTCGCCCGAGAACTTCAACAGCACGCCGTCGGCGAGGTGGAAGTCGACGTTGCTCAGCAGGTGGATCGCGCCGGTGACGTAGGTGCCCTTCGGGACCGTGACGTGACCACCGCCGGCGGCGTTGCACGCGGTGATGGCGCGTTTGAACGCCTCGGTGTTGTCGGTCTTGTTGTCGCCCTTGGCGCCATACGTGGTGACGTCGAAATTCCGGTCGGGGAACTGCGGTAGCCGTGTGTTGCGCACGATGTCGTTGGCGGCGGGCCAGGGCAGTTCCGGCACCGCGATCGCCGTTCCGTTCAGGGTCGGGAGGGCGATCGCGGCCACGACGGTGGACTTCATCAGCAGCCTGCGGTTGATCCTGCCGTCCATGCGTTCCTCATCTCGGGGAGGAGTCACGGCGGCGGTGAAACACACTGTAAACGTTTGCGGCCGGTCAGCGGAAGGCGTTGCGGGTGTAGGTGAGGCTGAAGGTGCCCTTGTTCGCGAAGTAGCGATCGATGACGGCGGCCGGGTCGGTGGCCAGGTAGCCGCGGTAGATCGGGCCGTCGTTCTGGTCGTCCCAGCCCCACGGCGCGTGCGCGGCGTTGTCCTTGCCGTTGTCGCCGCGGAACGTGCCGAACGACGCGAACGTCTCCGTGTTGTTGCGGCGCGCCCACATGCCGTTGGCGTCGAGGATGTTCACGAGCCGGTAGCCCACGCTGCGGTCGTTGCCGCCCGACGGCACCTCGCCGGTGGCCGCGGGTACGTAGACCACGCCGTCGCCGCCGGGGAACTCGGCGCCGTTCCAGCGGTACAGGCCGTGGCCCTTGGCCTCCTGGAACGTCGTGGGGCGGCCGTTGCTGAGCAGCAGCGTGCCGTCGATGGTCTCGCTGCCGTTGGTGTAGGGCGAGCCGGCCGGGGTGTAGGAGTAGAAGTCGCTGTGCGCCACCGTGACCGCGGCTTCGAGCTTGCCGAACCCGGCGTCCTTGCGGACGGCGAGCAGGACGCCCTCCAGGTCGTTCTCGTGGGTCCTCGTGCCGAACGGGTCGGGCTGGTCGTCCCAGTCGCGCGGGTGGTAGAAGCCGTAGACGAGGAACCAGTGCGTCGAGGTCTCGACGACGCTGTAGTAGGCGGCGCCGGTGAGCTTCGCGAGCTGGGGCTGGTTCTCCCAGTTGTTCAGCGTGTTCCAGTCGCCGTCGAAGTCCACTGTGGACAGGTAGTCGGCGTCGTGGTCGGACGAGTCGGTGTCCTGGTAGTGGACCGGGGCCCAGTGGAACGCCAGGTCGTGGTCGGAGACGGCGGCGTTCGCCGGTGCCGTCAGGGCCGTGGTGAAGAGAGCGACGGCCAGCAGGGAGGCGCGGATCGTTTTCACGACGGCGCACGTTAGCTGTAGATGGTGACCGTCAGCCTGGGGTTTGAGCGAAAGTCTGTCGACTCGTAGGCGACGCGCGCGAGTGGCATCGAGCCGGCGGCCGCGGTCAGCGTCGTCTCGATCTCGTTGCGCTCGTCCTCGCTCAGGTACGCCCAGAACGAGCTGTGCCAGATCACCGTGTACGTGGCGCGCTCGTCGGGCGGCACGAGGTTCTCCCGCAGCCACCGGCCGGCGGGGGAGCGCGCCACCTTCACGCCGACCTTGCCCGCGAGCTCGATGGCGTCGTCGAGGTCCCAGCGCAGCGCGTCGTGCTCGGGCGGGATGAACGAGTGCAGGATCATCGCGTGCTTGGGGTCGGCCGGATCGCGCGGCTGCAGGTCGCACCCGGCCCGGTCGACGATCTCCAGCTTGGGCGGCGGCTGCGGCCCGACGGCGGCGAGGCGCACCGGCGAGTCCTGGTCGCCCCACTCCCAGCCGAGGCCGAACCAGCGGTAGTGGTCGAGGATGAGGTTCAGTCCGGCGCACGCGCCCAGCTCCAGCAACCTGACCTTCGGCGCGCCGATCATCGTCAGGCCCCTGAGCAGGAACGCGGCCGTCTTGGGCTGGTGCTGCTGCACGGTCCGGTCCAGCGCCGCGAGGATGTCGCCCGCGTTCTCGACGATCGCCCGCCGCGCCGCGAGCCACGCCAGCAACGCCGTCGAGTCGGACTCCCCGGCCATCGCCGCCGCGTGCGCGCTCGAGAACCGCTGGCTGAGCTCCGGCGCCTTGCCCGACAACATCAGCAACCGCACGCCCGCGAGCGCCTGGATGCCGAACAACGGGCTGTGCACGGCGCTGTGCGAGCACAACAGGTCCGCCACCGGCCCACCCTTGTCGAGCTCGCTCGCCAGCTCGGAGAGGATGCGCGCGGACACCGGCGCACTGGTGCGCAGGCGCACCGCGAGCGTGCGCAGCGTCGAAGCCCCGATCGCGGCCGCGGTCACGTTCCCTCCCTCTGTCGGCAAGCGACTTTACAAGGGCGTGAACGCATTCCTACCCCCATGTGACCGCGCGTGCCCCCAGAACCTGATGGGTATCGTGCGGCGGGT
This sequence comes from Lentzea sp. NPDC058450, assembly GCF_042721395.1. NCBI lineage: Bacteria > Bacillati > Actinomycetota > Actinomycetes > Pseudonocardiales > Pseudonocardiaceae > Lentzea > Lentzea sp. NPDC058450. Next base: position 251,981 of record NZ_JBHXLO010000008.1, read on the forward strand.
GAGCGAGTTCCTGGACCTGACCGCGGCCGGCCCGGTCGCGACGTTGACGATCAACCGCCCGGCCAAGCGCAACGCCATGTCGTTCGACATGTGGTCGGCACTGCCAGGCCTGATGGCTCGCGTCGCCGCCGCCGACGACGTCCGCGTGCTGGTCATCCGGGGTGGCGAGCACTTCTCGGCGGGCGCCGACATCGCCGAGTTCGGCACGTTGCGCCGCGGCCCGGAAGGCGCCGCGCACTACGGCGAGGCCGTCCACCTGGGCGAGCGCGCCATCTCCCAGCTCGGCAAGCCCACGATCGCCGCCGTGTCCGGCTTCTGCGTCGGCGGCGGCTGCGAGATCGCTCTCGCCTGCGACATCCGGGTGGCGTCCGCTGATGCCCGGTTCGGCATCACGCCCGCGAAGCTCGGCATCGTCTACAACTTCACCTCGACCAAGGCCCTGGTGGACGCCGTGGGCCCGGCATGGGCGAAGCAGATCCTGTTCTCGGCGGACCTGCTGGATTCCGCCACGGCTTTGCGCATCGGTCTCGTCAACGAGGTCGTGGAGTCGCTGGACGCCCGCGTGAAGGAACTGTCCGAGCAGATCGCCGGCCGCGCGCAGGTGTCGGTGCGCGGTGCCAAGAAGATCATCAACTCGATCACGGACGGCGGGCACGAGGACGACTTCGTGCGCGCCCTGTACGCGGAGGCCGCCTCCAGCGCCGACTACGCCGAGGGCGTGACGGCGTTCCTGGAGAAGCGGCCGCCGAGGTTCTGATGGGCGAGTTGATCGTCGCCGTCACGGCCGAGGTCCACCACGGGTGCCTGTTCCTGGAGGACGCGCACGTCTCCGGGCTCCGGCACGACTCGTGGGACCCGGCGGCGGCGCAGTACGACGTGGAGGACGACTCCGTCGCGTTCAGCGTCCAGCCGTCTGTCGACGGACCGGTCACCGTGAGGGTGTGGCGTGGCGAGCCGGGGCCCGAGGCGGCCGCGATGCCGTACTTCTCCGGCGTCCTGAGGGGCGTGAGCGGGCGAGTCAGGCTGTTCGACGCCGACGAGGTCGTGGCGCTCGCCTTCGACCTGCCGGACGGGCCGCACCCGTTCCACGTGCTGACGGACTCGGTCGAACACCCCGAGTCCGTCGACATCGTCTTCGCCTAGAACACCGCCGCTAGAACACCTCGGCGGCGATCGTGGTGTCCGGGCCGTGGCCCGTGTGCACCACCGTGTCGCCGGGCAGCGTCAGCAGCTTCTCCCGGATGGACGCCTCGATCGTCGGCCGGTCCGAGAACGACCGGCCCGTCGCGCCCGGTCCGCCCTGGAACAGGGTGTCGCCGGTGAACACCGCGCCCAGCGAGGGCACGTGGAAGCACACGGCGCCCGGCGAGTGGCCGGGCGTGTGCAGCACGTGGATCTCCTCGCCGGCGACCGTGAGCACCTGACCGTCTTCCAGGGCCTGGTGCGGGATCACGCCGGTGTGCGTCAGGTTCCAGACCACGTGGTCGGCCTGGTGCAACGCCATCGGCGCACCCGTCGCGTGCGCCAGGTCCGGGGCGACGCGGACGTGGTCGTCGTGGGCGTGCGTCAGCAGGATCGCGACCACGCGGCGGCCGTCGACCGCCTTGAGGATCGCGTCCACGTCGTGCGGGGCGTCGATGACGACGCACTCCTCGTCGTCGCCGATGACCCAGACGTTGTTGTCGACGTCGAAGGTCTCGCCGTCGAGCGAGAACGTGCCCGAGGTGACGGTGTGGTCGACGCGCAGTGCCATCAGAACACCACGACCGATCGCAGCACGTCGCCGTGGTGCATCTTCTCGAACGCGGCCTCGACGCCGTCGAGCTGGATCTCCTCGGTGACGAACGCGTCCAGGTCGAAGCGGCCCTGCTGGTAGAGGTCCACCAGCATCGGGAAGTCGCGCGACGGCAGGCAGTCGCCGTACCACGAGGACTTCAGGGAGCCGCCGCGGCTGAAGAAGTCGATCAGCGGCATCTCGAGCTGCATGTCCGGCGTCGGAACACCCACCAGGACAACGGTTCCGGCGAGGTCGCGGGCGTAGAACGCCTGCTTCCACGTCTCCGGGCGGCCGACCGCGTCGATCACGACGTCCGCGCCGAACGAGTCGGTCAGGTCCTGGATCGCCGTGACGACGTCGTCGACCTCGCGGGCGTTGATCGTGTGCGTGGCGCCGAAACCCTTGGCCCACTCCAGCTTCCGCGGGTCGGTGTCCACGGCGATGATCTTCGCGGCGCCGGCGATGCGCGCGCCCGCGATGGCGCCGTCACCGACACCGCCGCAGCCGATCACGGCCACCGAGTCGCCGCGGCCCACGCCACCGGTGTTCACCGCGGCGCCGACACCGGCCATCACACCGCAGCCCAGCAGGCCGACGGCCGCGGCGCGCGCGGCCGGGTCGACCTTCGTGCACTGTCCGGAGTGGACCAGCGTCTTCTCGACGAACGCGCCGATGCCCAGCGCGGGCGAGAGCTTCGTGCCGTCCGTCAGCGTCATCGGCTGCGAGGCGTTGAACGTCGAGAAGCAGTACCAGGGCTTGCCGCGACGACAAGCACGGCACGTGCCGCAGACCGCGCGCCAGTTCAGCACGACGAAGTCGCCGGGCTCCAGATCCGTGACGCCGGCACCGACCGACTCCACCACACCCGCGGCCTCGTGGCCCAGCAGGAACGGGAAGTCGTCGTTGATGCCGCCCTCGCGGTAGTGCAGGTCGGTGTGGCAGACGCCGCACGCCTGGATCTTCACCACGGCCTCGCCGGGGCCGGGGTCGGGCACCAGCACCGAGGTGAGCTCGACGGGTTGACCTTTGCCCCGGGCGACGATGCCCTTGACCTCTTGCGCCACTGCGACTCCGTCCTCAGTTGATCAGCGTCGTGCCTTCGAACTCGCCGAGAACTTCCCGGTAGAACTCAATCCCTACACCGTTGGGGTCGCGGATGTACAGGCTGTCCTCGACGCCGCGGTCGGGGCCCAGGTACTCGATCCCCGCCTCGTCCAGCTTGGACTTGATCTCGTCGAACCGCTCGGGCGACGTCGAGAGGGCGAGGTGCTGAACGGCACCGATCGTCTCGGAGAACGCCGGGTGGTCGTGGCCGGGGAAGTCGAAGAACCCCAGCAGGTTCTTCGCGCCCAGGTCGAAGAAGAAGTGGCTGGAGCCGTTGTAGTCGCGGTTCTCCACGAGCTCGACCAACGGGAAGCCGAGGAACTCCTGGTAGAACTTGATCGTCTCCTCGACGTCCTTGCAGATCAACGCGATGTGGTGAACTCCGCGCGTCGGCGAGCCGCCCCGTTCGGCGAGTGGCTTCACGTACCGTTCGCGCAGGTCGTCGCGCTTGGCCCGGATGGCGGCGAGCTCTTCACCCTCTGGCTGTGGCATGAGGGTCAGAGTAGTTGAGGATTCAAAGATCCGCAGGCCTCAGCCGGCGACGCCCTCGAACTCCGTCGCGTGTTCGTCGCCGAGCAGGGTGGCCTGCACGAACGCCACGCTCGTCTCGGGGGCCAGACGGTCGTCGCGCTGGGCTCCCGGCCGCCCTGAGTAGACCTTCAGCGACGTCACGTCGTGCAGCCCGAACCCGTCGCCGACACCCCACTGGGCGAGGGTGCGCGCGCTCATCAGTTCCTCGGCGTCGTCCAGCGACGGGGCGGAGAAGTACAGCCGCCCGTTCAGGTAGACGCCGCGCGCGCCGTTCGCCGAGATGATCGTGACGGGCTCGCCGGTGCGGCAGGCGAGGAAGTGGAACGCGATGCCGCCGCCGCGCGAGCCGACGACCGTGGCCGCGGTGAGGCCGCTCCACGTCACCGGCCGCCGCGCGAACGCCTCCGCCTGGCCCAGCAGGAACTCGCGGTAGACGCGCGGGCTGAGGTCCTGCAGGTAGTTCCACATCCGGAACACGTGGTGGTAACCGAGCTTGCCCGCCAGTTCGAGCGCCGCGCGGAACGCCAGCCGGCCCGCGTAGGTGTGCTCGTCGCACGGCGGGATCCGGCCCGCGCAGAACAGGTACTCGCCGTCGTGCGCGTACGCGATCGCCTTGTGCTCACCGGACTCGACGCCGTGCGCGCTCGTCCAGACCTCGGCGAACCCGCGGTGCTCGTCCGCGAGGTGCACGGTCAGTTCCGGGTAGCCGTTCCGCACCACCGGGTTGAAGGACGTGCCGGCGAACCGCACGACGCCGAGCCGGTGCCGGTCCTTCGCGTCCGGGTCGGCGCCGAGCGGTTCGAACGTCGAAGAAAGCGCACGAGCCCGCAGCTGACGAGTCATCACTGACCTTTCCCGGGGGAACCGGGTCAGGTTAAAACGCCGCGGGTGTGGTCGTGAACCGCCGCGTCTCGATTCGCCGGCTCAATCTTCTTCGTCGCCGGGCCATTCCCCGGTGAGCTTCTGGAAGCCCTTGGCGCCACCGCGGTCGATCGCGGCCTTGACCAGGCCGAAGATCGCGCCCTGCAACGCCGCTGCCAGCAACACCTCGCTCCACGCGCGGTTGCGCATGGTGGCGCTGGGCGCTTCTTTGTCGCCCGCGACGAGTTTCCAGATCTGCCCGAAGAGAGCGGACGCGAGGAACCCGCCGAGCGCGCCGAACAGCATTCCCAGCGGCCGGTACAGGAGTTTCATCGGTTCCTCCGGGAAATCGCCCAGATCGCGACGACCAACGCGATCAGCGCGGCCGCGACCGCGCCGGGGTGCCGGCGCGCCTTCTCGACCTGCTCGGCCACCGGCTCGGGCAGCGAGCTGATCGCGTTGTCGGTCGCCGCCGTGACCTTCAGCCGCGTCTCCTGCGCCTGCTCCTTCACGCGGGCGGGCACGTCGACCTTGTGCGCCAACGCCTCCACGGTCTCGCCCAGCTCACGCCGGGCCCGTTCGACCTCCGCCTGCAGCTGCTTCTTCTCGTCGCTCATCGGTGCGCGCTCTCCTTGATCGTCGCGATGTCCTGCTGGACGTTGTCCATCGCCTGCCGCGGGATCGGGGGAGCGGCCTGTTTCACCTGGCTCTTGCCCACGAGCGCGAAGACGCCCGCGCACAGCAGAAGGGCGGCCGCGACGATCAAGGCGGCCGCCCAGGGCGGAACTGCGAGAGCCAGCAGCAGGATCAGGCCCGCGACGACGCTGAGCCCGCCCCACCACGCGAACACGCCGGCCGCGCCGAACATCCCGGCGCCGACACCGGCGTGCTTGCCCTTGTCCTTCAGCTCGGCGACGGCGAGACGAATCTCGTCACGCGCGAGCGTGCTCACCTGCTCGGACAGCTGATGCACCAGCTGCGCGGTCGACGTGTCGCTGTTCATGCACGTCAGGTACCCACGCAGGCGCTAGACCAATCAGCCCTGCTGGGCCTGGGCCTCCGCCACCTTGGCGCGCACGTCGTCCATGTCCACCTTCCGCGCCTGCTCGATCAGGTCGTCGAGGGCCGGCCCGGGCAGCGCGCCCGGCTGCGAGAACAGCACGACGCCTTCGCGCACGATCATCAACGTCGGGATCGACCGGATGCCGAACGTGGCCGCGAGCTCCTGCTGCGCCTCCGTGTCGACCTTGCCGAACACGACGTCCTCGTTCTTGTCCGAAGCGGCCTCGTACGTGGGCCCGAACGCGCGGCACGGACCGCACCACTCGGCCCAGAAGTCGACCAGGACGATGCCGGAGCCCTCGGAGCCGCCGACCACCTCGTCGAAGTTCTCCTTGGTCAGCTCGACCGTCGCCATGTTGGTCCTCCTCGTTCGCTGGGGGCTCCCCGTCCAACGAAGCGGGGGCCGATGGAATTCCCAGCGTGCGCCCGGTCACGCCCTGACATGATCACGCCGTGCGCACTGCCGAAGAGATCTTGCGGGACACCCGGTGGGACGAGCTCGGTCACGCCTACGGCTCCGCCGCGGACGCCCCCAGGCCGTTGCTCGACCTGCTCAGCGAGGACGAGGAGGCGTGCGGCAACGCCCTCGGCTACCTCGACGCGGCCGTGCTGCACCAGGGATCGGTGTACTCGTCCACCGCGCCCGCCGCCGAGTACGTGGCCTCGATCCTCGGCGACCCGCGGGTGAGCCTGCCGTGCGAGAGCGCGCTGCCGTGGGACGACCGCGAACGTCCGCTGCGCGCCGCCCTGCTGGAGTGGCTGGGGGCGTTCGCGGAGTCCGTCACCTACGACCAGGAGTCCTTCGGGGACGAGTTCGACGAGGAGTTCGACGACGAGGAAGAGGCGGCCGTGCGGGCCGGTCGTGCGCTCCTGCCCGACCTGTTCGGCCAGGTCGTTCCGTTCCTGGACGACGCCGACGCCGCTGTGCGCCAGGCCGCGACCGGCGCGGTGGCCCGCCTGCTGGGCGCCGCCGAGCTCGCCGGTCACCGAGCCGGGGTCGCCGAACGGTTGCTGAGCGCGGCGCGGGAGGCGTCTCCGCTGGAAAGGGCCGGCATCGCGCTGACCCTGGGCGGCTGGGGTGTGCCGGTGCTGCTCGACGACGAACACCCCGGCGTGCGCGCGTACGCGGCCATCGCCACCGCGTACGACGACGATCCCGCCGCTCTGGCCGAGGTGCGCGCGGCGTTGCGCGACCCGGCGGCCGCGGACGACCTGCTGGGCGGCCGGCCGCCGCAACTCGACATGATGCTGCGGTTCCACCTCGTCGCGGCGCTGCTGCGGCGCACCACCACGTTCGACGAGATCGCGGACGAGGCCGTCGCCATCGCGCGGATGACCAACGCGTACACCGTCGACTCGGATTGGGGACCGCTGCTGGTCAGGGCGTTCCCCAGCGGTCCCGCCGACGCGCTCACCGCGGCACAGCACCGGTTCCTCGCCGCGCTCGTGACCAACGACGAGTGCTGGGGCTCGATCGCCAACCCGAAGGGGTGGCTGCGGAAGGCAGGCCTGCCGACCGAACGGGACGCGCTGCGGGAGCTGCTGTAGCCGGAGTGCCACCCGGTCACCGTTCTCTCAACTTTTTGTGGAGATCTTCAACAGTCTGTTTGTGCAGCTCAGGCGGCTTCCTCGGTGGTGGTGCCGCCGAACTGTCGCAAATGGTTGCTTCAACTTTTTGTGGACGTCTTCAACTTGGGGTTGTACGGTTCCCGGCCATGAAGCCGCGCCTGCTCGTGACCTCGCTGCTCGTACTGGGGCTCGCTGCCTGCGGGTCCACGTCTGAGTCGACTCAGACGTCCACTCCGCCGTCGTCCGACCTGTCGTCGGTCCAGAAGGACGACAAGCTCGCCGCGCTGCTGCCGCCCGAGATCGCGTCGGCCGGCACGTTGAAGGTCGGGTCGAACATCCAGAACCCGCCGAACAACTTCTACGACCAGGACGGCAAGACCCCGATGGGGTCCGAGGTCGACCTGATCAAGGCGATCGCCGCCAAGCTCGGGCTCAAGGCCGAGCACAGCGACATGGCGTTCAGCTCGCTGATCACCAGCCTGGAGACCGGCCGCGTCGACGTGACGATGGCGGCGATGAACGACACCGCCGAGCGCCAGCAGAAGATCGACTTCGTCGACTACTTCACCTCCGGCATCACGATCATGGTGCAGAAGGGGAACCCGCAGGGCGTCAAGACGGTCGACGACCTGTGCGGCAAGGGCATCGCGGTGAACCTGGGCAGCTCGCAGGAGCAGTTCGGCAAGGAGCAGAGCGAGAAGTGCAAGGCGGCGGGCAAGCAGGAGGTCACCCTCAGCGTGACCGACAGCGACACCGGCAACCAGAACCAGCTGCGCACCGGCCGCGTCGCCGCGATCCTCAACGACCTGCCGACCGCGGTGTACGTCGCGAAGACCGCGGGTGACGGCCAGTACTTCGAGGTCGTGCCGCTCGCCCCGATCAACGGTGGCCCGTACGGCATCGGCGTCGCGAAGAAGAACGCCAAGCTCTCCGAGGCGATCAAGGCCGCGCTCCAGGCCCTGATCGACGACGGCACCTACGAGAAGATCGTCACCACCTGGGACATCAAGCAGGGTGCGATCACGAAGGCCCAGATCAATGGCAAGTGAGGAACTGGTGGTCGTGCCGCTGCGCCACCCCTGGCGGTGGGTCAGCGGCGCGGTCATCCTCGTCGTCATCGCGGGGCTGGGCTGGGCCATGTCCGAGGCCCAGATCCAGTGGGAGGACGTGCCGGGGTTCTTCACGCACCCCGTCATGCTCGAAGGCCTGCTCAACACGATCGTGCTCGCCGTCGCCGCGCAGGGTGGCGCGATCGTCCTCGGCGTCGTCATCGCGTTGATGCGGCTGTCGGCGAACCCCGTCGCGCGGTGGTTCGCGGTCGGCTACATCTGGTTGTTCCGCGGGCTGCCGGTGCTGCTGCAGATCCTGATCTGGTTCAACCTGGCGCTGATCTTCAAGAACATCAGCATCCCGATGCTGTTCTCGGTGCCCACCAACGTGGTCATGACGGCGTTCGTGGCGGCGTTGCTCGGGCTCGGCCTGAACGAGAGCGCGTACATGGCCGAGATCGTCCGCGCGGGCCTGAGCAGCGTGGACGAGGGCCAGACCGAGGCGGCCAAGTCGATCGGCATGACGCCGCTCAAGACGCTCAGCAGAGTCGTGCTGCCGCAGGCGATGCGCGTGATCATCCCGCCGACGGGCAACAACTTCATCAACATGATCAAGGGCACCTCGATGGCGTCGGTGATCGCCTTCACCGAGCTCATCCACGCGGCGAACAACATCTCGTCGCGCAACCTGGAGATCATGGAAACCCTGTTCGCCGCCGCGGCCTGGTACCTCGTGATGGTGTCCCTCGCGTCGATCGGGCAGCACTACCTGGAGCGTGCTTATGGCCCTCGTTGAGGCGGTTGGGGTCCGCAAGTCGTTCGGCCACACCGAGGTCCTCAAGGGCATCGACATGGAGGTCGAGCGCGGCGAGGTCGTGTGCCTGCTCGGGCCGTCCGGCGCCGGCAAGTCCACGTTCCTGCGGTGCGTGAACCACCTGGAGACCATCGACGCCGGACGGATCTGGGTCGACGGCGTGCCGGTCGGGTTCCGCGCCGCCGGCGGCAAGCTCCACGAACTGCGGGAGAAGGACGTCGCCCGGCAACGGCGGGACGTCGGCATGGTGTTCCAGCGGTTCAACCTCTTCCCGCACCGCACGGCGCTGGAGAACGTCATGGAGGGCCCGATCCAGGTCCTCGGACGCCCCCGGGCCGAGGTGCGCGCGGAGGCGGCGCAGCTGCTGGAACGGGTCGGTCTGGCCGAGAAGGCCGGTTCGTACCCCGGCCAGCTGTCCGGCGGTCAGCAGCAACGTGTTGCGATCGCGCGCGCTCTGGCGATGAAGCCCAAGCTGATGCTGTTCGACGAGCCCACGTCCGCGTTGGACCCGGAGCTGGTCGGCGAGGTGCTCGACGTGATGACCTCGCTCGCCCGCGACGGCATGACGATGATCGTGGTGACCCACGAGATCGGCTTCGCCCGCTCGGTCGCCGACCGCGTGGTGTTCCTGGTCGACGGCGCGGTGGTCGAGTCCGGCACCCCGTCCGACGTCCTGGACAATCCGCAGCAGCCGCGCACGCAACAGTTCCTCGCAAAGGTGCTCTGAGTTGATCGACGCCTCGTACCTCTCCCAGTTCCGCGAACCCGAGGGGTATCTCGACTTCGCCCGCTTCGGCCCGCCGTCGTTGCCGGTGGTCACCGCCACCTCGCGGTTGATGGAACAGGCCTCGCTGGCCGGTCCCTCCACTGTGGACACCCTGATGCGCGAGGAGCAACGGGTGAAGGCGGCCGTGGCGCGCCTGTGCCGCACGGACACCGACCACGTGGCTCTGGTGCCGAACACGTCGATCGGCCTGTTCCAGGCGGCCTTCGGGCTGTCCGGCACGGTCATGTACTCGGCGGCGGAGTTCCCGTCCAACACCTATCCGTGGGTGCGGGCGGGCCTCCCGTCGGTCGTGCTGGACGGCCCGGTGCACCCGGCGGCGGTGGCCGTCGGGTTGACGCCCGAGGTGTCGGCGCTGTCCGTGTCCGCTGTGGACTTCCGCACCGGCTACCGCGCGGACCTGGCCGCGTTGCGCGAGACCGTGGGCGACCGCCTGCTGATCGTGGACGGCATCCAGGGCTTCGGCGTGGTCGACGAACCGTGGGAGCTCGCCGACGTGCTCGTGGTCGGCGGCCAGAAGTGGCTGCGCGCGGGCTGGAGCACCGGCTTCGTCGTGCTGTCGGACCGCGCCCTGGAACGGTTGTCGCCCGTGCTGTCGGGCTGGACGGGCGCGCTGGACGCGGGCCTGTTCGACGACTCCGTGCACGCCGCCGCCCCGGACGCCGCCTCCTGGAACATCACGAACCTCTCCCCGGTCGTCTCCGGCGCGTTCGCCGAAGCCCTGGAACTGGTGGAACTGGCCGGTGTGTCCGCTTTGGACGCCGCCGTGAGCGAGATCGTCGGCGAGGTCGAGGAGATCGTGCTCTCGGCCGGCGGCAAGATCGTGTCGGCCCGCGAACGCAGGGCAGGCATCCTCGCGTTCACCATGCCCGAGGCCGCCTCGGTCGTGGGGGAGGCGCTGAACGCTTTCGGTGTCACCGCCACCGTGCGCCCCGAGCACGTCCGGCTGTCCCCGCACGCCACCACCTCGCGCGGCACGCTGGAACGGGTGCGCGCGGCCCTGAAGTCGTTGTCCGGCAACGCTTCTTCGCCGATCCCGGCCGCGCTCTCCGCATTGGTGCCCACGATCGACAGCCTCGCGTCCGCCCTGGGCCCGGACACCGAGGTCGTCGTGCACGACCTGTCCCGGCTGCCGAACTCCATCATCGCCATCGCGGGCTCCCTGACCGGCCGCCAGGTGGGCGGCCCGATGACGGACCTGCTGCTCGGCCTGGTGCGCCGCGGCACCACCACCGACATGCCGGGCTACGAGACCTACGCCCCGGACGGCCGCGCCATCTGGTCCTCCACCACCTTCGTCCGCGACGCGGCGGGCGTGGCCGTGGGATGCCTGTGCGTCAACAAACTGGCGGCCCACGAGGCGTCCGGCCCGGTCGAGTCGTTCCCGCAGGACGTGGACACACTCCAACGCGTCCTGGTGGAGAAGGCGATCGCCGACGTCGGCGTGCCGGTCGAACTGATGAAGAAGGTGCACAAGTCGCAGGTCGTCCGCGTGCTGGACGAGGCGGGCTACTTCCTGATCCGCGACTCGGTCGACGCACTCGCGGCCGACCTCGAGGTAACCCGCTACACGATCTACAACTACCTCAACGAGAACCGGGGAACCTGAGCCCTACGATCGGCGCCATGGTCCGCACCACGCCGCCGCGCCACGTCGACATCGCGGCGCTCATCCCCGGCCTAGCCCTGCTCGCCCGCACCACCGTGCGGCTGCACCCCAGGCCGGGGGAGCCGACCGCCGCGGACAGCTCGATCGGCGGTCCGCTGCTGTGGCCGTCGGACGAGGCCTGGCCCACCTGCGCCGAACACGCCGGCCCGGTGCTCGAAGGCGCGAGCATCCCGGACGTGCTGGCACGGCGCCGAATCCTTGCCGAGGCGTGGGCACGCCCGCGTGAGCCTCGCCAGAACCTGTTGACAGAGCAGGAGAAGGTCGTCGTCGACCGGGTGGACGACGGCGAGGAGATCGCGCAGCACGGCCCGCTGCCGATGGTGCCGGTCGCCCAGCTGTACGCGCGCGACGTCCCCGGCCTGCCCAGTCCGGGCGGCGCGGACCTGCTGCAGGTGCTGTGGTGCCCGTTCGACCACGAGGACGAGGGCTACGTGCCGAGCACCGTGCTGCGCTGGCGGGTGGCCGCCGACGTGACCGACCCGCTGGTGGACGCGCCGTCGCCCGCCGCCGTGGAGGAGCACTACCTGCCGCAGCCGTGCGTGCTGCACCCGGAGGAGGTCGTGGAGTACCCGGCGCCGCACTGCCTGCCGCGCGACCTGGCGGCGTTGGTGCAGGAGTGGGAAGACGGCGACCACGGGGCATATCAGCTGGCTCTGGCGGTGGCCGACGGCACCAAGGCCGGCGGGCACGGGCCGTGGAGCTTCTCCGACCCGTTCCCGATGTCCTGCCCCGACTGCTCCGCGGACGTCACGCCGCTGCTCACCCTGGCCAGCGCGGAGTGGGACGGCCTGGGCGCCTGGCAGCCGGTCGAGGACGCGGAACGTGAGCACCCGCCGTTCCCGTCGCCGAACGAGCCGACGATGCTGATGATCGGGCGCAGCTACAACCTGCAGCTCTACGCCTGCACGGCCGATGCCGCGCACCGCCACGTCACCAACATGCAGTAGCTAGCCGAGGTGCCTGAGCAGGCTCTGCCAGGCGGGGGACGAGAACGCGAGCACGTCGCCGCCCGCGTTCTTCGAGTCGAGGGCGGCGGCTATGCCGAGGCGAGTTGCCCTGCCGAGGTGCGCGGCATGCGGTTGGTTGGAGGCGGACTCATCCCACTCCGATCGGCTGGGTCAGGTACTGGGCCAGCCTGTGACGCGTGTGCCCGTGGTCCAGGGCGACCTTCGCCAGGCGTTCGAAGAGCTGTCGTGCCTTCGCGATCGCACCGAGGTCCTGCACGAAGACGCACGCGAACTCCGACTCGCTGTAGGCGACGGGTTTCGCCTTCTCGTACTCCCACATCATGAACCCTGCCGACATCACGGGCACGTCTGCTGGGACGAGCCGGATCATGTGCGCAGCGGCGTGCAGGCGCCTGTACTGGGCCTGCATGACGGCAGCATCACCCATCGGCTGTTGCAGCGCTAGCTCATGGACGTAGAACACGCAATCCGGCCGATCGTGTCGTCGTAGCACCGACTGTCGGTCTGTCCGGCACTGCACGAGTTCGGGAATGCGCTCCCTCGAGACCGTTCCGTGCACCCGGTACACCTCCTCGGCGTACTCGGGAATCTGGTGGAGGCCGGGTACGAGCATCGTGTCGTAACTGGTGATCGTCACGGCGGTCGCCTCGGCTTTGCCGACGGTGCGGAGGTTGTCCGGCAGCTGGACGATGTACTCGTCGAACGCGTACTGGTAGCGGCGCCGGAAGTCGTTGATGAAGTCGATGTCCTTGCCGCACATGGACAAGTACTGGATGAGGTCGACCTCGCTGGCCCGTGCCCTGCCGTTCTCAACTGTTGAGACCTTGCTCGGGTCCCAGCCGAGCCGTTCGGCCATCTTGTTGCCGGCCAGACCCATGCAGGTCTCGCGGAGCCGTCGGAGCTCGTCGCCGAGGTCCCGGCTGTACGCCGTGGATGCAGTCATATGACGACGCTATGGCTTGTATTCCATACAATCAGGTGCTCGTTCGGGTGAAAACGGTTCGGGGACCGGGAATCGCGCGGCGCTAGAGCGTTCGAGCTTTCACGTAACTTACGTCTTCCAAAGCTGACATCTCGGCTTTACCGTTCCAGGTGTGAGAGCGCTCTCAAAGACGAGATGGCGGCGGGGACTAGCCGCCGCAGCGATTGCCCTGTCGTCATTGGCGACGGTCCAGGCCGCCCACGCGGCCGAGGACTACACGCAGAACGTGACCGCGATCGACGCGACTCAGGCCCGGATCAACTTCACGCCGACGACCCCTGCCAACTACGTCGACGTGCACTACCTGGTCACGGGTACTCCGCAGCAGAACTTCCGCATGACCAACAACGCCGGGACCTGGCAGAAGACCGTCGGGTCGCTGTCGTCGGGCACGGTCATCGAGTACTGGTTCACCTACGAGAAGAGCGGTCCGCAGTACGACACGCCGCACTTCACCTACACCCACCAGGGTGCGGCGCAACCGGTCGCGACGCCGACGTTCAGCCCGCCCGCGGGCACGTACTCGACCGCGCAGACGGTGACGATCTCGACCTCTACCAGCGGTGCGACGATCCGCTACACCACGGACGGGTCGACGCCGACCACCAGCAGCCCGGTGTACAGCGGGCCGATCAGCGTGCCCAGCAGCAGGACCGTCAACGCCATCGGCATCAAGTCGGGGCAACCGAACTCGGTGGTGGGCAGCGCGTCCTACGTGATCGGCACGCCGGTCGCCACACCGACGTTCAGTCCGCCCGGTGGTGCCTACGCGTCCGCGCAGACGGTGACCATCTCGACGAGCACGTCCGGCGCGACCATCCGGTACACAGTGGACGGTTCGACGCCGACCGGCAGCTCGCCCGTGTACAGCGGGCCGATCTCCGTGACCGGCAACAGGACGATCAGCGCGATCGGCATCAAGTCCGGGCTCGTGAACTCGGCCGTGGCCAGCGCGACGTACACGATCGGGACGCAGCAAGGGTGTCTGCAGTCCGACACCCCGAACTTCGGGCCGAACACCCGGATCTTCGACCCGAGCATGTCGGCGACGAGCATCCAGACGCAGCTCGACATCGACTTCAACAACCAGAAGGACACGATCACCGCGCAGATGGCGCCTCGCCGGGTCGCGCACCTGTTCAAGCCCGGTACCTACAGCGGCATCCACGACGACGTCGGCTACTACACGTCGGTTTCGGGGCTGGGCAAGAACCCCGGTGACGTCGTGATCAACGGTGACATCACCGTGGACGCGTTCAACGAGTCCGACAAGGGCGTGGCGCTGCAGAACTTCTGGCGCTCCGCCGAGAACATGGCCGTGGTCCCGAGCAGCGGCACCAACCGGTGGGCCGTCGCGCAGGCCGCGCCGTTCCGCCGCATGGACGTCCGCGGCAACCTCGCGCTCTACCCGGCCAGCTACGGCTTCGCGAGCGGCGGCTACACGGCCGACACGCGCGTGTCCGGGCAGACCGCCTCGGTGTCGCAGCAGCAGTGGTACACCCGCGACTCCAACTACGGCAGCTGGAACGGCGGCGTGTGGAACATGGTGTTCTCCGGCACGCCCGGAGCGCCCGCCACGACGTTCCCGAGCCCGCCGTCGACCAACCTGGCGACGACGCCGATCTCCCGCGACGTGCCGTACCTCTACTTCGAGAACGGCAAGTACCGGGTGTTCCTGCCCTCGTTGCGCACCAACGCCTCCGGCGCGTCGTGGGTCAACGGCGGCACGCCCGGCACGTCGCAGCCGATGAGCGAGTTCTACGTCGTGAAGGCCGGCGACACGGCCGCCACGATCAACGCGGCGCTCGGCAACGGCTGCAACCTGTTCTTCACGCCCGGCATCTACAACGTCAACCAGACGATCAACATCACGCGGCCCAACACCGTCGTGCTGGGCATCGGCTACGCGACGATCGTGCCGCAGAACGGCGTCACCGCGATGCAGGTCGCGGACGTCGACGGCGTGCGGATCAAGGGCATCCTGTTCGACGCCGGCACCACGCTGTCGAACTCGCTGCTGACCGTCGGCCCGGCCGGCTCGTCGGCGTCGCACGCGTCCAACCCGACCACGCTGCAGGACGTGTTCTTCCGCGTCGGCGGCGCGATCGCGGGCAAGGCGACGAACAGCCTCGTGATCAACAGCCACAACACGATCATCGACCACACCTGGATCTGGCGCGCCGACCACGGCAACGCCGGCACCTGGGGCTGGGACGAGGCCATCGGTGACACCGGCCTGGTCGTGAACGGCAACGACGTGCTGGCCACCGGCCTGTTCGTCGAGCACTACCAGAAGTACCAGGTCATCTGGAACGGCAACGGCGGGCGGACCATCTTCTTCCAGAACGAGATGCCGTACGACGTGCCCAACCAGGCCGCCTGGATGGCGCCCAACGGCGTGACGGGCTACGCGGCCTACAAGGTCGCCGACAGCGTCACGACGCACGAGGCGTGGGGCCTGGGCAGCTACTGCTTCTTCAACGTCAACCCGTCGGTGCGCGCCGAGAACGCGTTCGAGGTGCCGAACCGGTCCGGCGTGAGGATGCACAACCTGCTCACCGTGTCGCTGAACTACCAGGGCACGATCTCCCACGTGATCAACGGCGTGGGCGGGGTGACACCGCCGGGCACGGTCCCGGTGAACGTCATCAACTACCCGTAGAGCAGTCCGCAGAGCAGCACTGAAGTGCGGCCCGTCACCTCCTCCTGGTGACGGGCCGCATCGCTGCCGGCACCTATGATCAGGCCATGTCGATCGACCGCGGTGCCGCGTTCACCGAGTTCTGGACCGAGCGGCACCTGTGCACGCTTTCCACCGTCCGTCTCGACGGGACTCCGCACGTGGTGCCGGTCGGCGTCACGTTCGACGCCGAGGCCGGGGTCGCGCGGATCATCACGTCCGGCGCGTCGTGGAAGGTCAAGCACGTCAGCGAGGCCGGCTACGCCGCGGTGTGCCAGGTGGACGGTCGCCGCTGGTCCACGTTGGAGGGTCCGGCCGTCGTGCGCGACGACGTGGAATCCGTGCGCGAGGCCGAACGGCGGTACGCGTTGCGCTACAAGAAGCCGCGGGTCAACCCGGAGCGCGTCGTCATCGAGATCCAGGTGAAGCGTGTCACCGGCACCGTCTGACGTCGTGGTCGTCGGCATCGGCGCCGACGGCTGGGACGGGCTTTCCCCTGCCGCCCAACAGGCTGTTTCCCGCTCGCGTGTGCTGATGGGGTCGAAGCGGCAGCTGGATCTCGTGCCGGGGGAGTTCGAACGCGTCGCCTGGCCGTCGCCGCTGGTCCCGGCGTTGCCCGAGCTGTTCGAGAAGCACCGGGACGTGTGCGTGCTCGCGTCCGGGGATCCGATGTTCCACGGCATCGGGACCACTTTGGTGCGGCTGCTGGGCGACCGGGTGACGGTGATCCCGCATCCGTCCTCCGTGTCGCTCGCCTGCGCGCGGCTCGGATGGGCGTTGAACGAGGTCGAGGTCGTGTCGCTGGTGGCCCGTTCGGCCGACCTGCTACGCCCCGTGTTGACTCCGGGACGGCGCGTGCTCGTGCTCGGTGGCGACCCGGAGACCGTTGCGGCGCTTGCCGGCCCGATCATCGTGCTCGAACAGCTAGGTGGTGCCGCCGAGCGGGTTTACCCTTGGTCCGGGCAGGACTCGGACCCCCTGTGCGTGATCGCGATCGAGTACGGCGGAAGCGCTCTCCCGCGGGTTCCCGGACTGCCCGACGACGTGTACGAATCCGATGGCCAGCTGACGAAGCGAGAGGTGCGGGCTATTTCGCTGTCGAGATTGGCGCCGCTGCCCGGGCAGCTGCTGTGGGACGTCGGGTCCGGATCGGGCTCGATCGCGATCGAGTGGGCGCGCACGCATCCGACGTGCCGCGCCATCGCCGTCGAGCAGTCGGCCGAACGCGCAGAGCGAATCGGTCGTAACGCTGCGTCTCTGGGCGTGCCCGGCGTGGAGGTCCACATCGGACGGGCGCCGGAGGCGTTGCAGGGCCTGGAGAAGCCCGACGCGATCTTCGTCGGCGGCGGCGTGACCGTGCCCGGCGTGCTCCAGGCCTGCTGGGACGCCTTGGCTTCCGGCGGTCGTTTGGTGGTGAACGCCGTGACGCTCGAGTCCGAGGCCGTCGTGGCGCAGTGGTACGCGAAGCTCGGCGGCGACCTGGTGCGGATCGCGGTGAACCGCGGGTCGGCGGTCGGCAAGTTCACCGGGTGGCGGCCGCACATGCCCGTGACGACCTGGAGTGTCATCAAGTGACCGTGCACTTCATCGGCGCCGGACCGGGGGCGGCCGATCTCATCACCGTGCGCGGGCAGTCGTTGATCGCCAAGTCGCCGGTCTGCCTCTACGCCGGCGCGCTGGTCCCGGTGGAACTGCTGGACTTCTGCCCGCCGGGCGCGCGAAAGATCGACACCGCGCAGCTGACTTTGGACGAGATCGTCGCGGAACTCGTCGCGGCCGCGGAGGCCGGGCTCGACGTGGCCCGCCTGCACTCCGGCGACCCGGCGGTGTTCAGCGCGATGGCCGAGCAGATGCGCCGGTTGGACGCTCTCGGTATCGAGTACGACGTGACGCCGGGCGTGCCCGCGTTCGCCGCTGCCGCGGCGTCGTTGCAGCGCGAACTCACCGTGCCCGGCGTGGGACAGACCGTGATCCTGACGCGCACCTCGCAGCGCGCCACGCCGATGCCCGAGGGCGAGGACCTGGACACGCTGGGCCGCAGCCACGCGACCCTGGTGCTGCACCTGGCCGTGCAGCGGATCTCCGACGTCGTGGCGGAGCTGGTGCCGAACTACGGGCCGGACTGCCCGGTCGCGGTCGTCGCCTACGCGTCGCGCGCGGACGAAGTGGTGCTGCGCGGGACGTTGGACGACATCGCGGCGCAGGTCGTGGCGGCCGGGATCAAGCGGACCGCGGTGATCATCGTGGGACAGGTGCTGGGGGCGACGCAGTTCCCGGACAGCCACCTGTACTCGGCCACCCGCGTTCGATGATCCTGGTCCTCGGCGGCACGGGGGAGGCGCGGGAACTCGCGCGGCGGCTGGTGGCAGCGGAACGGAAGGTCGTCTCGTCGTTGGCCGGGCGCGTCAGCAACCCGGCCCTCCCCGCCGGCGAGGTGCGGATCGGCGGGTTCGGCGGCGTTTACGGCCTGGCGGAGTGGTTGCGGGACAACGCTGTCAGGGCTGTGGTCGACGCGACCCACCCGTTCGCGCGGCAGATCACCCAGAACGCTTTCGAGGCCTGTCAGCGGGTCGGCGTGCCGTTGCTGATCCTGCGGCGACCCGGGTTCGCGCCGCGGCCCGGCTGGGTGTGGGTGGACAGCGTGGCCGAAGCCGCGCGGACCCTGCCCGGCGCCAGGGTGTTCCTGACGACCGGGCGGCAGGACCTCGCCGAGTTCGCGGGGTGCCCGCAGTGGTTCCTGGCGCGCATGGTCGAGCCGCCGGAACCGCCTCTGCCCCACCGGATCGAGGTGCTGCTCGCGCGTGGTCCGTTCACTGTGGACGGTGAGCTGGAGCTGATGCGGTCGCGGCGGATCGACGTGCTCGTCACCAAGGACAGCGGCGGGGCGATGACGTCGGCCAAGCTCGACGCCGCCCAGCAGCTCGGGATTCCGGTGGTGGTCGTGCGCAGGCCACCGCTCCCGCCGGCGGAAATGGTGGCCTCCGTGGACGACGCCGTCAGCTGGTCGGGTACCGCCGGGGTGTGAACACCACGCCCTGCGCGGTCACGATCGTCTGGGACGAGCCGATGATCAGCAGGCAGCGCATGTCGATCGTGGCCGGGTCCAGCGTGCCGAGCGTGAGGACGCGGATCTCCTCTTCCGGGCCGCCGACGTCACGTCCGACGACGACCGGGGTCTCCGGCGCGCGGTGCTGGAGCAGCAGGTCGCGCATGTCCGCCACCTGGTGGGTGCGGGCCTTCGACGCGGGGTTGTAGATCGCGATCACCAGGTCGGCCTTCGCCGTGGCGGTGAGGCGGTCGGCGATGACGTCCCACGGCTTGAGGCGGTCGCTGAGCGAGATCACCGCGTAGTCGTGCCCGAGCGGCGCACCCGCCTTGGCGGCCACGGCGTTCGCGGCCGTGACACCGGGGATGACGCGCACCGGCACGTCGTTCGTCTCCGCCGCCACTTCGAGGACCGCCGTGGCCATCGCGAAGACGCCGGGGTCGCCCGAGGAGATGACCGCGACCCGCGCGCCCTTGCGGGCCAGGTCCAGGGCGAAGGCGGCGCGTTCGGACTCGACCTGGTTGTGCGAGGAGTGCTTCTTCTGGCCGGGGCGGTGCGGGACCCGGTCGAGGTAGGTGCTGTAGCCGACCAGTTCATCGGCCGCCTCCAGCTCCTGGCGGGCCTCCGGGGTGAGCCACGCGCGGTCGCCGGGGCCGAGGCCGATGACGACGACCTCGCCCTTCGGCCTGGCGGGCTTCGACTGGCTCGGCAGCACGGCGATCGAGAAGTACGGGACGTCGGCGGGGTCGACGTCGGCCAGCGGCGACATCTTCTGCCTGCCGGTGGTCGCGCGCTCGACGTACCAGGCGCCGTCGAGCCTGCCGGACGCTTCGAGCGCCTCCCGCACGTTGCCGAAAGTGCGGCCCAGCTTGAGGATCGCGGCGGAGTCGGTGTCGGCGAGACGGCTCGCGAGCTCGGCGGGCGGGAGCGTGCCGGGCAGGATCGTGAGCACCTCGTCGCGTTCGACGAGTGGCGTGCCGAGGACCGCACTCGCGCCGCTCACCGACGTGACGCCGGGGACGACCTCCCACTCGTAGCGGTCTTTGAGGCGCTTGTGCATGTGCATGTAGGAGCCGTAGAAGAACGGGTCTCCGGCGGCGAGCACGACGACGTCGCGGCCCGCGTCGAGGTGCGCGGCCAGCGTGGCGGCGGCCTCCTCGTAGAAGGCGTCGATCTCGCCCTGGTAGTCGTCCGTGTCCTCGGTGGTGACCGGGTAGACGAGCTGTTCCATGATCTGGCCGTCGCGGAAGTAAGGCGCCGCAATGGTTTTCGCGACACTCCGGCCGTGGCGCGCGCTGTGGAACGCCACCACGTCGGCCTCGCTGATGAGCCGCGCGGCCTTGACCGTCACGAGTTCGGGGTCGCCCGGACCCAGGCCGACGCCGTAAAGTTTGCCCGTCACTCTTCCTCGCTCGCGATCGCGTTGATGGCCGCCGCCGTCATGGCACTGCCGCCGCGCCGTCCGCGCACCACGAGGTGCTCCAGATCCGTTGCGGCCAAAGCTTCCTTGGACTCCGCGGCCCCGATGAACCCGACCGGGATGCCGAGGATCGCGGCCGGCCGAGGTGCCCCGGCGGCGATCAGGTCGAGGAGGTGGAACAACGCCGTGGGCGCGTTGCCGATCGCGATCACCGCGCCGCCGAACCGGTCCTGCAGGAGCTCGAGTGCGGCGGCACTGCGCGTGTTGCCGATGGCCTGCGCTCGGGCCGGTGTGCGCGGATCCTGCAGGTAGCACAGGACTTCGTTGTCTTTGGGCAGCCGTCGGCGGGTCACACCGGACGCGACCATGTTGGCGTCGCACAGGATCGGCGCGCCGCTGCGCAGGGCGGTGCGGGCGTCGCGAACGACGTTGGGCGAGAACGCGACGTCGGCGGGCAGGTCGGTCATGCCGCACGCGTGGATCATGCGGACGACGACCTGGGCGACGTCGTCGGGGAACCCGGTGAGGTCCGACTCCGCGCGGATGGTGGCGAAGGACTGGCGGTAGATCTCCGCCCCGTCCTTGATGTACTGCGTCAACGGATCTCCTCGTAGCCGTCGCCGGTCGCGACGAACTCGATCACTTCGCCCGCCGGGCGGCCGCAGCGGCGGGCACAGCCCGACCAGTGCACAGGGCGGGAGTGCGGGGTGCCGAGCCACGCGCGCGCGTCGGCTCGGACATCGGAGAGCGATTTGGCGCAGCCGGGGCGGCCGGTGCAGGCGCTGACGCCGTGCCAGGGGGAGCGCGGGTCGGTGATGAGGCCGGAGACGTCGGTGCCAGCCGGCACGACCAGGCTGCGCCACGGGGTCAGGCGCAGGGCGGTGCCGGGGAGTTGGGTCGCGTCGAGGCGGCCGAGTGGGACGCCCGGGGTCAACGGTGAAGGTGCGACAGGGGTCACAGCCGGGGTGATGCGCGGGGCGTCCGAAGTGCCGAAGTGGGCGGTGATCTTTCGCACACCGTCGTCCACTTCGGACAGGCGCCAGGCCGAGCCGCGCCACTGCTGGAAGAGGCGGGCGGCGGACACCACGGCGTCCACGGGATCGGTCACGCGGACGCCGGTGTCCTGGCCCGCGAGCAGCAGGGCGAAGACGCCAGGGGAGACGCTGACCAGCCCGAAGTCCCCGCCGAGCCCACTCGCCGCGGCACCCACCGTCAGCAGGAAGCGGCCCGGCAGGTCTGCCAGCGAGGCGTCCGCGCACAGTGCCGAGTCCAGAGCGTCGACCAGCGGCTGGTTGTCCTCCAACGGCGCCGCGATGATGTTGCGCATCCGCTCGTGCGTGGCCGACGGCAGCAGCCCCGCCGCAGCCAGGCGCGCACCCAGCTCCACGCCGTCCGCCAGGCCCCTGATCTGGAGGTTCGCCCGCGAGGTCAGCTCGACGGCACCCGAACCCAGCTCTGCGGCGGCCTCCCGGACCACGTCCCACTGAGTAGCGGAAAGGGTGCCGCCCGGCACCCGGATGCGCGCCAGCCCGCCGTCGGCCGCGGCGTGCAGCTCGACGGCGCCGGGGCAGGCATCCGGGTGACTACGCATAGGTCGGACTGTAACCCGCCGGTTAGGGTGAGCCCGAACGACGAAGCGCAGGAGGAAGCCGGTGTGAATCCGGCGCGGTCCCGCCACTGTGACCAGTGCACGACGCTGGGAGTCAGGAACTCCGCTTCGGCCGTCACCCGCAACCTGGGGCGAGGACCCCACGAGGGATGGAGCCTGCGTGATCCTGCTGCTGTCGACCTCCGACACCGACCTGCTGTCGGCGCGTGCGAGCGGTGCCGAGTACCGGCTCGGCAACCCCGCGCGCACGACCGTCGACGACCTTCCCGGGCTCGTGGAGGGCGTCGAGCTGGTGCTCGTGCGCATCCTCGGTGGCCGCAGGATGTGGGAGGAAGGGCTCGACTGGCTGCTCGCCTGTGGGCTGCCCGTGGTCGTGCTCGGCGGTGAGATGCAGCCCGACGCGGCGCTCATGGAGCTGTCGACGGTGCCCGGTGGCGTGTGCGCGGAGGCGCACCTCTACCTCGCGCACGGCGGTCCGGCGAACCTCACCGAGCTGCACAAGTTCCTCTCCGACACCGTGCTGCTGACCGGCCACGGCTTCGCGGCCCCCGCCGCCACCCCCACGTGGGGTGTGCTGGAGCGGGAGGAGACGAAGGCCGAAGGTCCCACGGTCGCGGTGCTCTACTACCGCGCGCACCACGTCGCCGGGAACACGGCGTTCGTGCACGCCCTGTGCGACGCCATCGAGGCCAAGGGCGGCAAGGCCCTGCTCGTGTACTGCTCGTCGCTCAGGACCGCCGAACCCGAGCTGCTCGACACGCTGCGCAAGGCTGACGCGCTGGTCGTCACGGTGCTCGCGGCGGGCGGCACGAACCCCGCCAAGGCGTCCGCCGGTGGCGACGACGACGCTTGGGACGTCGGCGCGCTCGCCGCGCTGGACGTGCCGATCCTGCAAGGGCTGTGCCTCACCTCCAGCCGCGAGACGTGGGACGAGAACGACGACGGACTGTCTCCTTTGGACACCGCGACCCAGGTCGCGATCCCGGAGTTCGACGGCCGGATCATCACGGTTCCGTTCTCCTTCAAGGAGATCGACGAGGACGGGCTCACCGTCTACGTCGCCGACCCGGAACGGGCGCTGCGCGTCGCGGGCATCGCGGTGCGGCACGGCAGGCTCAGGCACATCCCCGTCGCCGAACGCAAGATCGTCGTGATGCTGTCGGCGTACCCGACGAAGCACTCGCGCATCGGCAACGCCGTCGGCCTCGACACCCCCGCGTCGACCGTCCGGCTGCTGAAGGCCATGCGGGAGCACGGGTACGACATCGGCGACGAGCTGCCGGGCGTCGACGAGCTCGACGGCGACAAGCTCATCCACGCGTTGATCGCGGCCGGCGGCCAGGACGCCGACTGGCTCACGCAGGAGCAGTTCGAGAGCAACCCGATCCGCATCGCCGCGGCCGACTACCGCGAGTTCTACGAGACGCTGCCGGACGACTTCCGCGAGTCGATGCAGGAGCACTGGGGCGAGGCGCCCGGCACGCTCTTCGTCGACCACTCGAAGTCCAAGGACGGCGAGATCGTGCTGGCCGCGCTGCGGTCCGGCAACGTCGCGGTGATCGTGCAGCCGCCGCGCGGGTTCGGCGAGAACCCCATCGCGATCTACCACGACCCGGACCTGCCGCCGTCGCACCACTACCTCGCGGCGTACCGGTGGGTCGAGTCGAACTTCGGCGCGGACGCGGTCGTGCACGTCGGCAAGCACGGCAACCTGGAGTGGTTGCCCGGCAAGACCGTCGGCATGTCGGCGTCCTGCGGCACGGACGCGGCGCTCGGCGACCTGCCGCTGATCTACCCGTTCCTCGTCAACGACCCGGGCGAGGGCACTCAGGCCAAGCGCCGCGCGCACGCCACGCTGGTCGACCACCTCGTGCCGCCGATGGCCCGCGCCGACAGCTACGGCGACATCGCGCGCCTGGAGCAGTTGCTGGACGAGTACGGGAACATCTCCGCGATGGACCCGGCCAAGGTGCCGGCGATCCGCGCGCAGATCTGGACGCTGATCAAGGCCGCGAAGCTCGACCACGACCTCGGCATGGAGGACCGGCCGCACGACGCGGAGTTCGACGAGTTCATCCTGCACGTCGACGGCTGGCTGTGCGAGGTCAAGGACGTCCAGATCCGCGACGGCCTGCACATCCTCGGCGAGGCGCCGACCGGCAGCGTTCGCGTCAACCTTGTGCTCGCCATGCTCCAGGCACGGCAGATGTGGGGCGGCCAGGTCGCGGCACTGCCCGGCCTGCGGGAGGCGCTCGGGCTCACGACCACGGGCCGCGAAGACGTTGACGCGGTTGAGGAAGAGGCTCGCGGGCTCGTCCAGGCGATGGAGGACGCGGGCTGGGACCGTGCCGCCGCAGCGGGTCTGCACGAGTCGGAGGACGTCCAGAAGATCCTGGAGTTCGCGGCCGTCGAGGTCGTGCCCCGGTTGGCCCGCACCACCGACGAGATGACGAACGTCCTGCACGCGCTGGACGGCGGCTACATCCCGGCGGGCCCGTCGGGTTCTCCGTTGCGCGGCCTGGTGAACGTGCTGCCGACCGGCCGCAACTTCTACTCGGTCGACCCGAAGGCCATCCCGTCGCGGCTCGCGTGGGAGACCGGCCAGGCGATGGCCGACTCGCTGCTCGCCCGGTACCGCGACGAGAACGACGGTGAGTGGCCGCCCTCGGTCGGCCTGTCGGTCTGGGGCACGTCCGCGATGCGCACCGCCGGCGACGACATCGCCGAGGTGTTCGCGCTGCTCGGCGTCCGGCCGGTGTGGGACGACCAGTCCCGCCGCGTCACCGGGCTCGAGGTCGTCCCGCTCGACGAGCTGGAGCGCCCGCGCGTCGACGTCACGATCCGCATCTCCGGCTTCTTCCGGGACGCCTTCCCGCACGTCGTGTCCATGTTGGACGATGCCGTGCAGCTGGTGGCCGCGCTGGACGAACCGGCCGAGCAGAACTTCGTGCGCGCGCACATGCTCAAGGACCTCGAAGAGCACGGCGACGAGCGCCGCGCCACGTTGCGCGTCTTCGGTTCCAAGCCGGGCGCGTACGGTGCCGGCGTGCTGCCGTTGATCGACAGCCGCAACTGGCGCGACTCGTCCGACATCGCCGAGGTCTACGCGGTGTGGGGCGGCTACGCCTACGGCCGCGGCGTCGACGGCATCGCCGCGCGGGCGGACATGGAGTCGGCCTACCGCCGGATCGCGGTGGCGGCCAAGAACATCGACACCCGCGAGCACGACATCGCCGACTCGGACGACTACTTCCAGTACCACGGCGGCATGGTCACGATGGTGAAGGCGTTGACGGGCAAGGCACCCGCCGCGTACGTCGGTGACAGCACGCGCCCCGAGGCCGTCCGCACCCGCACGCTGACCGAGGAGACGTCGCGGATCTTCCGCGCCCGCGTGGTGAACCCGCGCTGGGTCGGGGCGATGCGCAACCACGGCTACAAGGGCGCGTTCGAGCTCCAGGCCACCGTCGAGTACCTCTTCGGCTACGACGCCACGACCGGGGTCGTCGCCGACTGGATGTACGAGAAGCTCACCGAGACGTACGTGCTCGACCCGGAGACCCGCAAGTTCATGCAGACGTCGAACCCGTGGGCGTTGCACGGCATCGCGGAACGCCTGCTGGAGGCGGCCGAGCGCAAGATGTGGGAGCACCCGGAGGAGTCCACTCTGGACGCGCTGCGGGCGGCCTACCTGGAGACCGAGGGCGACCTGGAGGACGGCGCCTGATCGACCCGGACGCAGCAGTGGCCTGACGACGGGGCGAGGCGGGCGGTGACGCCGTGCGCCTCGATCCCGTCGAGCAGGCCGCTGACGAGGCAGAGGTTCATGCCGCACACCAACTCGGTGTGCCGGTGCGCCAGGCTGTGGAACGGGCAGTTCCGCAGCAGGATCGACGTTCCCTCGACCCGTGGCTCGAAACCCAAGCGCGCCAACGCCTCCACCACGCCGTCCGACGGGTCCGCGGCATCGGCACCCCACTCGTAGGCCCGCCGGTTCAGGATCACCCGCGCCGGCTCACCGGTCTGCTCGGACTCCACCACCGCGTCCGTCAGCAGGTGGCTCGCGGCCTCGTAGCGACGGTCCGGCAAGGACACCTCGATGTGCTCGTCCGACCGCCGGTAGAGCTTCGCGGGACGCCCGGCGCCCGGCCCGGACCGTCCGGTGCGGCGCTCGTGGACCACTGTGAGCAAGCCCATCTCCACCAGTTTGTCGAGGTGGAACGCGGCCGTCGTGCGGGGCAGGTCGACGGCCTGCGCGGCCTCGTCCTTGCTGATGGGAGACGTGGCGGCGGCCACGAGGTCGTAGAGCCTGCGCCGGTTCGGTTCGTCCAGGGCCGCGACGGCGGCGACGGGATCAGGCATCTCTAAAAACTACTCTTGTTGACTAAATTCGGAAAGCAGATCTACCGTGACGGCATGGACGTCGAAGCGGCGCAGCGGGCGGTAACGGACCTGCTCAAGGCACTCGGCAAGGACCCGTACTCGGTGCACCTCGCGGACACTCCCCGCCGGGTCGCGCACGCCTACGCGGAGATGCTGACGCCCCGCGAGTTCACCATGACGACGTTCCCCAACGACGAGGGCTACGACGAACTCGTGCTCGCCCGCAGCATCCCGGTGCAGTCGTTGTGCGAGCACCACATGCTGCCGTTCCACGGCGTCGCGCACGTCGGTTACCTGCCGGGCGAACGGATCCTGGGGCTGTCGAAGCTCGCCAGGGTCGTGGAGATGTTCGCCCGGGACCTCCAGGTGCAGGAGCGGCTCACCAAGCAGGTCGCCGACTGGTTGCAGGACCAGTTGCAGCCCCTGGGAGTCGGCGTCGTCATCGAGGCCGAGCACATGTGCATGGCGTTGCGCGGCGTGCGGGTCAACGGCTCCCGCACGGTCACGTCCGCGCTGAAGGGCGTGCTGCGGGAGAACCCCGCGTCACGTCAGGAGTTCTTCACCCTCGTTCAGGCCGCCTGAACCGGGCCGAACACGTACGAGCCGGGCGCGTCCGCGTCGTCGCCCGCCCAGAACTCGGCCCACAGCGTGGCGAACTCGGCGCGCGACAGCCTGCCGTCACCGTCGAGGTCCAGCACAGCGAAGTCGGTGGTGCCCTCGTGGCCGAGCCACGCCTCGATCATCACCCGGTACTCGTCCTCGGAGACGAAGTCGTCGTTGTCGGAGTCGACGACGCCGAACATCGCGTCGGCCGTGCCCAGCACGGGTTCGATGTTGTGCGGCAACACGTCCACGACGCTCAGCACGTCGTCCAGCGTCACCCGGTCCGAACCCGCGGCCTGCTGGAGGGTCTCCCACCAGCCCAGCATCACCGTGGTCAGCAGCTTCTCGTCGCTGCCGCGCAACGCC
Organism: Lentzea sp. NPDC058450; assembly: GCF_042721395.1. Taxonomy (NCBI): domain Bacteria; kingdom Bacillati; phylum Actinomycetota; class Actinomycetes; order Pseudonocardiales; family Pseudonocardiaceae; genus Lentzea; species Lentzea sp. NPDC058450. Next base: position 279,258 of record NZ_JBHXLO010000008.1, read on the forward strand.
GACCAGCGCCGCGCGAGCAGCCGGAAGTCCTCCTCGGTCAGGTAGCCGTCCTCGGTGACGTCCATGGCCCCGAAGACCAGAACCACCTTGCTGCGCTGAAATTCGCTCGCCATGCGACAGGACGATAGGGCCGAAAGGCGCAATCCAACCATCGGCCGAACGGGTCCGAACCATTCACGAATGTGCGACATCACCGGGGTTCGCCGCTTCCTCGCGGCGAACGGTCCTTCCGATGTCGCGCGTCACGCCTCGACGGCGTCGGCGAGGAGGTTGAGCAGTTCGGTCGCGGCCCCGACCCGAGATCGTTCCGCCAGTGGCAGAGCACGTTCGATCGCGCCCACCAGTGCCGCTGCCCGCGCCGTGCGATCGCGTTTCAAGCACTCCCTGCCGGCGGGCGTGGCCGTCACGACCACCTGGCGGCGGTCCTGCGGATGAGCGTCGACGGAGATCAGTCCGGCATCCTGCAACAGGCCCACCGTGCGCGCCATCGACTGATGACGCACCTGTTCACGCCGTGCCAGCTCCGCGATGGACAACGCTCCGTCCCGAGCCACCCAGCCCAGGACCGCCGCCTGGTTGGCGGGAAAGCCGTCCACCTGGCGCACGCTGCGCACGAGGCGCCCCACGGCCGCGCGCAGCTCGTCCGCATCCGTCCACACATCACCGCGCGGAGCGCTCCGATCGCGCCCGGTCCCAGTCACATCCGCAGTCTAGGTGCCGTTAATGCCACCTGACCACTGATCCCTGGCGTGCCCGCAGGTCTGGCGGCGCGGGGAACCTCGCGGCGCCCGTATTCGCTGTTCAGGGCACCAAAGCTCGTCGGTCTTGTCATGGGCGACCCACGGGATCTCGCTGGCCCTCGGCGCCACGCGGTTGATTTTTGTACAGCCTTGCTGTACTTCTTGATGTGCAGCAAGGCTGTACACATTGCCGACAGCACCCCTCAATCCCAGGAGTCACAGTCGTGTCCCATCCCGCGTCCCCCGGTCCGTACGCCCTCGCCTTTCCCGCGCCGGCCTTCACCCTGACGAGTCCCGACTTCAGTCCCGGCGAGGCTCTTCCCGAGTCCGCTCACGCCACCGAACACGCGCCCGGCGCGTCTCCTGCCCTGCGCTGGCACGGTTTCTCCGCCGAGGCGCGCAGCTTCGTCGTCACTGCCTTCGACCCCGACGCGCCCATCGCCGGTGGCCTGTGGCACTGGCTCGCCAAGGACGTCCCCGGCGACGTCACCGCCCTCGAACCAGATGCGGGAGCGCCGGACGACGACACCTTCCCCGGCGTCGTCCTGAGCAACTCACTGGGAGTCGACGGCTACAGCGGTGTCAATCCACCGCCCGGCACGGGGCGCCACCGCCTCTACCTGTGCGTCACCGCGCTGTCCGTGGCCACCCTGGACACGCCGCCTCACGTGTCTCCCGCCCTGCTGCAGATCCTGATGCTTCCCCACACGGTCGGCCGCGCACTGCTGACGGGCACCAGTGAAGCCGGGGACGACCGCGCGGCGTAGACGGTGCGTGGTCCTCGCTCTCAGATTCCCTGCGAGGAGCCTTCGCTCTCGCTGAACCCACTGGAGTCAAGGGAATCGGCCAGCTGCAAGCGGCCGTGCACACCCAGCTTCCGGTAGATGCCCGACAGCACGCCGGACACCGATTCAGCGGGCATGAGCAGCGTCGACGCGATCTCGTCATCCGAACGGCCGCGTGCCGCCAGTTCAGCGACCTGGTGCTCCACCGGGGTGAGCGCGGTCGGCCCCGTCTGGCGCATCCGGCGGGGCCCCGCGCTGGTGGCCACGAGCTCGGAGTAGGCCCGTGCGGCCATCGCCGACGAGCCGCACTTCTGCGCCAGGTCCACCGCGTCCCGCAGACACACACGCGCCGCGGCGGTGTCGCCCTGCCGGCGCACCACCACACCGAGGTCCACCAACGCGCGCGCGAGTTCCAGCCGGGCAGGGGAGCCGCGCAGCACCCGGACCGCCTCTTCGAGCAACGTCCGCCCGGCCGCGCCCGCCGTCACCCGGCCCGCCGCGCGCAACGCCATGCCCAACGCCCGTGGCGCGCCCCATTCGCGGGCCAGCACGACCTCTTCCAGCGCCAGCTCGCGGGCACGTTCGCCGTCGCCCATCGCCGCGCACGCCAGAGCCGCGCCGGACCGCCACGACAGGGCCGCCGGGTTGCGGTACGGCCAGGCCGCGCAGTGCCGTCCGGCGGCCAGAAACGCTTCCAGGGCCTCGTGATCGTCGCCTCGCGCGGTCAGCATCCGGCCCCGCACGGTCAGCACGCCGCCGAACGACCACACGCGGCGCGTGTCGTCCGTCGTGGCCTCGGCGATCACCAGCGCGGCCTCGTCCAGCCTGCCCTCTTCCAGCAGGATGTCCGCGAGCAGCGCGGCGTGCCACGCCGTCACCGCGTGCCAGCGGCGGTCCTGCCGCAGGTGCAGCCCGGCGGTCTCCAGGTCGGCGCGGGCGGAGGCGAGATCTCCCTTGCGGCGCTGGACGTTCGCGCGCATCACGTTCGTCAGCGCGCGCAGCACCGGTGCCTGCCCGCGGTCGACCTCGTCCAGCACGGCCAGCGCCTCGTCCAGCGAGTCGGCGAGGTTCAGCGTCATCGCCGACGCCAGCGACGCCAGCACGCCGTCCGTCGACACCAGCCGCACGGCCTCCGAAGCCCTGATGTCGCCCACCATCACGCGGTGCAGCACGCCGGCGGGGGAGTCGAGCGAGACCGACGAGGGCACGGCCTCCTGCCACGCGAGCCCGTGCACGGCCAGATGTGCCTGCGCGCAGGGAGAACTGCCCAGAACGCCCCGGATCTCCGCCGGTTCACCGGCGGCGTGCAGGGCGTAGGACAGGGCGATGGCCGACTCGACATCGTCCACATCGGACTGATAGGCCTCGCGCAGCCGGGCGGTCGCACCCGGCAGGTTGCCGACCAGCTCGGCGATCCCGAGCAGCCGCAACGCCCGGGACGGGTTCGCCACCGGCTCGCGCAACGCCCGCCACAGCAACCGGGCCGCACCGGCCGTGTCGCCGTGGTTCACCGCTTCCTGGGCGGCGCGGTCGAGCACCTCGCCCGCCCACGGCTCCAGCCCGGGAGAGGTCTCCAGCAGGTGGTCGGCGACTGCCCGATCGGACGCGCCGTGCGCCCGCAACGACCGCGCGGCCCGCAGGTGCAGCGCCGCACGGGCAGGCGCGGGCATGTCGTCCAGCACCGCGGGCCCGGCCACGCCGAGCAGCTCCACGGTCCGGACGGCCTCCGCGAGCTCGACCGGACTCAGCCGCGTCAGCTCGGCCAGCACACCGGGATGCGGCGACGGGCCGAGCGCGGCGAGGCAGTGTGCCGCGGCCACGACGGCGGCCGGACGGCGGCGCAACCGGGCCGCCATGATCTCGCCGGCCACCTCCGCGCCGCGCTGAGCGACCCGCCACGCGGCTTCGGCCGTCGGTGGCACCGCGTCCTCCGCCAACGCCCTGAGCAGGCGCGTCACCGTCAACGGGTTGCCGCCGGTCGCCTCGCAGCACGCCGCCACGAACTCGGGCGCGGCCTCGCCCAGCGCCTCGGAGACCAGCAGGCCGACCTCGGCCGGCGTCAGGTTGTCCAGCGCGATCCGCTGGCACGCCGCCATGATCTCGCCGAACGACGGGTCGTCACACCGTTCGCCGACACCCAGCGACAACACCAGGGCGACCGGCAGCCGTTGCACCCGCAGGGCCAGGTAGGCGAGCCAGCGCACCGACGCGGCGTCGGCCCAGTGCACGTCGTCCACCACGACGAGCAACTCCCGCCGCGCGCCCAGCGCGGCGACGAGCCGGTAGACGCCGTGCAGCACCGAGAAATCGGGTGCGGACGCGGTGAGCTGCACCGCGCCCATCGCCTCCGCGGGAACGAGATCCGGGTCCACCAGGTCGAAGAGCTGTGCCACGATCCCAAATGGAAGATCGCTTTCCAATGCACTTCCCCGAGCGCGCACGACCTGCCTGCCGGAGGCTTCCCAGCGCGCCGCGAGGTCGTCCAGCGCCGCCGTCTTTCCCGTGCCAGGGGCGCCTTCCAGCACGGTGGTCGTGCCCGCCGCCACCTGATCGCTGATTCCGGCGCACCACACTTTCAGCCGGTTTTCCAAGATCTCTCCACAATCCGCCGCTGAAAGTATCAGCGGAATTGATGCTAGGAGAAAGCGCGCCACTTGCCCAGGTAAAGGTTCCTGCGCTATGGGCGTCTCAACAGGACCGCTCCACGTATGATCCCGCGGGCAACTACCCGAATGGGTAGCGGCAGCTTCACGATCGGCCCGGGAGGTCATCCCAACGGGCTAGACGCGACGGCTCGGGGGTGGTCGCCGCGAGGGTCGTTGTGGTAATGCAGCGCTTGTTCTCCGCCGCCGCGGAGCGAAAGGAAAATGGGTGTCGGGGAATCGTGACGGGGTGTTCCGCGGCCGTGAGGGAGAACGGGACCTCCTGAACGGTGTGCTGAGCGCGGGCACCGGTGTGGTGCTCGTCGACGGCGCGGCCGGAACCGGGAAGACCCGGCTGCTGGCCGAGACCGCCGCTCTCGCCGCCCGCCGCGGCTTCGAGGTCGCCACCGCGCAGGACGAGCTGGACCAGCCGTTTCTGCTGGCACGCCTGGCGGAACGGCAACCGGACGGCCCGACGCTCGTCGTCCTCGACGATCTCCACCTGGCCGAGCCCGGCACGCTGGCCGCGCTCCGCGCGTTGTTACCCGCCTCCACCCGCGAAAAGGTCGTCTGGCTGCTCGCCCGTCGCCGTGGCGAGGGTGCTGACCGCCTGTTCGCCGCCGCGGCACAACGCGGTGCCGTCCGGATCGACCTGCGTCCCTTGGCGGACAACGTGGTCGAGGACCTGGTGACCGACCTCGCGGGCGGAGCTCCCGACCAGGATCTGAAAGCGCTTGCCTCGATCGCCCAGGGCAATCCCGCAGCGCTTTTCGGACTTTTCGCCGCACTGGCCCAGGACCAGCAGGTCGTGGTCGGCAACGAGCACGCCGCGTTGCGGTCGGATCGCTCCCCGCGCGCCACCGAGGCGGTGCTGCGCGACCGCGTGAGTGCGTTGAGCGGCAAGGCGAGGCACCTGCTGCAGGTCGCGTCCGTGCTCGGCCCGCGCTTCGAACCAGGTGACGTCGCCGAAATGCTCGCGTCGAGCACCGCGATCCTGTTGCCCGCCCTGGACGAGGTCATCGCCGCCGGTGTCGTCACGTCGCTCGACGACAGGCTCGCGTTCCGGCACGAGCTGCTCTGGCGCCTGGTCGCCGACTCCGTGCCGCCACCCGTGCGCCGCGCCCTGCACCGCGAGGCGGGCGAAATGCTGCTGAGGCGCGGGGATTCCGCCGTCTTCGCCGCCAAACACCTGCTGCACGGCGCCCAGCGCGGCGACGCCCGGTCCATCGACGGGCTCGTGACGGCCGCGAAAGCCGTGCTGTGGAACGCCCCGGAGGCCGCCGCCGAACTCGCGGTGCGCGCCCTGGAGCTCACCGACCAAGCGTCTGCTTCGCTGGTCCACCGCACGGTCATGGCGGTGAGAGCGCTTGCCGCGGCGGGCCGGCTCACCGCCGCGCAGGCGCTCGCGCAGGAGGCGTTGTCCCGCCAGGTGTCCCCGGAACCGTCCGCGAAGCTCCGGCACTGCGTCGCCACGACGTTGCTGCTCGGCGCCCGGTACGCGGAGTCGCTGGAGACCTCCGAGGCGTTGCTGCGCGAACCCGACCTGGCCCCGGAACTCGTGCCGTGGGTGGAGATCACCCGCCTGATGGGCCTGCTCGGTCACGACCGGCGCCGTGCCGAGGAGCTCGCCGAGGCCGTCGTGCGCACCCACCAGGGATCGCCGGACGACGTGCTGGCCACGGCGCTGGCGGTGCTGGCCGCGATCGCCCGCGACACCGGTCAGCCCGGCGCCGCACTGGAACTCGCGCGCGAGGCCGCGCGGTCGAGCACCTCGCACGACCTCAGCGCGTACCCGCAGCTGCTGCTCGCGACCCTGCTCGCCGGGCTGCGCGAGTTCGCCGACGCCGACACCGTGGTGCGGCGGGTGCGCAGCGGGCCGTCCGCGGTCGTCACCAGGGAGGTCATGACCGCGGTCGTGCAGGCCCGGATCCTGTTGCAGGCCGGGCGGATCGAGGAGGCGGCCGCCGAGGCCCGCGCCGCGCTCACCGTCGCCGAGGAGACCGGCCACGAGACCGTCGTCGCGCCGGCGCTGGCGGTGCTCGCGATGGTCGCGATCCACACCGGCGACCTGCCCGCGGCGATCGAGCACGTCGAACGCTGCCGCGAGCACGTGCACGCCGACGGGATCGTGTTCTCCCGCGCCTACTACCAGTGGGCCGACGTGCTCGTCACGTACGTCGACGCGGGCCTGGAGAAGGCGCTGGCGCTGCTCACCGACGAGTACCCCGGGCTCGTGACGTCCGGGCTCTTCGCCGAGGAGCCCCGCGCCGCCGGGTGGTTCGTGCGCCGGGCGCTGGAGGCCGGCGACGAACGGCTCGCGCAGGCCGTCGTGGACCGCGCGGAACGGCTTGCCGAACAACATCCGGGGTTCCCGGCGGTGACGGCGGCCGCGGTGCACGCGCGCGGCCTGTTCGACACCGACGCGAAGCTGCTGGAACTCGCCTCGCAGCAGCACCGCGACCTGTGGGCGCGGGCCAACGCGGCCGAGGACCTCGGCGTGCTGCTGACCGGAGCGCCGGACCGGGCCGAGTCGGTGCGGGCGCTGGAGAACGCGCTGGCGATCTACCGGGAGATCGGCGCCTCCCGCGACGGCGCGCGGGTGCTCGGCCGGTTGCGCAAGCTCGGACGTCGCCGCAGGGCCGCCCCCGCCCGTCCGGAGTCCGGATGGTCCAGTCTGGACGACACCGAACGGGCTATCGCCAACCTGGTGGCGAAGGGTCAGACCAACCGGCAGATCTCGACGCAGCTGTTCATGTCACCGCACACGGTGAACTTCCACCTGCGCAAGATCTTCCGCAAGCTCGGGATCAGCTCACGGGTCGAGCTGGTGATGAGGTCGAGGGACGACCAGTGACCCGCTTGGCCTGACGGCGCAGCTGCAGGATCCGGGCGGCCCCGACGATCGCGACCAGCAGCGCGCCGCCGATCGCCGCGAACAGCAGCGCCACGCCCAGCGGGAGGCTGAACTCGCCCCACAGGAAGTGGATCGTGGCGTTGTCGCCGTTCTGCAGGATGAAGACCAGCAGGAACGTCAGCACCACGATCGCCACCAGCACGGCGACCCAGGTGCCGCTGATCCGGGTCGGCCGCAGCTTCTTCGGTGCGGCCGCCGGAGCAGGCGGGACGGCGGGTGGAGCGGCGGACGGGCCGGTCGGGATCTGGTCCGTGACCGGCGTCTTCGGGGTCTCGTCGCTGGAGGTCGACACAGGAGAATTATCGGCGACCAGGCGTGTTCCCGCGCGCTGGCGAACGGGTTACAACTTGCGCAACCCGGACAGCACGCGTTCGAGCAGTGCGATGTTCGGCGTGTCGCTCGGCTCGTGCACGGCGACCAGGTTCAGCGTGATCAGGTCGCTCAGCAGCACCCGCGTGACGCCGAGCGGGATCTTCATGAGCGCCGAGATCTCGGCGACCGACCGCGGCTGCAGGCACAGCCGCATCATCGCCGCCTGGTCGTTGGTCGCGCGGTAGAGCCGGTCCTCGTCGGTCGAGAGCAGCGTCTCCAGGCGAAGGTCGTGACGGGCCGTCGTGCGGCCGCCGGTTCTGGCGTAGGGGCGGATCAGCGAACTGTCCCTCGCGGGGACCTCTGGTGCTTCGTCCTCTTGCACAGGCCACTCCGGTGGCGGTTCCGGTGGGCGGTGGCGCAACGGTTGCTGACGGGGCAGTTGTTGCGTCTCCGCGCCGTTGAAGTCTCCACTTCCGTCGGCGTGCAGCCGTCTGCGGGTCGCGGGAGACCCGAATCGAGCCCCCGTGTAACCGATTTCCGTCGCTTCCTCGTCGTGCACGTGCTCAAGCTATAACGAGATCGCCCAAATGTATGTGGATCAAGTCGCCTTTTTGTCAGTCAGATCGAATCTGACTTGGATTGCGGTGCCGCTTGACGTCGTTTGGGTGCGGACAAGGTCCGCCAAACGGTTGACAAGCAACAGACCGCGACCGCCTGGTTCGTTTGCGTGAACAGGGGTGCGTCCAGCCAGAACATCGGTGATGTGCCCGTTGTCGTTGACTTGGCAAACAATACTTCTGCTTTCCGCCCACACGCGGACCGTGCTCTCGCCCCCGCCGTGCCGCACGCTGTTGGTCGCGAGCTCGGTGACCGCGAGGGCGAAGTCGTCAACCCTGTCCAGAGCGAGCCCGTGTTTGGTTGCTTGTTCACGGGCGAATGCGCGCACCGCCGCCATCGCTCCGGCACCGACGGACGTGCTCACGGCGTCGACCGGGATGGTCAGCGGCAGGGAGTGCGCGGCGACGACCACCCGTGCGGGGTGGAAGTGGTCGCTGGGGCGGTGGCCGCTCGCGTCGATCACGACCGGGTGGGTCTTCTCGGCGTCGGCCAGGACGTCGTGGGTGAGGGAGGTGGTGCTGTAGGGACACAGGATGCTGAGGTCACGGCCGCTGAACGCGTAGTTGACCAGCGCCTCGTGCAGCGCGCACGCCGGGTACTCGACATCGGTGCGCAGGTTCCACACCGGCTCGCTGATGATCCGGACGGCCCCGCGGTGCCGGTCGGCGAACGCGCGGAGCTCGGGGATGATCCGGCCGGGGTTGCGGCCGGTGTCCGCCATGTCGATGAACGTCACGAGGTGGGCGAACCCGCTGAGCGCCTCCCTGAGCAGCTCGAGGTTCCTGCTCGGCACCGCCACGGCGACCGGCTCGGCGTTCGCGAGACCCTCCACGACGAACGGGACGGTCCCGTCGATGTAGGAGTCGTCGTCGGAGTAGAACAACGCCGGATGTGCGAACGTCATGTGCCACCTCTCGTCAACGTCCCAGGATCCCCACCCGGTGCGTTGCTCAAACCATCATTTCTTGACCCTGACACCGTGTCAGCCCCTACACAGGAGCAGTCATGTTCACCATCGGAGACTTCGCCCATCTGGGGCGCGTGTCGGTGCGGATGCTGCGCCACTACGACGCGGTCGGGTTGCTCCCACCGGCGCACGTCGACCCGTCCACGGGCTACCGCTTCTACACCGCCGCACAACTGCAACGACTCAACCGCCTGGTGGCGCTGAAGGACCTCGGTCTGACGCTCGACCAGGTGGGTGTGGTGCTCGACGAGAAGCTTTCCGTCGAACAGCTGCACGGCATGCTGTCGTTGCGGCGAGCCGAGCTGCGGCAGCAGATCCTCGCGGACGAGTTCCGCCTGCGCCGTGTCGAGGCACGTCTCCGCGTCATCGAGAGAGAAGGCGCCATGCCCACCGACGAGATCATCGTCAAGCCCGTCCCCGCCGTCCGGGTGGCCCGGCTGACCGCCACCGCCGCCTCGTACGGGCCGGAGGACATCGGCCCGGTCATCCAGCCGCTGTACCCGCAGCTCTTCGAACGGCTCGGGCGCGCCGGCGTGCAGCCGTCCGGGTACGGCATCGCCACCTACGAGTCGGCCGAGGGCGACTCGGTGCTCGTGCGGGCCGGCGTGACCGTGGCCGTCGAGCCGTCCGCCGGGTACGACTTCGAGGTCGTGGACCTGCCCGCGCTGGCCGAGGCGGCGACGATCGTGCACCGCGGCACCATGGACGACGTAGACACGTCGTACCAGGCCGTCGCGGCGTGGATCGAGGCGCACGGCTACCGGCAGAACGGGTTCGCCCGCGAGGTGTACCTGAACTACGGCGAGGGCGACCCGGCGGACTGGGTGACCGAGCTCCAGCTGGAGATCACCAAGGCCTAGTCCCGGCGTTCTAGTCGGGGTGGATGCGCCGGTGGAGGGTCTCCATCCGGTCGTCCAGCTGTGCCGCGATCATCGCGGTCGACATCAGCTCGCCCACGAACTCCGCGGGCGGGCTGTCGTCGTACTTGTAGAAGAGCTTGTGCTCCAGCGTCGCCCAGAAGTCCATGGCGATCGTCCGCAGCTGCACCTCGACCTTCACGTGCTCGACCCGGTCGGACAGGAACACCGGGATGCGCACGATGAGGTGCAGGCTGCGGTAGCCGTTCGGCTTCGGCTGCGCGATGTAGTCCTTGGTGCGCAGGATCTCCACGTCGTGCTGGCGCGCCAGCATCGCGCTCACCCGGTACACGTCCGAGACGAACGGGCAGACGACGCGCACGCCCGCGATGTCGTCGAGCCAGTCGCCGATCGCGTCGAGGTCGAGCGGGAAGCCCTTGCGCCGCAGCTTCTCCAGGATGCCCTCGGGCTTCTTGACGCGGTTGGTGATGTGCTCGATCGGGTCGTGGTGGTGGACCGCGTCGAACTCCTCGCTGAGGATGCGGAGCTTCGTCATCAGCTCCTCGATCGCGAACTTGTAGACGAGCAGACGTCGTTCGAGATCGCGCAGCACACCCAGGTCGTCGGCCAGATCGGTCACGCCGTCCAGAGTACTGATCACGCGGGTCAGAACGCGGCCACGGCCTCCGGCGCGTACCCGTAGAAGCCCGGAAGACCACCTGTGTGGAGGAACACGAGCGGGACGTCCGACCGCGGGGCGATCTCGCGGAACTTCACCGCGGCCTTGCCGGTGTAGACCGGGTCGAGGAGCACGCCCTCGGTCTCGGCGAACAGCTTCAGCACGCTCCACATCTCCGGCGTCGGCACGCCGTAACCCGGCCCGATCGTGTCATCGGTGACGGTGACGTGGGCGAGCTTCGGGGCGGGCTCGCCGAGCAGTTCGGCGGCGGCCGTGGCGAGGGCGTGGAGTTCCCGCGTCGCTTCCTCGGCGGTGTGCGAGACGCTCGCCGCGTGCACGGTGCCGGGCCAGCCGAGCAGCTCGGTGCCGAGCGCGATGCCCGCCGCCGTGGCGCCGGAACCGTCCGGGACGACGATGGTGGCGTTGTCGATGCCGCGGTCGTTCAGCTGGCCGACGAGCTCGGCGGCGGCCACGACGTAGCCGAGCGCGCCGAGGCCGTTCGAGCCGCCCACGGGCAGCGTGACGGCCTTGTCGTGGTTGATCCGCTCGTAGGTGGCGACGGTCTCCTCGGCGGTCTGGCAGACGTGCACGGTGGCGCCGAACATGTGGTCCAGCACGACGTTGCCCGACCGCTCGTAGGCGTCGCCCGTCATCGGCACCCTGGCCGTGAGCACGAGCTCGCACTTCAGGCCGAGCTTCGCGCACGCCGCCGCGGTCTGCCGGCCGTGGTTGGTCTGCAACGCGCCGAACGTGATGATCGTGTCCGCGCCCTGCTTGATCGCCTGACCGAGCAGGAACTCCAGCTTGCGCAGCTTGTTGCCGCCGGCGCCGAGGCCGTTGACGTCGTCGCGCTTGATCAGGACGGGCGGGCTGCCGAGCGCGGCCGCGAGTCTCGGCGCGTGCTCGAGCGGGGTCGGCCAGCTGCCCAGGGCGACTCGGGGGAACGCGCTCAGGTCCATGCCGGGAGCTTAGTTGCCTCGTGTGCGGACACCTCGCCGATGCCGTGCAGGACGTGGGCGAGGACCTCGACGCCGCGCACGACCCGCGGTCCGGGGCGGTTGAAGTACGACGGTCCATCCAGGACCCAGGTCTCCGGGAGCGGTTCGTCCGGCAGCTCCCGCATCGTCCGTTCCGGAGGGAATCCGCACGGCATCAGCAGGACGACGTCCGGCCGTGCGTCGTGGACGGTCTGCCAGGTGATCGGGCGGGTGTGCTCGCCGGGTTCGGCGATCAGGGGCGTGCCGCCCGCGAGTGCGATCTGCTCCGGCACCCAGTGGCCCGCCGGCCACACCGGGTCGAGCCATTCGATCGCGGCCACGCGCGGGTGGTGGAGGTCCTTCGTCTGCTGCGCGATCACGTCCGCGCGCTCGCGCAGCGCGGCGATCTTGTCGGTGCTGTCGACGCCGAGGACGTCGCCGACCGTCTTCAGACAGCCGAGCACCTCGTCCAAAGTGGAAGGTTCGAGGCTGAGCACCGTCGGGCCGATGTCCATCATCCGGACCGTGTCGGTGACCTTGCGGTAGGAGATCGCGCAGACGTCGCACAGGTCCTGGGTGAGGATCACGTCCGGCTTCAGGTCGTGCAGCAGGTCGGCGTCCAGGCCGTAGAGCGACGAGCCGTGGTGGACGGTCGAGTTGATCTCCCGGCTGCTCAGCGCGTTCTGGTCGACGCCGGTGCTCGTGACGACCGGCACGGTCTCGACGGCCGCCGGCCAGTCGCACTCGTGGGTGCGGCCCACCAGGTGGCCGAGCAGCCCCAGTTCGGCGACGACGTCGGTCGCCGCCGGCAGCAGCGAGACGATCCTCATCAGACCTCCCGGCCGAACTCGGCGTACCTCGTGGAACCGCTCTCCTGTGCCACGACGGCGAGTGTGAGCCTGCGGTGCAGCGACGGGTAGATCCGGTCGCGGGCCTCGTCCAGCGTCAGGTAGACGACACCGGCGAGCTCCGGGTCGCACGCCACCGCGTCGTCGAGCACGCCACCGTCGAACACGAACTGGTGGCAGTCGCGCCAGACCCCGTTGCGGGGCGTCCAGTCCACGACGAGCAGCGGTCCGAGTGGGAGCGTGACCCCGAGCTCCTCCTTGATCTCCCGGATGGTCGCGGCCTTGGGCGATTCGTCGTTCTCGGTCATGCCACCGGGGATGTCCAGCACCGCCTTGTAGGTAGGCACGACGAACAGCACGCGTCCGCTGGAATCGCGGATCAGCGCGCCGCCCGCGCACGTCTTGGTAGGACGGCTCGACGCGACGCCGGGCACGAACTCGAGCTCCGCCGGACCCTCGTCGAGAACATCGGCGGCGAATGAGGCGGGGTCTCCCGCGTGCAGTGCTGACACGAGTTGATGATCACACCACCGAGTGAATCGCGCACGCGCTGTGCTGCGGCTTCGCGCAGGTGGGCGGTTGTCCGGAAGGTGACGGTCTGCAACCAAACGACCGAGGAGTACCCTTGGCCCTGTAACTCCGTGCGATCAATCGCCGATGTCCGAGGCAACATCGGTGGAGGTGACGCCAATGGGGGCAACCGGTGCCGCCCAGCGCAGACAGGACAGCAGATCGGCCCCGTGGTCGGTGGTCGGGCTGACCGTGGTCTTCGTCGTGGTGGCTCAGGTCCAGTTCGCCATCGCGGTCGCGGAGTCGGTCCTGTGGCCGGCCGTGGTCGGGGTGCTGCTGCTGGCGGCGGCCATCGCGTTCGTGAAGACGGCGCGCAGGCTGCGGTGGGAGGACAGCGACCCGTACGAGGCTCCGCCCCAGGTGGCCCAGCCGCTGCCGGCCGAGCACTACGAGAGTCACGTCGACGCCGACGGAAGCCTGGCCCGCGCGGTGGGCGAGGTCGTCCACGCGTCCCGGCGCTGGCGGGCCTGACCGGCTCACGGCGCGGCGACCGGGTCAGGCGGAGGCCCGGTCAGTCAGCCATGTCCGCCGCTCTTCGGTACAGTTCGTAGTCGCGTTCCGCCTGGGCGAGCCTCTGCCCGCGGTCGAGACGGCCGTCCAGGCGCCGTTCGATGCGGAGCACCTCCGAGCCGACGTCGGCGGCGCGCGTGTGCCAGTCCAGGAGGTGCAGGAGCGCGGCCTGCAACTGCAGCACGTTGACGTACCGTGCGCCGACCTGGCGTGGCCGGTGGGGCAACTGCTCCCGCAGGAGCGCGGCGGACTCCTCGGCAGCGGCCAGAGCCTCCTCGTGGCGTCCTTCCTCGGCGAGCTTGCAGGAGAGGAAGTGCAGTGCCTCTCCGAGCGACGACCGGAACCGCCTGATGCCCGCTGCCCGGCGCAGGGTCCGCACCGACCACTCGTAGACCTCCAGGTCGAACTTCTCCAGCACGGCACGAGTTCAGCACAATGAGCGCATGCCGACGTCTGCCGAGTGGCTCGAAGTGCGCGCCCATCTGCTCGAACACCGCCATCGGCTGGCCGTCGAGGCCGCCGCGGAGTACCCGGACGTGCCCAGGGTCGCCGGGACCCCGCTGCTGACGTCACCGGCCTGGATGCCCGCCGCGCCCGTGCCGCTGTCAGACCTGTCGCTGGAACTGCGGGAGTCACCGGCCCTGCCCGTGTTGCCGCCCTCCGCCGTGCCCGACGGGTTCGGCAGCTACTCGGCGGCGATGGCCGCCCTCGCCGCGCCGTCGGTGTTCCAGAACCGCGAGACCTACCGGCTGCTGGGGTTTGACGGCGGGCACCTGACGTTCGGGCTCGGCACCTACTTCGACGGCATCGACGTCGGCGAGGCCTGCGCGCACGAGTACGCGGGTCAGGCCGCCGGGTTGCCGTTGCGCACGGCGGTGGGGGATCCGTGTGACCTGCGGCGGCGGCCGGTGAACGTCGCCATCAGCACGCTGACCCTGCGGCACGACGTGGCGTCCGGAGAGGCGACGTTCTTCCTGCACTGGCGGGACCCGAAGCGGGTCGGGCACGCGGGCGGGATGTTCCAGGTGCTGCCGGTCGGGGTGTTCCAGGGGACGTCCGAGGCCGACTTCTCGTTGTGGCACTGCATGATCCGCGAGTTCGCCGAGGAGATGCTGGGGGCCGAGGAGATCGGATCGGTCGACTACGACGCGTGGCCGTTCGCGCGGCGGCTGACGGCGGCGGCCCGGGTGTTCTACCTCGGGATGGGCGTGGACCCGCTGACGTTCGCCACGGACATGCTCACGGTGGCCGTGATCGAGGCGGCGGAGTTCGACGCGCTGTTCGGGGATCTGGTGGCCCAGAACGAAGAAGGCCAGGTGTTGCGCGGGCTGGAGTTCATCGAGGCGAACGTCGACCGGTTCGTGCACCACGAACCGACGCAGGCCGCGGGTGCCGCGCTGCTGTCGCTGGCGTGGCAGCACCGGGACGTGCTGCTCAAGCCCTGAACGGGTTCGGCAGGTGCGCCCAGGCCTTCGTGGCCGGGTCGAGGCGCATCAGCGTGAGCGGCTTGGCCGGCAGCGGGTCGTTCAGCAGCGCGTGCCGGTCCGGGGTGTCCGGGATCGTCCTCGCCACCACGGCCCAGAGGTCGGCCGGGTCCGCGTCGAGGGTGTCGATCAGGCCGGTCAGGGCGGTCGCGAAGAACGTCGCGAACGTCTTGGCGCGCAACGCCTCCGGGCCCGCGTGGAGTCTCTCCGGCAGGCCGGGGCGCGGGCTGACGCGGATGTCGGCGAGGTCGCGGTAGATCACCCGGCTCGGGCGGCCGTTCACCAGGCCGAGCACGAGGTTCTGCTCGTGCGCCTCCAACGCGACACCACGGGCGAGCAGGGTCATCAGCGGCGGCACGGTCAGTTCGGCGAACTCCGCGAGCCACTCGACCGGGTCCGGGACGTGGTGGTTGCGCAGCGCGGCCAGGGGCAGCAGGGTCTCGCCGACGCGGGGCACGGGCCGGTCGCGCAGGATCACGCCGAGCCGGCGGTCCGGTTCGCCGTTCGTCAGGACGGCGGCGGATGCCCGGTTGTGCTGCAGTTCGATGCCCTCGACGGCAGAGTTCAGGAAGTCGGAGACGGTCGTGGCGGTCGCGATCGAGCCCGCCGAGATGTCCCGCACGGCCGAGGTGATCTGGGCGCTCAGCGTCGTCTTGACGTGCCAGGAACCGGCCGACAGCGTGCGCAGCGCCATCAGCGGGCTGGCGTCGAGGGTGCCCGCGGTGCTGATGCCGAGCTCGGCCGCCTGCCAGGGGTGCACGGGCAGCAGGATCCGGTTGCCGTCGCGGAGGTCGTCCGGCCAGTCCCCGAACGTCACGTGGTGTGCCGCCGGGTGCAGGGCGAGTCGCACGATCGGGCGGTGTTCCGGGCCGTACGCGAGGTGATCAGCCGCGGTGAACCCGGTGCGGTTGCGGCAACACGGGTGCAGCGGATGGCCGTCCACGACGCTCTGCTCGTGCTCCTCCAGGCTTCTGCCCAGGAATGGAGTGGTGAGCGGGGCGGTTGTGCGGGACAGGGCCAGTCCGGCCACGCTGTGGGCGACCTCGGCGATCAGGTTCTCCGAGCGGGGCCAGCGTTGTGCGGTGAGGAGGTCGACCGGGTGGACGTCGACGTCCGGGTCGTTGACCTGCGGCAACGGTTCGAGCGCGAACGCCCGGCGCAGGCGCGCGAGGATCGCCGCACGGGCCCCCGGCAGCTCCGCGAGGAATCTTTCGGCGCGGTTTTCACCCAGTGCGGCGAGGAAGTCGGACTCGATCGGCGTGTGCGTCAGAATGAGTCGATCCTGACACACAGCCAGAGGGAAGCGGACACCGGTGGAAGCGATCACTGATCCCGACGGCATCACCGCGACGGCGTTGCTGAACTGCCTGCGCCGTGAGGTGGGGGAGTGGGCCGGCGGCACGCTCCGGTTGCCCCGCAGCGGCACCCTGCTGCGGGCGCGCGAGGGCCGCTGGCTGTCCGACCCCGAGGTGTTCACCGGTTCGTGGCAACCGTTGGCGTGGCACGAACTCGCTGTGCTCATCAGCAAGGAGCTCGGGGACCCGCCGGTCGGGTTCCTGGACGAGATCGCGGGCTCGCGGTCGGCCATCGCCGCCGTGCTGGACGCGCGCACGGCGCCGCCCGCCGATCTCTACCAGCGCTCCGAGCAGGCGCTGGTCGCCGGGCACCGGTACCACCCGGCGCCGAAGGGCCGCGGCGGTCTGCCGCCGTCGGAGTGGCTGCCGTACTCGCCCGAGGTGCACGCGAGCTTCCCCTTGGCGCAGTTGGAA
Organism: Lentzea sp. NPDC058450; assembly: GCF_042721395.1. NCBI lineage: Bacteria > Bacillati > Actinomycetota > Actinomycetes > Pseudonocardiales > Pseudonocardiaceae > Lentzea > Lentzea sp. NPDC058450. The sequence goes on from NZ_JBHXLO010000008.1 coordinate 295,930, forward strand.
GGTGCGTTCGTCGACGACGGCGAGGTGCCGTTGCCGGAGGGCGTGCTGCCGGCGCATCCGTGGCAGCTTTCCCTGCTGGGAATGGAAAGTTCGAGTTCTGGCTTGGGTGAGGTGTGGCCCACGTCGTCGGTGCGCACGGTCTACGACCCCGCCGCCGACCTGTTCTACAAGTTCAGCCTCGACGTGCAGATCACCAACGACGTGCGCCGGTTGTGGGCGCACGACCTGCGCTGGATCCCGCCGCTCGCCCGCCTGCTGAGACCGGTGTTCGCGGACATCTCCTCGGTGTTCCCCGGTGCCGCCTTCCTGATCGACCGCGGCTACCGGACCTCTCCTGCGTCGTTCGAGGGCCTGGCCGTCGTGGTGCGCGACGGCGTCCGGCAGCACGTGCTGCCCGGCGTGACCCCGTTGCTGGCGGCGGGAATCAGCGAGGGGTTCGACGGGAACCCGTTGGACGGCCTGGATTCCGACGGCGCGTTGCGGTGGTTCCGGCAGTACGTCTCGGTTGTGGTGCCGCCGGTGCTGCACGCGTTCTTCGCGCACGGTGTGGTGATGGAGTGTCATCTGCAGAACGTCCTGGTCGGGGTGGACGGCGCCGGGCTGCCGGTGCAGGCGATCTTCCGCGACCCCGAGGGCATGCGGCTGCTGCCCCGGCACTCCGCCCTGCTGTCCTCAATGGACGGACTGGACGGGTCGCGCGGCGTGTCGGAGGCCAAGGGCTGGGAGCGGCTCCAGTACTGCCTGATCGTCAACCACCTGATCGAGATCGCCGGTGCGGTGCTGGCACGGCACCCCGGCGTGGACGTGTGGGGCGAGGCACGGGATGTCTTCGTCGCCTATGCACGTGATCACGGCTCGCCACCGCTGCTCTCGGCTTTGCTGAGCGCGCCGTTCGTTCCGGCGAAGGCGAACCTGCTGCTGCGCTGGACGCGTGCGGAGGGGGCGGCGAGCCGGTACGTCGACTGCCCGAACCCGTTGTACCGGAACTAGCTCACGTCGTTGACACCGTTTTCATCGCGCCCCTAGCGTCATGGGACATGACACGTCTGCCGGCGTTGCTCCTGCCGTTGGTCCTGCTCTCGGCGATGTTCGTTGGTGTGCCAGCGGCTTCGGCCTACGTGCCGCCGGTGACCCGCGCGCAGGTGAGCCTCGACGCGGGGTGGAGGTTCCTGCGCGCGGATGTTCAAGGGGCTGAAACACCGGGCTTCAACGACGCGTCGTGGGCGCAGGTCACCGTGCCGCACACGTGGAACGCGACCGACGGCCAGGACGGCGGCGCGAACTACTACCGGGGAATCGGCTGGTACCGCAAGCACTTCACGCCGTCTTCTTCATTGGCCGGGCGACGGCTGTGGTTGCAGTTCGACGGCGTGAACCAGGTCGCGGACGTGTGGGTCAACGGGGTCAAGCTCGGGCAGCACCGCGGAGGGTTCGCCGGGTTCCGGTTCGACGCCACCTCCGCCCTGAAACTGGGGCAGGACAACGTGATCGCGGTCAAGGCCGACAACGCGGCCAAGTCCGACATCGCCCCGATCTCGGCGGACTTCACCTTCTTCGGCGGCATCTACCGGGGCGTCTCGCTGACCGCGCTGGACCTCCTGGGTGTGCGTATGGGCGATTCCGGCGGGCCTGGCGTGTACCTGCGGCAACGGTCGCTGACCGATGCGTCGGCGAGCGTCGAGGTGACCACGATGGCCTGGAACAACCGGGCGTCGGCGGCGCGCGTCAAGGTGCGCACGGTCGTCGCTGATCACGCCGGTGTCATCGCCGGTGAAGCGACTTCCGCCGTGCGTTCGGTCAACGCCGCCACCGGGTTCGACACCGTGCAGACCGTCACGATCGCGCGCCCGCACCGGTGGAACGGCAAGGCGGACCCGTACCTGTACCGGGCCAGCGTGGAGATCATCGACGCCGACTCCGGTGCCGTGAAGGACGTCGTCACCGAACCTCTCGGCCTGCGCACCACGGCCGTCGACGCTTCGACGGGCTTCTCGTTGAACGGGAAGCCGTTGCGGCTCAACGGGGTGAACGCGCACCAGGACCGGCTCGGCGCCGGCTGGGCGTTGAAGCCGGCCGATGTGCGCCAGGACTTCGACCTGATGGACGAGATGGGCGTCAACGCGTTGCGCACCGCCCACTACCAGCAGGCCGAACAGGTCTACGACCTCGCGGACGAGCGCGGGTACGTGGTGTGGACCGAGATCCCGCTGGTCAACGAGATCACCGACAGCGCGGCGTTCCGGGCCAACGCCCAGCAGCAGCTGCTGGAGATGATGCGGCAGAACTTCAACCACCCGTCGATCGCGTTCTGGGGCATCGGCAACGAGCAGAAGACCAGCAACACCGCCACGAATGCTTTGCTGCGCGACCTGGCAGCGTCGGTGCGGGCCGAGGACTCCGGCCGGCACTCGACGTACGCGAGCCACATCGGCGACCTCGACCCGGTGTCGTCGCACGCGGATCTGGCCGCCTACAACAAGTACTACGGCTGGTACGACACCAGCAGCAGCGGCCCCGGCGGCTGGGCGGACCGTCTGCACGCCCGCGACCCCGCCCGCCGGATCGCGCTGAGCGAGTACGGCGCGGGCGGCAGCGTGGTGCAGCACGAGGAGAACCCGCGCCCGCCCGTGACGACCTCGCGCTGGCACCCGGAGGAGTACCAGACCCTCGTGCACGAGAACCACTGGGCGGACATCAAGACGCGGCCGTTCCTGTGGGGTACGTTCGTGTGGAACATGTTCGACTTCGCCGTCGACAGCCGGTCCGAGGGCGACACCTTGGGGCGCAACGACAAGGGTCTCGTCACCTACGACCGCGCGGTGCGCAAGGACGCGTTCTGGTTCTACAAGTCGCAGTGGACCGACACGCCGTTCGTGCACCTGAACAGCGCCCGCTGGACGCAACGCACCACCGCCGCGACGACGGTTCGGGCGTACGGAACGGTTTCCGACGTGCAGCTCGTCCTGAACGGCGTCGCCGTCGGCGCCCCGAAACCGCCCGCAGCCGACCGCACCTACACGTGGCCGATCACGTTGCGGCCGGGCGCCAACACCGTGACGATCACGGGGACGCGCGATGGCCGTGCCTACACCGACACGGCCACCTGGACGCTCGGCTAGCCGTTGTACGCGGAGAAGATCTTGGCGAACTCGTAGGGCTGCTGCGGGATGTTGTTGCAGCGGTACAGCGCACCGTTGCACGCGTTGGCGTCGCGGCCCTGCTCCCAGAACGACAGCATGCCGAGGTGCACGGAGGACGCGAAGCTCACCAGCGCCCGCGCGTCCTTCTGGTAGAAGATCTCGTTCTGCGAGTCGTTCACGCCCAGCATCGGCGTGACGCCGACCTTCTTCCACGCGGCCGCGTCCGCCAGCCCGTACACCGACTTGACCTGGGCCTGCGTGGCCTTCGCCGCGGCGATCGCCCGCGCGCCCTGGTCGGCCGGACCCATGTAGTAGTCCATCGCCATGACGTTGACGAGGTCGAGGTTCACGCCGGCGTTCTTGGCCGACCGCACCACGTTCACGCCGTCCGCGGTGAGCCCGCTCGGCAGCACCGGCAGCGTCAGCGAGATCTTCAGCCCGGGGTTGCGGTCCTGAAGGATCTTCAACGCCTGCGAGCGCCGCGCGATCGTGGTCGGGTCGGCCACCGCCGCGCCCTCGATGTCGAAGTCGACGTACTTGAGCGAGTACGCCTTCACCACGGCGTCGTACTCGTTGGCCAAAGCCGTTGGCGTGGTGCAGAAGTAGGCGAGCTCGATGCCGGACGCACCGCCGAAGGAGATCTTCACGTCACCCCCGGCCGCGCGCAGCTTCTGGATTTCCTCCTTCTGCCACCCGGCGCGCGGGTCGTAGGCGCCGAACCAGCTCGCCTTGCACCCGTACGACGTGACGAACCCGAGCGTGAAGCTCTTCACGCCACCCTTCTTCGCCATGTCCGACAACACCGGCGTCGGCCAGGCACCCATGTCCACGTAGGGCGCGACCGACGACACCGTCGCCGCCTGAGCGTGTGCGACGGGCAGCACCACCACCGCCAGAGCAGCGGCCAAACCCAGTTTCACCAGTCTGTTCAGCATGACGAACTCCTCGGGCCAAGGGGTCGCGGCGGCTGATTATTGGTATAGACCAGAGCGCGCGCGTTGGCCAGACCGCGACCGTTTCCCGGTCGCCCCAAGGCAAAGCTCGTGTCCGATACGGGGGCAAACCGGGACAAACCTCGTCGGCGTCGAGCAGCAGCGGCGCCCACGACGCCGCGCCGGCGCGTCCGTGCCCGGGGTCCACCCCGATGAACGTCCGTCCGTTCACCCGCACCCGCACGTGCCGAGCCTGCCAGTCCGCCGTCGCCCGCTGCCGGACCCGCCCGTCGCACGTCCACCGCTGATCCCCGAAGTGCACGACCGTGGAATGCCCGTGAATCTGCCCGAACGGCACGATTCCCCGGTACTGCATCCACGGCTCGTGCAACTCCTGCCACACGGCCAACGTCACCCCGGCGTGCGTGAGCAGGAACTCCTCGCCGCCACTGGTGATCGCCGCCGCCACCCGCATCCGCCGTCACGCCACCACTCCCGCAGGAGGGCGATACCCTCCGCGGGCAACGGGTCGGGCCAGAACACCTCGTGCGCCCGCCGCACCAGCTCGGCGTGCCCGCCCACGTCCCCGATGACAGCCACTGCGGCCACGTCCACCCCCTGCGGACGACGCTACCCGCGGCTGAGCTGGTACCCGATGTTGCGGGCGAGCATCCGGGCGTCCTGCGCGTCCGCCCAGTAGGAGACGCTCCGCAACAGCCCGGCCGCGTTCAGCCCGTACCCCTCCCGTGCCAGCACGAACACCAGCGCGAGGAACGCGGCCCGCGCGTTGCCGTCGTCGAACGGGTGGAAGAAGCAGACGTCCAGGTACACCCGCGCCGCACGGGCGGCCACGCCGAGACCGTCCTCCTCGCTCTCGGCCAGACAGGCGTCGAACCGCTCGCGAGTCGTGCTGTCGATGCCGTACCGCTCCCGCCCCTGCTTGGCGAACGCCGGCGACGTCCGGAACTCCTGCGGCGCCCCCAGCACGTGGAGCTGCCAGCCGCGCAGCAAGGCGAAGTCGAGCACCGCACCCGCCGAGGCGTCCTCCCGCACCTGCCGGAGCGCGGCGCGCATGCCCTCGGCGCGTGCCGGGTCGGCGGCGTCGACCTCGTCGATCGACGCGACGGCCCCGTCCCGCGTGCGCGGGTGCAGCGTCTCCTCCGGCCACAGCACCTCGGTCCGTTCGACGAGCCACGACGCGAGGTGGTCCGGCACCTCGGCGTCGACCGAGGAGGCGATCCGGTCGGCCACCTCGCCGACCACCCCGGCCTTCGGCAGGGTCCAGCTCTCGAACTGCCCGCCGATCGCCTGCCGCACCAGCTTCCGCGCGTCCGCCACCGGTACGTCCCACCGCTGCAGGAACCACGTCAGCGCCTGCTCGCAGTGCCCGTACCAGCCGCTGCCGCCACCGGTCCGGTCCGCGACCCGCAGGATCACCGCCCGCACGCCCTCTTCCCGCCGTTCCAGCGGATACAGCGAGAACAACGCGGCCAGCTCCTCGACCCACGCCCGCCACTCGCACACTCCCGCGACCACGCGGCCGAGCGTCTCGTCAGGGGTGGTGATCGAGTCGCGCGGGCAGCACCAGCTCCCCACCGGGCCGCCGTCGAAGTCACCCTCGTCGTGCGCCCAGCGCCACCCCAGCACCCATCGTCCGTACCGCTCGGCCAACGCGCGCGACATCTCGTCGGCCCACGACTGGCCCTCGCGGTAGCTCCACTCGATCACCGACCGGTCGGCCGCGGACCCGTCGGGCCTCATCGGCACCCGCTGGGCAGGACCCAGCGACCGGATCACCTGCGCGGCCGTGCCGGCGTCGAACGGGTGGTGGGCGGGGTCGACCTCGTCCCAGCGCAGCGCGTGAGGAGACAGCTCGGTGAACACGTCGCGAGCCTGCCACACCACGTCGAAGAGATGTCAGCAATCAGATTCTGTCCGAAGTGGACTTTGGTGTCCGTCCACTTCGGACGCGCCGTGAGTGTGTGAGCTAGGCGGGGGTGAGGCCGCGGCGGAACCACTCGGGCATCTGCTCGTCGGCGCGCGGGAACCACTTCTGCTCGGTCGCGTAGTTCTCCGGGGACGGGGCCGCGTCGAACTTCGGGGCCTCGTCGCGGTTGTAGCGGATCGCGAACTTGCCGGGCGGGTCCAGGATGTACTCGAACTCGATCCACGAGCCGAGGCCTTCGGAGTACATGCCCTTGCGCAGCTGCTGGAACTTGCGCCACACCTCCGGCGGGAACGACCAGCCGCGGACCGTGCCGTCCGTCATCTTCACGCCCGTGTCGGCCTCGCTGTGCGGGCCGATCATCTTGGCGCGCAGCACCAGGCGCGACCACCCCTGCGGCAGGGTCGGCAGGATCTCCTGCGTGATCTCCGCGAGCTTCTCCTGCTGCTCGACGGGGCTGAGCGCCGGCCAGTTCGCCATGGTTGTCGCTTCCTCCTAGATCGCGGTCGGGCCCGGTCAGCCTACTGATCGGCCAGGCTCGCCTCGTGTGCGCGCTGAAGTTCGAGCGCGCGCTCGACGAGTTCGCGCAGCCAGTCCGGCACGTGCTCGTCCGTGCGCGGGAAGGCCTCCAGGTCGCGCACGAACATCATCGGGTGCAGGTCCGGCGACCAGCGCGGGTTCTCGTCGTAGTTGAACGTCACCTCGGGCTCGGCCTCGCGGTGCAGCGTGAACCGGGCGGAGAGCCACGTGCCGCGGCCCTCCTCGTACATCTCCTCGCGCAGCTCCTGCAGCTGGTCGGTGATCTCCGCCAGCCGCACCTCGCCCGCGAACCTGCCCTCACCGTCCTTCGCGGACGACGCGAGCTCGTACGCCATGACGTTCGCCCAGACGTCCAGGGTGACGCGGTGCCAGCCGACCGGGGCGCCCGCCTCCAGCAGCCGGCAGAGCTCAGCGACCCTTGTATCGGTTCTGGGGTCCATAGTTCACCTCCGGCCGGTTCGGGAAGACGCGTTCCTTGGTGACCACGTTCTCCACCACCGGCTTGTTGTCCGGGCCGAGCTGAACGCTACCGTCCGCGTTCCGCGCGTACGTGACCTCCTGCCAGCGCATGGTCACCTCGGACGGCACGCCGTCCGCCTCACGGGTCGCGCGCACCTGGTAGTTCTGGACGTCCTGGTGCGGCTGGCTGGAGAAGTCGACGAGCTCCTTCTCCTTGGCACGCCACGACGGGTCGTGGAACCAGCCGTCGCGCGCGTTGCCGGAGTTGGACGCCGCCATCTGCCCGTGCATGTTGAGGTACTCGCCGAACCCGCCGAGCTCGTTGGCCAGCAGGTGACCGCCGGCCCACTTGACGCGCGAGTCCTCGATCTCCTGCGGCGTGAGCTCGCGGTCCGGCGGGTTGCTCGGGTACGCGGCCTCGCCTTCCTGGTAGGCGCGCTGCTGGGCACCCTTGCCCGCGTCGTCGTCGCGGTAGTTCTTGTTCTGGCCGCCCGCCTCGACGTCACCCGTCATCGAGTGGGTCTGGCCGTGCTGGTCCGTCTCGAAGCTCAACAGCTTCTCGTTGTTGTGGTAGTTCGGCACCTGGTACTTGGCGTCCGGCAGCAACGGGTGGCTGAGGTCGGGGTTGAAGCCGGACCACTTGCCCTTGCCGTCGATGTTCATGTCCTGACGGCCCGGCGTCGCCTCGACCCACTTGACGTTGCCATCGCCGTCGGTGATGAACGTCGTGCGCGTGCCGTTCTCGTTGCGGACCGGGTACTCGGTCCACGGCTCCAGCGGCTGGTGGTCGCGCAGCGGCACCGGCACCGGATCGGGGTTCTCGACCGGCCGGAGCCGGTCCGGCTCGGTGTTGCCGTCCGGCACCGTCTCGCGGTCGCGGTGCGGCGCCTCGATCTCCTCGTGCCGGTTGAGCGGACGCGGAGGGGCGTCGGGGTTGTTCGGGTCGATCGGCTGGTGCGTGGGCCGGTCGAAGTCGACGAACCGCTCGTTGAACGCCGGGTCGTCCGGCGAGATGACCCGGTCCTGCGGCGGCGGCGTGTACTCGGGGTCGTCGGTCGGGTCGTGCTGCTGGTTCTCGGGGTCGTTGTTGTCGGTGTCGGGCGCGTCGTCGTCGCCGCGGTCGCGCGCGTCGGCACCGTCGGTGTCGCGGTCGCTGCCGGGCGCGTACCCGTCCTCGCTGGCCCTGGTCGTGCTGCCGTCCGGGTGGTGCGTCTCCCACTCGCCGTTCGGCGGGATCTTCGGGCTGCGCGTGCCGTCCGGCCCGATCTCGGGGTCACTGGTGAACACCCGGCCGCTGCTGTCGGTCCACGCGGGCTTCGTCGGCGCCACGACGGGAGCGTCGAGGTGCCGGGACAACTGCTGCGCGAAGTCGTTGCTGGCCGCGTCGCACCCGATGAGCCGCACGGGCCTGCTGCCGTCGTAACCGCTGCGCCGCAACATGTCCGCGTACTCGGCGGGTGTGTAGTCGTGACCGCCGATGCGCGCGTGGCCGTCCGGCGTGACGTGCACGTCGGCGGTGAAGAAGCGCGGGTCCTCCGGCACGCGGTGCGGCAGGTCACCCATGTCGGTGTCGCCGCCGTGGTGGGACACACCCGCAGGCGTCTGCTCGGCGTGCCGCTCGTGGGCCTGCTCGGGCGAGGGCCGCTCTTCGGGGTGCGTGTTGGCGGGTGCGTCGTTGGGGCTGTCGGAGTCGTGGTGGCCGGGCCCGTCGCCGTCGCGGTGGGGTCCGTCGGGGCCGTGGCCGGGACCTTGGCCGTGGGGCGGGCCGTCGGGCCGGTGGCCGGGGGCCTCGGTGCGCGGACCGGGCACGTCCGGGCGCGAGCCGGGGTGCGGCTGACCGGGCACGTCGGGGCGCTGGCTGTGGGGACCAGGTGCGTCGGTGCGGGGGCCGGGGTGCGTCATGGGACCGTCGGCGCCGCGAGGACGTGCCCCGTCAGGACGGTGCTGCGGCGCATCGGGCCTGCTCGGGCCGCCGGGGTGTCCTCCGGGCGCGTCGGTGCGGGGGCGCGAGGCGTCCGGTCGCGAACCGGGGCCATCGGGACGGGATCCGGGACCGTCGGGACGGGATCCGGGACCGTCGGGACGGGAGCCGGGCCCGCTCGGCGTGTGCGAGCCGGGACCGCTGGGCGAGCCGGGGCCGCCGTGCGGTGCGCCGGGTCCGTTCGGCGTGAAGCCGGGCTGCTGCGGGACGTGGGGAGCGTTGGGGGAGTTCGGCGCGTTCGGCCCGGCGTGCGGTGCGGCGGGGGCGTCCGCGTGGGTCGGGGAGGTGGTGCCCTGCGGCCGCGTGGGCGCGTCGGGCCGCCCCGCCGGGGAGGTGGTGCCGGGCGCGTCGGGGGAGTGGGGTGCGCCGGGACCGCCGTGCGGAGCGTTCGGTGCGGACGGCGCGCTGGGACCACCGTGTGGTGCGCCAGGGCCGCCGTGGGGTGCGGACGGGGCGTTGGGAGCGGAGGGCGAGCTCGGCGAGTGTGGTGCACCCGGACCGCCGTGAGGCGCGTTGGGCGCGGAGGGGCCGCCGTGGGGAGCGTTGGGTGCGCTCGGGCCGCCGTGGGGAGTGTTCGGCGCGTGAGGTGCGCTAAGGGCAGATGGCGAGTTGGGCGCACCAGGTCCGCCGTGCGGAGCGTTCGGTGCGGACGGCGCACTGGGACCGCCGTGAGGCGCGTTAGGCCCGGACGGCGCGTGAGGCGCGCTGGGACCGCCGTGAGGCGCGTTGGGCGCGCTGGGGCCGCCGTGGGGTGCGTTCGGGGCGGACGGTGCGTTGGGCGTGCCGTGGGTGGGGCTGTTCGGCGGGGTGAAGCCTGGCTGGGACGGGCGGGCTGCGGACGGGGTCGTGTCCGGCGTGCGCTGGGAGGGCATGCCCGAGCCCATGTCGCCGCGCGAACCCGGCGTGCCCGTCCAGCCGCTTCCTGCGCCTGGGCGGGCTCCGCCTGCCGACGGGCTGCTGCCGGCCGGGGCGCCTCCGGGGGCTCCTCCTGCCGGGGCGCCGCCCATCGGGGCCTGTTGCGGGGTGGTCTGGGCGCCGGACGGGGTGGTGTCCCGGGGCGTTGCCGGTGCGTGGGTCGGGGCCTCCGGGGCCGCCACGCCGGCTTGGGTGGTTTGGCCGGTGTTGCGCGGAGGGGCGGCCGGGGCGTCCGGAGTGGACGACGGGCCGTGTGCGCCAGGGGCGGTCGGGGCCGCGCCCGACGGTGCGTTGGGTGCGGAGGCGGTCGACGGGCTCGGTGCGTCCGGAGAGGACGGCGTCCGGGTGGGACCGTCCGGGGAGGACGACGGCGAGCTCGGCGACGACGAAGACGGCGACGAGGAGGGTGACGACGGCGAAGAAGGTGCCGAGGGGGAACTCGGTGAGGAAGGTGCGGCAGGTGCGTCCGGCGACCCGGCCCCCGGAGACGACGGCGACGAGGGTGACCCCGGCGAAGCAGGCGACCCCGGCGAGGAGGGCGACGACGGGGACGCGTCCGGCGAGGTGGACGTCGGCGAGCCGCTGGTGTGCGTGCCGCCCGCGTTGGGCAGGTCCGGGGCGTTGGTGGAGTGGAACAGGCCGCCCGGCTTGATGGACTTGGTGGAGATGACGTCCAGACCGGTCACCTTGCCGACCAGCTTGCCGACGACCTTCATGATCTTCGTGAAGACCTCGACGATCTTCCCCAGCATCGGGGAGACCTTCTTGATGGTCTTGATGAGCTTCTCGATCAGCTCACCGATGCGGGTCGCCCACTTGGAGATCGCGGTCACGGCCTGCGCCACGATCACCGGCGTGCCGAAGCCGAGCGTGAACACGGCCTCCAGCACCCATGTGATCAGCTTGCCGACCAGGTCCGCGATCAGGTCGCGCACCATCTCGCGCACGAACGCGACGACCATGCCCATGATGCCGACGACCGTCCCGACCGAACCGGCGGTCGAGGCGGCACCGGCGAGCGCGTCGGTCTGGGCGGCCGCGGCGGCGCGGTAGGAGTCGGCGGCGGGACCGGTCCACTGGGACGTGCCCTGCTGCACGGCCGACTGGTAGTCCTGCGCGATCTTGCCCATCTCGCCCGAGACCTTGTTCCAGGTCGCCGAGTACGACTCGATCACCGGCGGGTTGCCGGCCAGCCAGTCCAGCGCTTCCTTCAACGGCTGCATGTGTTCCATCAGGAACGACGCGGCGGAGGACAGCAGCGTGCCGAACGGGTCGATCGCCATCGACGCGGCGTCCGCCACCAGGCCGACCATGCCGAGGCCCGCCTCGACCCAGCTGCCGTCCTTGATGCCGTTGTAGGTGTCCATCGCGGACTCGGCGATCGAGATGCCGGTCATCCAGCCGTTGTCGCCGGTGCCCGCGTTCATGAACCCCGTCGGCGCGGCGTCGGGCTGGACCACCAGTGGATTCGGGTTCGTCATCGCACGCCTCCGACGGTCTCGACGATGTCCGACTCGCGTTCAGGCACGGTGGCGACCTTCCCCCGGAACGTACTGGCTCCACAGGATGACGCAGCGTTCAGCGGACCGGTTCCACTCGACCCGCAAATAGTCCGTGCGGAGGTACGCCGACCGCCACCTGGCGGACCGCCGGAGCGCGGCCCGTCAGGACCGGATCGTCCTCGGGACGGGCCGGTGCTCGCCGAAGATGCGGTCCAGGTCCAGCTCGATCGCGGGGACCGGGCGTGGTTCGGGGACGTGCCAGTGGGTCGAAACGATCGAACCGTTGAGGAACTGCCAGACCTCGTCGCCGACCCGCTGCGGCGCCGTCGCCGAGGCCTTCATCGGCTGCGGGATGCCGGTGGGAATCGTTGCCACGAAACGGATGCCGTGAAAGCCCTCGGCGTCGGTGGCCAGGAGCGTGCCCTGGTGCCGGGTGGCGATGCGCCGGGCGATCGCGAGCCCGAGCCCCGCACCGCCCGCGGCACGCGTCCGTGCCTCGTCGAGCCTCGTGAACCTGTCGAACACCCGCTCCCGGTCCGCCTCCGGGATGCCCGGACCGTCGTCGATGACCTCCAGCGTCGCCGAGGTGCCGCCCTTGAGCCGCACGACCACCTCGGTGCCGGCGTGCCGTTCGGCGTTGTCCAGCAGGTTGCCCAGCAACCGCGACAGCTGCGCCTTGCGGCCGGGCACGATCACCTGCTCGTCGGCGTCCAGCGTCACCATCGCCCGGCGGGACACCTCTCGCCTGGCGATGGCGGTGAGGTCGACGGTGTCCACATTGTCGAGCGCGTCGGCGTCCAGCCTGGCCAGCAGCAACAGGTCGGTCGTCAGCTCCTGCAACCGTTCGGCGTCCTCCAGCGCCGACTTGACGACCGTCGGCCAGTCCGCCAGCTCCGGGTGCGACAACGCGATCTCCAGCTCGGCCCGCAACGCCGCCAGCGGACTGCGCAGCTCGTGCGAGGCGTCCCCGACGAACCGGCGGGTGTCCTCGACCGTCCGGTGCATCCGGTCGAGCGTTCCGTTGATCGCCGCCCCCAGCCGGGCGATCTCGTTGTCCGACGACGGCACCGGCACGCGCCGGGTGAGGTTGTGCTCGTTGACCTCGGCCACCTCGGCCCGCATGGCCGCCACCGGCCGCAACACCCGGCTCACCGCCGCCAGCACCGTCATCGACACCAGCCCGGTGACCGTCGCCAGCACCCCGAGCACGATCAGCGACACGGAGTTCAACTGCCGTTGCGCGTCAGAAGCGATCGACCTCGCCAACACCTCGTCGAACGCGGGCCCGTCACCGATCACCTCGTACGGCGCGTCGATGCCGATCGGCCACACCGACAGGTCGGGCCGGATCTCAGTGCTCGCGTACTGGACCATCGCCGACGGCATGGGCACCGTCGTCTGCCGGTACAACTGAACGCACTTCTGCCCGGCACACGCGTAGTGCACGCGCGACCGGTCCGCCGTCTGCGCCACGATCTGCGCGCGTTGCGACTCGACCATCAGCACCCCGGCCACGCCGAGCAGCAACGCCGTGACCACCGCGGCCATCACCGTCACCCTGACCTGCAAGGACTTCATCGCTCCACCAGCCGGTACCCGACACCCCGCACTGTCGTGATCGTGCGCCGGTCGAACGGCGCGTCGATCTTGCGGCGCAACGCGCTGATGTAGACCTCGACGAGGTTCGGATCGGGATCCTGCGCCGAGTCCCACACCCCGTCGATGATCTCCGACTTGGTGACGACCTCGCCCGCGTGCCGCAGCAGGAAGTTCAGCACCGAGAACTCCTTGGCCTTGAGCTCGATCCGCGCCGTCCCCCGGTGGCACTCCCGGCTCACCGGGTCGAGCACCAGGTCACCGGCCCTGAGCAGCACCGGCTGGGCGGTCCTGCTCCGGCGTGCCAGCGCTCGGAGCCGCGCGACCAGCACCACGTAGGAGAACGGCTTGGTCAGGTAGTCGTCGGCGCCCGTGTCCAGCCCCTCGGCCTCGTCGAACTCCCCGTCCTTGGCCGTGAGCATGAGGATCGGCGTCCACACCCCGGCGTCGCGCAACTCCGAGCACACCCGGTAGCCGTTCAGGCCGGGCAGCATGATGTCGAGGACGATGACGTCGTACGGGTGCTCGCGGGCCCGCCACAACCCGTCGGTCCCGTTCCGCTCCACGTCGACCGCGAACCCCTCGGCCGTCAGACCGCGGGTCAGCAGGCCGGCGAGACGAGGGTCGTCCTCCACCACGAGCACGCGCATGAGAGCAGCGTGCCGCATCGATCATGGTCGCGTCCTGAAATCCGGTTCAGGTTCGTTCAGCGTGGCTTCAGGTTGGGGCTGGCAGGCTCTGCGTCGTGGATGAGGGGATCCACGGCAGGGGGAGAAGGTGGCGGCGCCGCTCGGGGGAACGGAGCTGCCACCTTCTAAACGCGCAGGAGCTCGCGGGCCAGCGCCTCGCCCCACCACCGCTCGACCCGGTCCGGCTGCCAGCCGCGCTCGACCGTGAGCGTCGTGTAGACGTCGATGTTGCACAGCGCCGCGTAGACGTCGACCGCTTCCGCAGGGGTCAGGCCTGGGCGGAACGTGGTCGCGGGCCACGACGAGAACACCCTCTCGCGCGTCTCGTCCCCACGCCGCCGGCCGTCGAGGTAAGCGGCCGCGAGCTCGGGTTCGGTCCGGGCGGCCTCTCTCACCAGCGCGATCACGTCACCGGCCCGTTCGAAGAGTCGCCGGTCGTAGGCCGCCATGGCCGCGAGCTGCTGTCCCGGTGCCGCGTCCTCCAGTTCGGCGACCATCGTCAGGGCGTCGGCGTCCAGGTCCGCTGCCTCGGCGACCGCACGCACCAGCCCGGCCTTGTCCCCGTACGCGGCGTAGACCGTGGGCACCGAGACCTGCGCCTCGTCCGCCACCGCGCGCACGGTCGTCGCGGTCCAGCCGCGCGTCACGAACAACGTGCGGGCCGCTCGGGCGATGTCGGCCCGCGTTTCCCGTGCCTGCGCCTCACGCCGCAACGACGCGTACCGACGGCTCTCACTCACCCGCTTGCCTCTCGCTATATTGACTATATGAACGTTAAAGCCAATATAGCCTTCCCGCGCCTCGCGGGCGTGGCGGGCATCGCGTTCGCCGGCGCGATCGTGCTGGCCAACGTCGTGCTGGTGCCCGCGGGCCTGCCGGCGACCGGCGCCGCCCCGGCCGACGTGATCGCGTTCTTCAGCGGGGACGGGACCGCGCTGGCCGTCGCCTCGGCGCTGATGCCGACGGCGTGGGTGGCGGCCGTGGTGTTCGGCGCGGGCGTGGTGGTGCGGGAGCGGAACGGGTGGGCGGTGGCCGGGTTCGCGGGGCTGGTGCTGCAGAACGCCGCCTTCACCGGCGTGGCGGCCCTCCGGCTGGCCCTGCCCGAGGCCGGACCCGCCGTCGCGCCCGCGTTCTGGGCCCTGCACGACGCCCTGTTCACGCTCAACGGCGTGTTCCTGGCGCTCGCGCTGGCCGGGCTGACCGCCTGCACGACGGTGCTCCCCGGATGGCAGACGTGGCTGGGTTACGCGGCCGCCGCGCTGCTCTTCGTCTCCGCCACGCTCACGCCGTGGGTCGTGGCCGGCGGACCGCTGACGCTCCTCGGGCTCACGGGCTGGCTGCTGTGGGTCGTCTGGTTGGTCGCGTACGGGATCGCCCTGCTCAGGCGCGCGTCCACAGCGTGACGTCGCTGCTCGTCGCCACCACCAGCGTCCTCCCGGACGGCGAGAACCCGGCTGCCCGCAACTCCGAGTGGCGCGAATGGCAGACGTGCCACCAGCTCTCGCCGTGCTCCCCGCGAAACGGACTCCCGGTGGACAACAACACCCGGTCGTGAGGCCAGTCCGGACTGACGACGTCCACCGACCACCCCTCGGCCCCGGTGTGCAGACCGCCGCCCGCCAGCCCGGCCACCGGCACGCGTTCCCCGGCGAGCACCCCGATCCCAGGACACGTCAGGTCGTCGTCCGGCCACCCCAGGTCGTCCTCCCGGTCCCGGGCGAGCCGCTCCCCGCTGACGCCGTCCAGCAACCCGAGCCCCTGCGAGGACGCCACCAGCACCACGTCGTGCCCGCTACCGGGATCGACGCCGAACCCGACCCCGAGCAGCCCGCCGACGGCGACCACGTGACTGTCCGCCGGCCGCCACGGCGCCGGTGCCGCCACCACGGGTGCCGCCAGGAACCGCGCCCGCAGGCCGAGCTGGTAGTCGGTGAGCGCGAGATCCTCCGCCATGTGGCGAGTATGACCTGGGGGAGTGGCACGAAGTGGACCTGCACTGTGTGAGAGTTCAACCATGGACGTCGCGCCCACCAGCCGCTCAGCCCGGTTCCGGCTCGTCCTCGTGCTCGGCTCGCTGGTCGCGCTCGGACCGCTCACGATCGACATGTACCTGCCGGCGCTGCCCTCGATCGTCACCGACCTGCACACCACCGAGCCGTTGGTGCAGCTCACGCTGACCGGCAGCCTGCTCGGTCTCGGCCTCGGGCAGCTCGTGATCGGCCCGTACTCGGACGCCGTCGGCAGGCGGCTGCCGCTGGTGCTCGGCACGCTCGTGCACGTCGTCGCCTCGGTGCTGTGCGCGTTCGCGTCCGACGTGACGATGCTCGCGGTGCTGCGGGTGGTGCAGGGGCTGGGCGCGGCGGCCACGGCGGTGGTTGCGATGGCCATGGTGCGCGACCTGTTCGAGGGGAGCGCGGCCGCCACGACGATCTCGCACCTGACGGCGGTCATGGGGGTGGCGCCGATTCTCGCGCCCTCGCTGGGCAGTGCGGTGCTGACCGCCGGGTCGTGGCGCTGGGTGTTCGGCGTGCTGGCCGTGCTCGGGGTGGCGCTGGTGGCCGTCGCGATGTTCGCGGTCCGGGAGACCCTGCCGCCGGAGCGCCGGAACTCCTTCCGGGCCCGTCCGGTCCTGCGCGCGTTCGGGAGCGTGTTGCGGGACGGGCAGTTCGTCGCGCTGACGCTGGTGGCGGGTCTCGCGTTCGGGACGGTGTTCGCGTACATCTCCGCGGCGCCGTTCATCATGCGCGAGCAGTACGGGCTGAACGACCGTCAGTTCGGACTGGTCTTCGGGCTAGGCGCGTTCGCCCTGATCACCGCCACCCAGTTCAACCCGTTGCTGCTGCGCCGGTTCAGCCCGGCGCGCGTCATGCTGGTCGCGACGATCGGTGCCATCGCCGGAGGGCTCGGCCTGGTCGTGGTTCCCCGGTTCGCGCCGGAGGCGCTGGCGGGCTTTCTGGTGCCGCTCGTGGTCGTGCTGGCCGGGGTGGCGCTCGTGATGCCGAACGCCGCCGCGCTCGCGTTGACCCGGCACGGACGCACGGCCGGTACCGCGGCGGCGGTGCTCGGTGCCGCCCGGTTCCTGCTCGGGTCCGCGGTCGCGCCGCTGGTCGGCGTGGTCGGCAACGGGGCCGGTGCCACCGCGGTCGTCATGACCGGCAGCCTGGTGGCCACGTTGGTGTTCGTCGTGGTCAGCGTGCTTCGGGAACGGCGTGAGGTGGCGGTTCCGTCGTGACGGCGGGAGGTTCGGAGGGCCGTGCCGGCTCGATCACCAACGGCGCCGGCGCGCTGGAAGCGGCTTCGAGCTGGTTGAAATGCGTCACCGTGCGGTCCAACTGCTGGGCCAGGCGCGGAATCGTGCTGGGCGGGAAGTAGACGTCCGCGCCCGCGTCCAGCAGGCGCCGGACCGGTCCTTCGTGCACGACCCCGAGCTCGCGGTCCTCGACCTCCGCGACGACCACCCGCGCCTTCGGGAACGACTCCCGCAGCGCTCCGATCAGCTGCGGGCTCAGGGGCGGGACCAGCAGCACCTCGGCGGTCCGGGGAGCGGAGTGCATGTCGAGCACGATGTAGTCGGGACCCAGCTGGCTCGACAACGTGGTCCGCGCGGACTTCGACAGCTTCATCGCCGTGGCCACGACCGTGACGTCGTCGCACGTGTCGCCTGCGCTCGCCGTTCCCGCGTGGGACGGCTTGGCGGCCCCGGAGATCTTGGCGATCGGCACCCCGTCGCGGACGACGAAGAGGTCCTCGCCGGGGCGGAGCGCCTCGATCGTCGCGAGGACGTCTTCCGGCAACCGGTCGCCGTCGATCCACTGCGGAGTTCGTTCGCCCCTCATGCCATCCGAGTTTTCCAGGAACAGTTGCACAGGTTCGTGGTGCGCGTCTCAGGCGCTTTGTCGCTTTCCGCTGAACCGCCCGTGCCCGCTGTCCGTGTGGACGGCATGTACATCGTCGGTGACAAAGACGTTGTCCCGCTCGGCGAGACCGTCACCTCGGGTCAGGTGCAGATCGACCCGGATGCGGGCGAGGAGCTCCGCAAGCAGTTGCAGGCCCAGATCGACCAGGTCGACTCGTGGATCGGGCGGGCGAACTCGAGCATCGCGCGTCCGACGGCGCTGGGCGCGAACCCGGTGGGCGACAAGATGCGCGACAAGTTCACGCATCGTGCCGAGGGTGAGCAGTACTCGTTCGTCAGTGTGATGACCGCGTACCGCACGGTTCTCGAGCAGACGAAGAACTCGATCGTGGAGGCGATCGGGAACTTCGAGGCGCTCGACCAGGACCAGCAGGCCGAACTGAAGAAGCACATGGGTGAGAGCCGATGACTTCCGCGACCGACCCGAGCGAGATCGAGAACGTCCCGGTCCTCACGGACCCGCAGAACTGGGCGTCGCGCTCGCACCAAGAGCTGTATGCCGCGGTGCACAACAACAACGACCCCGGTCAAGCCGGCCAGATCAGCTCCGACTGGAGCAAGTACGGCACCGAGCTCACCGAGGCCTCCCGAGTCATCAACTCGGTGATCACCGCCTCGGAGTCCAAGTGGACCGGAGGCTCCGCCGAGGCCGCCCGCGCGGCGATGAAGAAGCTCGGGGACTGGGTCGACGAGACGGCCCGCACCGCGGTCGAGGTCGGCAACAAGGTCGCCGACCAGGGCCGCGTGATGGAGACCGCCCGCGCCCAGATGCCCCAGCCGGTCCAGTTCGACTGGAACAAGGCCGCCGCCGCGCTCTCCCAACCCGGCACCCCGGCGTTCGTGCTCGCCTCCGTGGACATCGCCATAGCGAACCTCGTATCGCGTGCGGCGCATGAAGAAGCGGTCACGGTGATGACCGACATGGAGAACAACTCCCGCGAGATCGACGCGTCCACGCCCTCCTTCAAACCGCCGTTCAACCCCAACACCGGCCAGGTCGAGGAACCGGTGATCGCGATCCCGCGCTCCGGCGGCGCAGCCCTCGACAGCGGCGTCGAAGGCTTCACCCGACCACAGTCCTCTGTGGACGCACCCGCGGCGACCGGCGTGCAGACCGGTGCCGGCGGCAGCGGTGCAACCGGTGGCAGCAGCTACACCCCGCAGACGGGCGGCTACACCGGCAACACGAACACAAACGCGGCCGCGGCGTACACACCGACCGCACCCACCTACAACCCAGCCGGCACGGGCAGCACCTACGCCGCAAGCAGCGGCAGCAGCACCTACACGCCCCAACCGGGTGCGTACGTCCCGCAAATGGGCCCAGGAAAGACGGGGAACAACCCGCAGAACCCGGGCTACATCTCGCAGGGCGTGAAGGGCGGTCCTGCCCCGTACTCACCCACGGCCCCTGGCTACACCCCGCAGGGCGTCAAGGGCGGTCCCGCTCCGTACTCGCCGACGGCTCCCGGCTACACCGGTCCCGGCGGCGCAGGTGGGGCAGGCGGCGGTGGTGGCGCCGGCATGAAGGGCGGCCCGATGCCGTTCAGCCCGCAGATGGGTGCGGGCGGTGGCGCGTTCGGTGCTGGCGCGGGCGGTGCCGGTGGTAGCGGCGCGTTCGGTGCAGGCGGTGGTGGCGCGGGCGGTGGCGGTGGTGCCGGCGGCGGTTCCCTGCAGTCCGGCGGCGCGGCAGGCGTCCAAGCCCAAGGCCGCGGCGGCATGCCGATGGGCATGGCCCCCGGTGCCGCCTCGGCGGCCGCCGGCATGGGCGCGGGCGCCCCGATGGGTGGCGCACCCGCCGGCGGAGGCCGCGGCGAGGAGGACAAGGAACACCGCTCCGCCAGCTACCTCATCGCGGGCGACCTGTTCGACCTGCCCGGCGAGAACCTGCCCCCGTCCGTGATCGGCGCCGCCAAGGCCAAGAACCGAACGCCCACGACCTAGGCGCCCCGACCGTCCCAAGTGGACCAGCGGCTATCGATCGCAACGGCCGAAAACCGCCAGCGCGCAGAAACAAGAGACCAGAGACTCGGGAGCATGCGTGGAAAGTTGACGGTGCAGTTCGCGCTGCTGGCGTTGGCCTGGGGCGCGAGCTTCCTCTTCATCAAGATCGGACTCGAAGGACTGTCGCCGGCGCAGGTGGTCCTCGGCCGTTTGGTGACAGGCGCGGCGGCGTTGGCGGTGATCGCCGCGGTAACGAGGCAGCGGCTGCCGCGCGAGCCGGTGGTGTGGGCGCACCTGACGGCGGTCGCGGTGCTGCTCTGCGTAGTCCCGTTCCTGTTGTTCGCGTGGGCCGAGCAACACGTGGACTCAGGCCTGGCCAGCATCTACAACGCCACGACACCACTGATGACGATGCTGGTCGCGCTGGTGGCGTTGCCAGGCGAACGACTCACGAGGTCAGGCCTGGCGGGGCTAGCGGTGGGCTTCGCGGGCGTGCTGGTCGTACTCGCGCCGTGGCAGGGATCAGCAGAAGGAACGCTAGCGGCGCAGGCGGCGTGCCTGGCGGCGACCTCCTGCTACGGCCTGGCGTTCGTGTACCTGCGCAGGTTCGTGTCGCCGCTGGGCCTGCCGACCGTCGCAGTGACAACGGTCCAAGTAGGCGTCGGCGCGGTGCTGATGCTGGCCGCAGCACCATTCGTCGCCATCTCGCCGGTGCAACTGAGCTGGCGGGTCGTGCTGAGCGTGACGGTGCTCGGCGTTGTGGGCACGGGCCTCGCCTACGTGTGGAACACCAACGTCGTAGCGGGCTGGGGAGCCACCACCGCCGCGACCGTCACCTACCTGACGCCGGTCGTCGGAGTGGCGCTGGGCATCGTGGTGCTAGGCGAACGGCTGTCGTGGCACGAGCCGGTCGGCGCCCTGGTCGTGCTGCTGGGCATGGCCCTGGTGCAGCGCAGGACGGGAGCGGCAACCCAACGGCGTCGGGCCAAGAACAGAACGCCGCAGGATTCACAACGGCGCCGGGAAACCGTTGTCGGTGACTGACGACCGGCGGTAGGACCACGGCCACCTCTGTGAGGGCTCTTCCGTTCTTCAACGGCTTCTCGGCCAATCCCGGTGAGAGCGTTGCCGCTGGAGGCCTCCGGCAGCGATGCCCGGCGAGGCATCTCCGTCGAGACGAGCTGGTCAGCCCTGATCTGACCTGACAAGGCCCCGACCACGACGGCCGCGTCGTGACGTACTGGCGGACGCCCGCGTCGAACAACAGGTCCTAGGAGTCGATGGCGTTGTAGAAGTTCGCGGAGGAGATTCCTGTCGTGCCCTGCAGCTGCGCGAGGGCCTTCCCCGGCC